>NZ_JAYEZO010000001.1:1625354-1950425 GCF_037031285.1 Halobellus sp. LT62
CCGCGCTGGCGATCTTTTTCGTCTCCGAGATGCCCCCGGCGTGTGAGGGATCCGGCTGGACGATATCCACGAGCCCCTCGTCGATCGTGCGTTTGAACTCCCACCGGGAGTACATCCGTTCGCCCGACGCCAGCGGCGTCTTACTGTGGGCGGCAACGTCGGGGAGCGCGTCGAAGTGTTCGGGCAGCAACGGTTCCTCGTAGAACATCGCGTCGTACTCGTCCATCTCGGCCGCTGTCCACTTGGCCATCCCTTTCGTGACTCGACCGCGGAAGTCGACTGCGATGTCGATGTCGTCACCAACAGCGTCGCGCACGGCGCCGACACGCTCGCAGGCCTTCGAGACCGTCGCCGGGGAATCGATCCGCCGGAACTGTCCGATCGGTGCCATCTTGAGCGTGTTGTATCCGTTTTCGACTGCCATAATCGCCGCATCCGCCAGCTCGGCGGGGGTGTCGCCGCCGATCCACTGGTAGACCTCGATCCTATCGCGGGTACGTCCGCCGATCAGATCGTAGATAGGCGCGCCGTAGTGTTTGCCTTTGATGTCCCACAGCGCTTGGTCGATACCCGCGATTGAGCTCATCAGGATCGGTCCTCCGCGGAAGTGCCGACCGCGATACATCGCCTGCCAGTGCCGCTCGATATCCAGCGGGTCCTTGCCGATGAGGTAGTTGTCGATGATCTCAGAGACGGCGGTAACCGTGGTCCGGGCGTGCCCTTCTACGATCGGTTCCCCCCAGCCGACCAGTCCGGTGTCGGTTTCGAGCCGGAGGAAGACCCACCGGGGCGGAACCTCGAACAGTTCGTAGTTGCTGACTTCCATACGCCGTCAACGGCCAGAGCCGTCATATACATTTGGTCGTTATCCCGCTCCGAGCCCGAGAAATCCGACCGCATGCCCCCGGCATCGACAGCGTCGTTGCAGTCACGCCTCGTAGGAGAGCCCCGTCTCCTCCCGAAGCCGGTCGACAGTTCGCGCCCGCTGATGCCATACAGATCTCATTTGTTCGTATGTCTTATGGTAGGTGCCGTACCACTCGTCGTAAATCCGGACGTACCGGTCGCGCGGTTTCCACACCTGTTCGTACGTCGTCGTCTCCCGAACGGTCGACGCCAGATCATCAATCTCGCCGGCCCCGACGCCGGCCAAGAGCGCGACGCCCCGAGCGCCAAACTCATCGCCGGTCGGCACGGTAATCTCCGCGTCGATGCAGTCCGCAAACAGCTGGCACCACAGGTCCGATCGCGCGCCGCCGCCACTCATCCTAATCCGATCGGCGTCGGTCTCGATGTGCTCGTAGCAGTCCCGCATCGCGAGTGCGACTCCCTCGTAGACGGCTCGGAGCACATCCGCTCGGCTGTGGTTCGGCGACAGGCCGACGAACTGCCCGCGAGCGTCCGGATCGTTGAATGGACTCCGCTCGCCCGCTGCGCTCAGGTACGGATGATACAGGAGCCCTTTCGCCGTCGCAGGGACATCCTTCGCCGCGCGCTCGGCGTCCGCGAAGTCCCAGTCTGGCGTCAGTTCCGACAGCACCCAATCGAGGTTCGGGGTCCCCGCCATCGACGCCATCGCCCGGCAGTAGAGGCCCTCAGACAGCGCCAGCGTGAACCCGTGGCCCGTCAGTTCCTCGGGAACCGACGAAAGAAACGTCTGGTTGAGCGACGTGGTCCCGACCACCGAGGAGCTGTCCCCGGGCTCGACCACACCGCAGCCGATCGCGCTCGCCGCGACGTCGATCAACCCGGAAACGACGGGAGTTCCAACCGGGAGTCCCGTCCGGTCAGCCGCAACGTCGGTTACGGTTCCGATAACTTCGCTGCCGGGTGCCAGCGGGGGGAGCATCTCGGCTAATCCGGGAACGTCGACGAGGTCCGGGACCGTAGAGGAGTATTCCAACTGGTCGATGTCGAGGAACGGCAGCGACGCGTCGCTGTAGTCCATCACGCGTTCGCCCGTACATCGGTATTTGATCCAGTCTTTGCAGAACAACACCGTGTCGGCGTCGGTGATCGCCTCCGGTTCGTTGTCCGCGAGCCACTGGAGGATGGGCAGCGCGGCCCCCGCAAACAGGTCGCTGCCGGTGATCTGTCGGATCCGATCGGCCGTGCCGTCATCCTTCCAGTCGTTGAGATACCCCGCTGCTCGGCCGTCGGACCAGAGGATGGCGTCCCTGACCGGATCACCGTCGTCGTCAAGCAGCCAGCAGCCGTCGCCCTGCGCAGTCACGCCCAGGGCGACCACCTCGGCGTCGGCGAGGGATTCGACAACCTCACGGATCGTCGCGGCGGTCCGATCCCAAGTCGCTGCCATATCCTGTTCGATCCACCCGTCCCGCGGCGCTTCGAGCGGTGTTTTGCGCGTCGCTTGGGTGATCTCCTCCCCGTCGAGGGTAAACGCCGCGGTCTTGATGTTCGTAGTGCCCGCGTCGACACCCACCAGTACTGGCTCCATAGCCCTACAGTGAGCAAGTATTTACTATAAACTTTCCTTACGGACGAGGATCGACCGACGCTCACAGATCAACTAGCGATTGGGTTTCGGTACGAGGTTGTCGCCCGTGAACTGGACAAATTTTAAATACCATCTCGCGGCACAGGGGACCGTGTCGACACGAAAGCCAGTCATCGGCGTGACGATGGGCGATCCCGCCGGAATCGGTCCCGAAGTGACGCTCAAAGCCGTCGCGAGCGACCGCGTCCGGGAGGCCGCGACCGTCGTCGTCCTAGGCGATTACGACCACCTTGAGACGCTCGCAGAACGGTACGGGATCGACGTCGGTCTCCACCGGACCGACGGTAGCAACGAGATAACGGACGACGGCTTCGTCGACGTCATCGATTTCGACAACGTCGACGAGTTCGAGTTCGGCGATCTCCGCGCTGAGAACGGACGGGTGAGTCTCGAATACGTGGACAGAAGCATCGACCTCGCGATCTCCGGTGAGGTCGACGGACTGTGCAACGGGCCGATTCACAAACGGGCGATCGGAATGGCGGGCAGCGAGTACGCCGGGCACACCGATATGATGGTCGATCGAACCAACACGGAGAGCCACACCGCGCTCCTGACCGATGGCGAGATTTACGTGACCCACCTCAGCATTCACGTTCCACTGTCGGAGGCGATCGAGCGCGTCACCACCGAAAACGTCCTCGAATCCATCCGGGTCACTCACGAGAAGCTGCCCGAAGCCGGGATCAAGGACCCCTTGCTCGGCGTCGTCGGTATCAACCCCCACGCGGGCGACGGCGGCGTGATCGGAACACTCGACGACGAGGAGATCGCCCCCGCGGTCGAAGCGGCCCTTGAAGAGGGAATCGACGCGTCGGGACCGCTCCCGCCCGACAGCGCGTTCAACCGGGCACTCGATGACGACTACGACTGTCTGGTCGCGATGTACCACGACCAGGGGCACATTCCGCTCTTCGTCAATAGCCACGTCGACGGCGGCGGCGTCGGCGCGACGGTCCTCATCCTCGGACTCCCGTTCGTTAGGGCCACGACGCTTCACGGGACCGCCTACGACATCGCCGGTCGGGGAATCGCGGAGCCCGAAAGTATGATCACCGGAATCACGCTCGCCGCGGATGCGATCCGACAACGGTCCTGAGAGCCTCCTCCAGCGGCGCAACTGTTATAACACAGTCCATAATCAACGACGGTTATGGACGAGTGTCTGCTCGGCTTCGACATCGGGACCACAAACTCGAAGGGGCTCCTGATCGATCCCGATCTCAACGTGATCGAGTCGGCGTCGATCCCGCACGGGGTGTCGACGCCGGAGCCGGGGTGGGTCGAACACGACCCGACCGAGGTCTGGTGGGGTGAGTTCATCGACGTAACCCGGAAACTGCTGACGGAGTCGGAAATCACTCCCGAGCAGATCGCCGGGGTCGGGATCAGCGGGTTGGCACCGAGCGTGTTACCGCTCGACGAGTCGGGCGCTCCGCTTCGGCCCGGAATGCTATACGGCGTCGACACACGCGCCGGGGAAGAGATCAAACTCCTCAACGAGTGGATCGGTGAGGACCGAATCTTCGAGGTGTGCGGCAACTCGCTTTCGTTTCAGTCGGCTGGGGCGAAGATCCTCTGGTTGAAACGCAACGAACCGGAGATTTTCGAGCGGACGGAGACCATCGTCGACGCGGTCGGGTACGTCGTTTCCCAACTCGCCGACGAGCACGTGATGGACAACGCCGTGGCCTCTTTTTTCAGCCCTCTCTACAATCTCAGGGAACTGGAGTGGGATACAGAGATGTTCGAGCTGGCCGGGCTCGACCCCGAACTGCTGCCCGAGACGAAATGGTCGGCGGAGATCGCCGGCGCGGTCACGCCCGACGCCGCCGAACAGACCGGACTCGCGGTCGGGACCCCAGTCGTGACCGGCGCGGTCGACGCGATCGCGTCGCTGCTGAGCGTCGGCGGCGTCGATCCCGGCGACACCGTGTTTATGTACGGGACGACCGGCGTCGTCTACTCCACGTTCGCCGAACCGCGGACGGTTCCCGGATTATGGTCGACGCCGCACAGCGTGGAAGGCAAGTACGCGGTCGGTGGCGGGATGGCGACATCGGGTGCGATCACGGAGTGGTTCGCGGACCGGTTCGCGGGCGACGCGGTGCTCGACGATGGGGTCGGAAAGGCGAAATACGACCACCTCACCGAGGAGGCGGCGAAGATCGATCCCGGCTCGGAGGGACTCGTCGTGCTCCCGTACTTCAGCGGATCCCGAACCCCGCTCAACGACGATCAGGCTCGGGGGACGATCGCCGGGCTGACGCTCTCACACACGAAATACCACGTGTATCGAGCGATCCTCGAAGGAGTGGGGTACGGGTTCAGACACAACCTCGAAATGATGGAGCAGGGCGACGTGTCGATCGGACGGACTTTCGCTATCGGCGGCGGCGCACAGAGCGACCTCTGGCGACAGATCGTCAGCGACATCACGGGGTACGAACAGGAATATGTCAGCAATCCGCTGGGCGCGCCGCTGGGCAGCGCGTATCTCGCAGGGATCGGAAGCGGCGTGTTCGACGGATATGATATGCTCAAAACGTCGACGACGGTGGCGACCACGACGACACCAAATCCCGAGCGGACGGCGACGTACGACGAGTATTACGACGTGTACCGGGATCTGTATCCGGCGATGAAAGGCGAGATGCACCGGCTGGCGTCGCTAAGCAACAAATAACCCAGACCGGACTTCCGGTCGGTGGTAAGTTGAGAACGAGCGGAGCGATCTTCTCGTTTCTATCCAGAAATCACCCGCCTCATTTATTCGTCCGAGTGGATTGACACGGTGGTTGTGGAGCGAGAGCGGACACCCTGCGATCTCATTGTCAGCCCTATCTTGATGATATCGGTTTCGAATACTGTTTCTCAGCTTTAGAAATTCGGTATCAAACGGAGTCGAGCAGCAGTTCCTATTGAGTTCAGAAGACTGACTTACAGCCAGTAGGCGGTGCGATCACGGATCGCGTTGCTGTCGATCGAAAGGCGATCCGAGTCAACGATAAGAGTGCAGGCTGTACGCTGCTGTCGACCCTGAAACCAACAGAACTCTCCGCTCTCGACTCCCTCCGTGTACTAATCCCAATTGCACGAGAAATCCCCATTGAGCTAGCTGAGAAACACGATGTCGAAGATACCGTGTTTCTCGTCGATGATTCTGACGATCCTCACGGAGCACTCCACCGAGAAAACCTCCGTTTTATGTCGAGATCTACGGCGATCGAAGTAGTATTAGAAAACACATTTTATGAGATATAATAACGATCTTCCTCGATTCCAAACCATTTCAGTCACGTCACCCACCGACCGCGGAAACGTGGTTACAAGCCCAAGTTGGCTGGTGGGACCGTGCTTCAGTAGACACAACTCTCGATGTCCCGCGACCGCGCGAGATTCCGTCTCGTGGCCCTCGTTCGCTCCGCTCACGATGACGCCGCTGCAACCCTCCCGTCGCTCGCAAGCGCGAGTTCAGCCGCGTGATGGAGACTTTGACTGTGTGTTCGCCGCCGTCAACGGGGAGAAGAGCCGAACCGCATATGTCGCGAGCGGCTGCTACGACGAACTCCACCGAGCGTCGAATCGGATTCTCGAAGAAGCCCGCGACCACGACTGTACGCACGTCGCGTTTGAGAATCTGACCGACATTCGCAAGCGACTGGCTAGTGCAAAGCGATTCCACATATGGGCATTTCGACGCCTCTACCAGTACACCGAATACAAAGCCGAGATGTTCGGTATCGAGGTCGAGCAGGTGAGTCCTGCGTACACGTCTCAGCGGTGTTCGTCGTGCGGATTTACGCACGAGAACAATCGGCAGTCGAAGCACCAGTTCGTGTGTCAGAAGTGTGAGTACGAACTGAACGCGGACTATAATGCGAGCAAGAACATCGCTCGTAAACTTCTCAAACGTCTCCACTCGGGGCAGACGTCTTCGAGTGGAGGCGCACCCTGTCAGTGTGCGCTGAAGTCAGGGACGCTGAACCTGAACGGCGATTACACCGCCTCCGATTTTGCGTCGGCAGAAGGGGAGTCCACTGACAAGCCCACGACTTCAGTCGTGGGTCACTGACAAAGCGGTTCCCACGGCACGTACCTCGCCGGGTGCCGATGGACGCCACCTGAGTTCGGCGACAGAGCGGCGAGAACCGTACTACTATGTGGGCCCCACTAGGATCCATACACAGTTGATTCGGTGACGAAGCCACTACACGAACTCGCACTGGCGACGCCGACACTCCTCCAGCAGCTCCCGGTAGAGCTGCCTGTTTCTCCCGACGTGTTCGTCGTGCTCGCCGTCGTCGCCGTCGCACTCGCCCTGTTCGTTCTCCAGCCGGTCTCGATCGACACGACTGCCATCGCGTTGATGGTCGCGCTCATCCTCCTCGGTCCGTGGACGGGCGTCTCCCCGGAGGAGGGCGTGTCAGGCTTCTCGAACCCCGCGACGCTCACCGTGTTGGCGATGTTTATCCTCAGCGAGGGCGTTCGACAGACCGGCGTCATCCAGATCCTCACCCAGAAGATGGAGTCGTTCGCGGGCGACAGCGAATTCCGACAGCTCCTCGCGACGGTCGGGCTGTCCGGTCCGTCGGCGGGCTTCGTCAACAACACGCCCATCGTCGCAGTGCTCATCCCCGCCGTCACGAACCTCGCCCGGAAGACTGGGACCTCGCCGTCGAAGCTGCTGATTCCGCTGTCGTTCGCCTCGATGATGGGCGGGACGCTCACCGTCATCGGGACGTCGACAAACCTGCTTGCGAGCGATATCTGGGCGCAGATCGGCCCGACCGGCGAGCCGTTCTCCCTGTTCGAGTTCACACAACTGGGGGCCGTCGTACTGGCCGTCGGTATCGTCTATCTGCTGACCGTTGGGCGATACCTCACGCCCGCCCGGATCACCGCGGAGGGGTCCCCTACAGACCAGTTCGGGATGGCCGACTACCTGACCGACGTCGTCGTGCACGAGGACTCCGATCTCGTCGGATCGCAGGTGCGAGAGCTGCGTCGCGGCGACCTCGACTTGGACGTGTTCCAGATCGTGCGCAACGGCCGCAGCATCGTCCGCGGCCTCCCGAGCGAGCGGATCCGCGCCGGCGACGTCCTCTCGGTGAGAGCGAGCCAAGAGACGCTCGAACAGGTCATCGAGAACGAACACCTCGTCCTCCTTCCGGAACTCCGCGACGCCGCAGCCGACGAGGACGAACCGCTCCCCGAGGGGTTCGCGCCGGAACACCACGCGTGGAACCAGCCACCGGCAGTAGCCGGTGTCAGCCCGACGGCCGATGAGAACGATGAAGAAGCCGAAGGGGACGGAAACGGGAAAGCGGATGATACCGAGGTGGAGACTTCGCTCACGGAGGTTGTGTTACTCCCCGGACCGTGGTCGAACAGGCGAGATGGCGTCGCCGGCTTCGAGCGTGAGTTCGACGCGACAGTCCTCGCGATCCGCCGGGGCAACGAGGTGATCCGCCAGCGCCTCCGAGACGTCGACCTACAGGCCGGAGACGTGTTGCTCGTGCAGACGAGCGCAGACGTCCGAGACCGGCTTCGGGCCGACACCAACGTCGTCGTCTCCAGTGACGAGCGCTGGGAGGAGTTCGATCGGCGGCAGATCCCCATCGCGCTGGGGATCGTCGCCGGCGTCGTCGGACTGGCCGCCCTCGAGTACCTCCCCATTATGGTCAGCGCCCTCGCCGGTGTGGTGGCGATGCTCTTCTCGGGCATCCTCCGCCCTGCGGATGCCTACGAAGCCGTCGACTGGGACGTCATTTTCCTGCTGGCAGGGGTCATCCCCCTGGGCATCGCGTTCGAGGCCTCCGGGACGGCGGACCTGATCGCGACGGGAATCGTCGCCGGGAGCGCCGTGCTCCCTCCAATCGCGATGCTCGCGACGTTCTATCTCGGCACCGCGATCATCACGGAGATGGTGAGCAACAACGCCAGCGTCGTGCTGATGCTTCCCATCGCCGTCGAGGTCGCGGAACAACTCGGCGTCAACGCCTTCGCGTTCGCCCTCGCGGTGACGTTCGCCGCCAGCACACCGCTGCTCAGCCCGGTCGGCTACCAGACGAACCTTATGGTCTACGGGCCTGGCGGCTACAAGTTCACCGATTTCGCGCGCGTCGGTGCACCGCTCCAGCTCATCCTGACCGTTGTCACGACGGCCGGTATCGCGTTCTTTTGGGGGCTGTGACTCGACGGATGTTCGACTTGGACGTGCGCTACAGCTGCGCGTAGCAGCCGCCCCCTACAAGACCCCACACGCCAATACTGGAGTATGGTCGAGTTGATCTCTATTGGTGGGCTGTTGCTCGCCTTCTTCCTCGTCGTGATGAACGGGGTGTTCGTCGCCGCCGAATTCGCGTTCGTGAAAATCCGGCCGACCCGGGTGGCTGCGCTCGTCGACCGCGGGAAACCCGGTGCGGGGCTGGTACAGGACGCAATCGAGAACCTCGACGGCTATCTCGCCGTCAGCCAGCTCGGGATTACGCTCTCCTCACTCGGCCTCGGATGGATCGGTGAACCGGCTGTCGCAGCGCTCATCGAACCGGTTCTCGGGCAACTGCTGCCCGCCGGCGTGATTCATCTCGTTGCGTTCGCGCTGGGATTCGGCTTCATCACGTTCCTCCACGTCGTGTTCGGGGAACTCGCACCCAAGACCTTCGCCATCCAAGAGGCCGAGCGCGTGGCGCTCCTCGTTGCGCCGCTGATGAAATTCTTCTATTACCTGTTCTTGCCCGGCCTCATCGTCTTCAACGGCACCGCCAACTACTTCACCAGCCTCGTCGGCGTCTCGCCGGCGTCCGAGAGCGAGGAAACCCACTCCGAAGAAGAGATCCTGATGATCCTCACGCGCTCGGAGGAGACGGGACACGTCGACCTCGACGAGGTCGAGATGATCGAGAGCGTCTTCGAGCTCGGCGACACGCTCGCCCGCGAGATTATGGTGCCGCGCCCCGACGTCGAAACCGTGTCCGCCTCGATGGCGCTTTCAGACCTTCGCGCGGTCGCCGCCAGCGGAACCTACACTCGCTACATCGTCCTCGACGAAGCCGGGGACAAGCCAGTCGGGTTCGTTCACGCGAAGGACATCCTTCGGGCGAGCGAAAACGAAGTCGATCGCGACTCAGTCACCGCACGTGACCTCGCACGGGACGTTCTGGTAGTCCCGGAGACGCGACGGATCGACGCGATTCTCGCCGAGTTTCAGACGCACGGAGGCGGGCAGATCGCTGTTGTCATCGACGAATGGGGCGTTTTCGAGGGGATCGTAACCATCGAGGACATCCTCGAGGAGATCGTCGGCGACATCAGAGACGAATTCGACACGGCACCGCAGGGCCCCGCTATCGAGCAACGAGACGACGGAACGTACGTCGTCGACGGCGGCGTCCCAGTCCAAGAGGTGAACGAACGTCTCGGCGCTACGTTCGAGGTCGACGGGGTCGAGACGATCGGCGGATTCGTCTTTAGTCAACTCGGACGAGAGCCGGAGATCGGTGACCGAGTCGAACAGCAGGGGTACGTCCTTCGCGTCGATGCCATCGATGACGCACGAATCGAACGGCTGGTGATTCAGCCACCTGAGACGCCTCAGACGGAAACCACTACGAGATGAAGAGTGAGGCGGTGTGGTTCGAGTCAATGGTCCGCAACTCTAGCTGTACGCTGTGACCGGAACGCTCTGTGTTCTGGATTACTCACGAGAGCCCCGCTCTCCTGAATTCCATCGGTCCCGACACAAACGATCTGCTGCATCTGCGGCTGTTTCCGACGACAACGACCGCAGTAACTGAGATCTTGTTTCAGCCACCCTGAGCCGAAACCAGCCGAAAATTGGCTCCAAGCGTTCGCTACTTGGCTCAATGCTCCAAAGTGAACACGACCAGATGTCGAAGCCCACAACTCAAGTACCCGGAGGACGAACCGGGTTTCAATGCCAATCGTCGAAGTCACGCTGCCCGACGAACTCCTCAGCGAGTTCGAACAGCTAGTCGATGAAGAGTTCGTCACCGAAGAGCAGGCCGTCGAGGAGCTCCTCACGATGGGAATCGATGCCTACAACGTCGATATCGTCGACGACAGCGAGCCCGGCGACGACTTTATGCAGGGTGCGGAAAACAACCTCTTCGACACGGCGTCCGATCCCGGCGATCTCGACGACGACCGACTGTGAACCGCCTCGGGGTCAAGTGGTTTGAGAGACCTAGGGTCTCTCGTCATCACGAAACGGCTACGCCGTTTCGGACGACCCCGAGGCACTCGCCTTGTTTATTCCGTAGATCGCACCGAGTCGTCCGAGAGGCCGAAGGCGAGCGAAAGACTTCCCCTCGTCGGCGACGTTTTCACACTCCTCGTTTCGATGCCGTCGGCTGCCGCTACCTGCCTGTGAAACCGGTTTGCGGGTCGGTACGCTAGTCGTCGGCTGGTGTCGGCTGGCGAACGGACCCCGCCCGCCACGTGCCTCGCCGGTACCACGCGAAGGCGATAGTGGCACCGACGACGTTCGAGATGAGGAACGCCGACCAGATACCCTCAGCTCCGATACGCAGTGAGCTGAAATACGCCACCGGGATCCGGATCACTCCTAACATAAAGATCGAGATCGCGGCGGCGGTCAGCGTCTTCCCGGCACCGCGGAAGCTCCCCGAGTAGGCGCGCATCACGCCGATGAATCCGAAACTGGGCGCGACCCACCGGAGGAAGTTGCTTCCCTCTTCGATCACGGCCGGATCGTTCGTGAAGACGGCGATGATGGGCTCTGCGGCGAAGATCGCCACGACGCCGAGCACCGTGAGGACGACGAACATCGTTTTCGCGGCGAAATCGGCGGCCGTTCCGGCACGATCGGGTTTCCCGGCACCGATATTCTGTCCGGTCATCGTTTCGACGCCGCGTGCGACCGCAATCGCGGGCAGGAAGATGACGGAGAAGACGCGGACGCCGATACCGAAGGCGGCGACGACGGTCGTCGGAAACATCCCGACGACGATCAGCAGGAGGTTGACCGAGAGCGCACGTCCGGTCACTTCGACCGACGCGGGGAGGCCGATATCGACGAGCTTTCGGAGGTACCCGAAGTTCGGCCGCATCTGACTCGGGTGGATCATCACCCCGCGGACGCCCTGTAACATCACGACGATCCCGACGACGAACGCCAAGGCGCGCGAGAAGATCGTCGCGATCGCCGCCCCGGCGACTCCCGATCCCGTGTAGCCAGTCGATGCGAAAAGCGATGCTTCCACGCCGCGCAGGCCGAGCATCCCGAAGAGCGGGTTGCCGTCGAACCCGAAGATCAGGATCGGGTCGATCGCGATGTTCAGCACGACGGAGCCCAACATCACGAGCATCGGGGTGACGGTGTCGCCGTAACCGCGCATCAGCGCAATGAACACGAAGAAACCGAACATGAACGGCATCCCCGCGGAGATCACCTGCATATACCCCGCCGCGAGCGGTTGGACGTCCGGCGAAGCCCCGAGAAAACTAATGAACGGGCCGACGGCGAAGTATCCGACTACACCCAGTAGAATCGAGCCCAACGTGGCGAACGCCACGGTCTGAGAGGCCGCGTACTCGGCTTCGCCCTCTTCGCCCGCCCCGGTGTGCTGGGCGACGAGGACGCTCCCGGCGACCGAGAGGCCCATTCCCAGCGAGATGAGCAGGAATACCATCGGAAAGGCGAAACTGATCGCCGCCAGCGCCTCCGTGCTGTACTGGCCGAGCCAGAAGGTATCGGCGAGGTTGTACGCCGTCTGGAGGAGGTTCGTGATGACGATCGGCAAGGAGAGATAGAACAGCGGCCGACCGATGTCTCCGCTCGTCAGATTCAGCTCCTCCGGCCCCTTGAACAGCGAGCCGATACGGTTTCGGAGGCTCATTCAGTCGCGCTCCCGACTCCGGCCGCTTCCGCACCCAGTTCGATGTTGTCGGGCGCGACGTCCCCTGCACAGAGCGTCTCCGCGATGTACTCTTTCAGTGCGTCAGCGGACTCCTCGGGCGGGTGACCGACGCCGACGTGCCTCGTTTGGACGCCGTTGACGAACGTCGTGAGGAACGATGCGACCGCATCGGGATCGACGTCGTCGTCGAATCGCCCCGATTCGATACCCTCCTCGACGATATCTCCGATCGCGTTCGAGAACGACTCGTCGAACCGCTCCAGCCGGTCCCGAAACGCGGAATCGTACGGTGACTGGGCTTTGATCTCCAAGAGTGCGGTCTGAAACGCCTGCTCGTCTTCGCGGTCACTAATGAACGTATCGACCAGCATATAGAGACGTTCCTCGGCCGGATATCCCTCCGTACCGGAAAGCCGATCGGTGAATCGGTCGTAGAGGTGATCGAGATACGCCAACAGCAGGTCGTGCTTCCCGTCGTAGTGATAGTGAATCGAGGCCTTGCACAGATCCACTTCGTCCGCGATGTCCTGCATCGTTACGTCCGCGTACCCGTGCGTGCACAGCGCGTCGTGAGTGGCGTGTAGAATTTCGACCGCCGTGTCCTCAGTCATGTGTGGCGCTCCATTCGTTGTCGAAACTGACTGTCCGGTCAGTCAAAAACTGTTCGATCTCGAAGTGGTAGTCGTCTCAACCCCGGTCCGGTTCGCTGGCTCACTACGGAATGAGAACCGCCCGCGACTGCAGGGCTGAAACGCTACTCGGGCGTTCACTGCGCCCCGACTCACGAACTCGTGGTGATCCACCTCCGGACCGATCGCCCGGCCGGCGCTTCGGCCGGGGATTTATCGCATCCTGTCACAAGGTGTCCGTATGACCGGGAACCTCGTCGGGGCCGACGAAACGCTCTTTCGGATCGTCGAGGCGATGGCGGGGGCGGGTTCGATGGGTGTCACCGAAGTCGCGACTCGCCTCGATCTCACAAAGAGCACAGCGCACAGGCATTTACAGACGCTCGCGGCGCACGGATACGCGGTCAACGACGGGGGCACGTACCGTCTCTCTCACCAGTGGTTCCACCTCGGGACCGCCGTGAAATCCAGCGACCCGTTCTATCTCGCCTCCCGACGCGAACTCGTGGTGCTCGCCGATCGGACGGGGAAGACGGTCTGGGGGGCCGTCGAGGAGATGGGCGAGTTGATGTTCGTCAACGGAGCCGGCGCGCGTCCCACGCACAACCCCGATCTGCTGATCGGCAACTGGTCGTCGATCACGGAAACGGCCGCCGGGAAGGCGATTCTCGCCGCGCTTTCCGAGGAGCGGACCGCCGAGATCGTCGAGAACGCCGGCGGTGAGAAGTCGATCGAAGATATCCGAACCGAGCTCGAGTACGTCAGAACGCGCGGCTACGCCACCAATCTGGGCGAACGAATCTCGGGAATCTACGCGATGGGGATGGCAGTCGTCGTCGACGACAGCGTCTTCGGAGCGATCTCGTTGTCGAGTTCGTCGGACGACCTTATCACGACCGACCGCGAGGCGTCGGTGGCCGCGCTGTCGGAGGCCGTCGAGCGTGTCGAAGAGAACGTGAGCGAACACACCTGAGGACGGGGGTCGCTCATTCAACGCGCCACGCTCGACGGTTGAGCTCTCAAAGGGATTATCGTAACTGTCCATAGATTCTCGCCACGTGGGGTGGCGAGACTTCTATAGTAGCATTTGCAAGTCCTCACTCACTCGATCGCGCGACTGCGTGCGATCAGATGAGAGGTCAGTTGCAAATGCTACTATATGAGGATTTACGAGAATCCCTATCACTCCGCGCGCTCGCCGCCGGAGACGAACTCCTTGATCACCGTTCCCTCGGCGCGGTGGAGTTTCTCGCTCGTTGTCGATTTGGCGAGGCCCACCGCCTCCGCCAGTTCGGTGAGCGTGCTCGTCCGCGGCGTGTCGTAGTAGCCGCGCTCGACCGCCGTTTCGAGAAGCTCGTACTGCTCGTCGGTGAGAAGCGCTTGGGTGCCGATCGATTGCGTGATCCAGACGAGATCGAACGGGATGCCGAACTGTTCGAGGAGCGCGCCGAGCTCCGAGAGCTTCTCGCGGGGTGCGGTCAGTTCGACCGTCACCTCGCCGTCGACGATCGTTATCGGGAGTTCCAACGGGATCCCCGCCTCGCTCAGCGAGCGGATCAACAGCGGTTCGGTGGTCTCGAACTGCACGAGCGCTCGGGTGGCCTGTGCCTCCAAAACTGTGACCGAGGTCACCGTGTCGTAGTCGTCGATCGCGCTCACGATCGGTTCGATGTCCGCGGCGGTCACCTCGACGAGACCGACGCCGGTGTCGCCCGCGGGCATCGCCGCGAGCACCGTGAACTCGGCGTCGGGGTGGTCCGTCGAGAGCGCCGAGACCCACACCTGTTCGGGGAGATCCAAGGAGAGTTTCGCTCGGGGCATCGGTACACGATCGTTATTCGAGCGGAGAAAGTAAAGTACCCGCGAATATGTTCGGTCTATGCGCGCCCATCCGAGAATGGCCGCGTCGTGTTTTCTCTGTCGTCGTCTATGATCCGACTGTCCTATGACTCCGACGGAACCCAACGCGGACGAACGCGGTGCAGCGTCGCCGATCACCCGTCGTGGCGTGCTCCGGGCCCTCGGCGGCGTCGCCGCCACGGGAACGCTCATCGGCGGTGCATCGGTCGGCGCTCGCGCGCAATCGTCCGGAACGGATCTCGATTCGTGGTTCGAGAACACCTCCAACTACGACGGCGTCGTCGATCGAACCGACGGCGACGCGGTGACGGTCGAGGTCGGCGTGGACGCGAACGACGGCGCGTTCGGGTTCGGCCCAGCCGCGATACGCGTCGCTCCGGGAACGACGGTCACGTGGTCGTGGACCGGTGGCGGGGGATCGCACAACGTCGTCGACGTCGAGGGAAACTTCGAATCTGATCTCGTCGACGCCACGGATCACACGTTCGAGCACACGTTCGAGAGCGAGGGCACGTACACCTACTCCTGCGTCCCGCACGAGCAGATGGGAATGAAGGGCGCGGTCGTCGTCGGCGAAGGCGGCGGTGGAAGTGACGGAGGTGGAAGCGGTAGCGCCGGCGGAAACGGTGGCTCGGGCGGAAGCAGTGGCGAGAGTGAAGGCGAGTCTGCGGGCTCTGGAGCGGCGGTTGCGGCTCCCTTCGGCGACTCCGGAACCCGTAACCTCGGCGGCCTCGCGCTCGGTGGCGTTTTCGCGACTGCGCTGGCGTCACCGGGGCTCTTCGGTGCCTTCCTCTGGTTCAAACAGCGCGGCGACGAGTGAGCGCTGCGCACGGCAGACGGCTCGGAACCGCTGGTTCTCGCCCCGGAGGCTACTCCCCGCTCGTCTCGGATCTGACTTCGCCCCACATCTCCGACAGTTGGTCGGCGGCCGAGCGCGACGGCGGGACCACTGTCAGCTCTAGTTCGCCCTTCGAGCGCGTGACGACGACTTCCTCGAAATCGATCGAGTACCGCGCGGCGTCGGCGCGCTTACGCTTCCGGAGTAATCCGGCCTCGGCCATCGCTTCGAGTTTCTGATACGCGGTCGATCGGGGGATGTCGCACGCGTCAGCGATTTCGGCCGCCGTCTTCGCGTGATCGAGCGTGCGGAGGACGTCCCAGCACTGCTCGCTCGCGAGCGAGCCGAACACCGCGTCGAAATCCGGATCGAGTGCGTTAGAGAGCGGATTCGAGGTCATCTCAGATCGTGTTCTCCCCGAACGTCGTCGTTCGGTACGTCGGTTTCTCGTCGCCGTTTGTAAACACTCCGCTCCGGCCCCCGAGTCGCATTGCCGATTCTTCGCTCTCGACGGAGTTCCGATTCGCCCCGAATATGTTCGATCAGATCTGTCGCCGTTGGAACCGCGTTGACCTTATACGGGGCCTACCCGCCGAGGGAGAACTGCAATGGCTACCTACGGTGCACCCGGTTCGACGATGTCTCGTCGCGAGTTCCTCGCAGCGACTGGGAGCGCGGGACTCCTCGGCGCGGCAGGTTGTACGGCACCGACGAACGAGCGGACGCAGGCCGGGGTGGGAGCCGGCGCTACCGCGGCGGCGACACAGGACGAATCGCTTCCGTCGACCAGCCCGCCGGAGGTCGTCGACGTCGACGAACAGGGCGGGTCGGTGACGCTGAAATCTCGCCCCGCGCGCCACACGGCACATCCGTTGGAGACGATGGGCGGCCCGGTCGACATCCCGCAGGTGTGGGCGTTCCAGGCCGACGACGGCGATCCGAGCGTCCCCGGGCCGATCCTCCGGACGACTGAGGGGAACGATATGGAGGTTACCTTGGACAACACGGAGGGAATGCGGCCGCACACGCTGCACTTCCACGGGGTCCGGAAGGCGTGGAAAGACGACGGCGTGCCGACGACGACGGGGATTCGCGTGGATCCCGGCGAGGAGCACACGTACACGATCCCCGCGAACGTGCCCGGCACCCACCTGTATCACTGCCACTACCAGACGCACCGGCACATCGAGATGGGGATGTACGGGATCTTCCGCGTCGATCCCGAGGGGTACGAGCCCGCCGATCGGGAGTACTTTATGACCGTCAAAGACTGGGACTCTCGGCTCCCGCGGCAGATGGCCGGCGAGGACGTGAGCTACGATCCCAGAAATCGCAACCCCGACATCTTCACCGTCAACGGCAAGAGCGCGCCGCGGACGCTGCACCCCGAGGACGGCTCGCCCATCATCGTCAGCGAGGGCGATCAGGTCCGAGTCCACTTCGCGAACAACGGCTATATGAGCCACCCGCTGCACATCCACAACCACCGCTTCAAGCGGGTCGAGAAGGACGGCGGACGGATTCCCGAGGCCGCCCAACACGAGATGGACGTCACGAACGTCGCGCCCGCCGAGCGCCACACGATCGAGTTCACCGCGGACGCGGAGCCCGGGATCTACCTGCTGCACTGCCACAAGGTGAACCACGTGATGAACGGCGGCTTCTACCCCGGCGGGATGCTCGGCGGCGTCGTCTACGAGGCGGCGATGGATACGGACATCTTCGCCCAGCTGATGGAGTACGCCGGTTACGAGGGATAGACGGCTGAGGACCGTCGACGAATGCGACGTCGGCAAACATCCTTCGCCGACGTCGCGATCGGTGCGGGGTCCCACCGCGTCCGATCGGCCGAACATATTCGCCCCCACTGAGCCGCTTCGGGAACGGGCGGGACCGCTCTTTTGTGGGTCGCACCTACGACCCCGTGTATGCAGATACGACGTAAGACAATCGCGAAAGTGATCGCCGTCGTGTTCATTTTCAATCTCGTGGTGATGGGCACGGGGGCGTGGTTCGCGTATCAGGAAGCGCCACCGATCCCCGAAGAGGTCGTCGGCCCCGACGGCGACGTCGTCGTCACCGGCGAGGAGATCCGCGACGGCAAGCGGACCTTCCAACGGAACGGGCTGATGAATCACGGCTCGATCCTCGGTAACGGGGCCTACTACGGCGTCGACTACACCGCCGACGCGCTGGAGTTGAAAGTCCACCATATGCGTGATTACTACGCGCGGGAGCGCTATGGGAGCGCCTACGCCGACCTCAGCTCCGAACGGCAGGCCGCGATCGCCGACGTCGTGAAACAGGACCTCGATCTGTCCTACGAGGGCGGACAGATCGAGTACTCCGCGGCGGCGCTGTACGCCCACGAACAGGTGCGTGAGGAGTACGTCCAGCGGTACCACGAGGGCTCACACGAGCGCGGCGTGGGCGCTGGAACGATCGATTCGGCGTCCGACGCGAGGCAGTTCGCTGACTTCGCGATGTGGACCGCGTGGTTCTCCCACACCGACCGTCCGGACAGCAGCCACTCGTACACCAACGACTGGCCCTACCAGCCCGGCGCGGGTAACGACGCCACGCCCGCGGCGATGACGTGGAGCGTCATCGCGATGGTGTTGCTCGTCGCCGGCGCGGGGGCCGGGATCTGGCTCTACCGATCGGTCCAGCTCCCGGAACCCGAAGCGGCGGGCATCTCAGTTCCCCAACCGGGCGACGTCAGCGTCTTCCCGAGCCAACGCGCCGCGTTGCGATTCGTCCCCGTGGCCGCCGGACTGTTCCTCGCACAGGTCCTCCTCGGCGGCTTACTCGCGCACTTCTACATCGAGCGCGCCGGGTTCTTCGGAATCGAGGAAATCTTTGGGATTCATATCCTCCAACTGCTCCCCTTTGCCATCGCGAAGACGTGGCACATCGACCTCGGGGTCCTCTGGATTGCCGCGACGTGGCTCGGCGCGGGACTGTACCTCCCGCCGCTGCTTACCGGCCACGAGCCGAAGCGCCAGTCGACGTACGTCAACGCCCTGCTGGTCGCGATCGTCGTCGTCGTGGTCGGCGGCCTCGCCGGGATCTGGCTCGGCTCGAACGGGTACTTCGGCGATCAGTTGTGGTGGCTCCTCGGAAACGAGGGCCTCGAGTACCTCGAAGTCGGGAAGATCTGGCAGTTCGGCATCCTCGCCGGATTCGGCATCTGGGCGGTGCTGGCGATTCGGGGTCTGAAGCCGCTTTTGGACCGCGAACCGGTCTACGGGCTCGCACATATGATCCTCTATGCGGGCGGCTCGATCGCGCTGTTGTTCGTCGCCGGGTTCCTCTTTACGCCCTCGACAAACATCGCCGTCACCGAGTTCTGGCGCTGGTGGGTCGTCCACATGTGGGTCGAGGGAGCCTTCGAGTTCTTCATCGTCGCCATCGTCGGGCTCACGCTCGTCTCGATGAACCTCCTCTCGCGACGGAGCGCCGAGAAGGCGGTGATGCTGCAGGCGCTGCTCGTGATGGGGACCGGCGTCATCGGCGTCTCGCATCACTACTGGTGGATTGGAATGCCCGATATGTGGGTGCCGATCGGGAGCGTCTTTTCGACGCTCGAACTCATCCCGCTGGTGTTCATCCTCTACGAGGCGCTCGGCCAGTACAGCGCGATGACGGTCGAGGAGTTCCCCTACCGGCTCCCGTTCCTGTTCATCGTCGCCAGCGGCGTCTGGAACTTCGTCGGCGCTGGCGTCCTCGGCTTCTTCATCAACCTCCCGCTGATCAACTACTACGAGCACGGGACCTACCTCACCGTCGGCCACGCGCACGCCGCGATGTTCGGCGCGTTCGGCTTCCTCGCGCTCGGGATGGTGACGTATATGCTCCAGCTCTCGATCGACCCCGAGCGCTGGGACGGCTCGTGGCTCCGGGCGGCCTTCTGGTGCTGGAACGTCGGACTCGCGCTGATGGTGTTCGTCTCCGTCCTGCCGGTCGGATTCCTCCAACTGGAGGCGGTGTTCACGCAGGGATACGCCGCCGGCAGAAGCCTCGCCTTCTACAACCAACCGCTCGTGCAGAACCTCTTTTGGGCGCGACTCCCGGGTGATACGCTGATCATCGTCGGCACTGCGATCTACGCCGCCGACCTGCTCAGAAAGCGCTTCGTCCTCCGGCGCTCCGAGGACGACCCGTCAGTCGAGGATATGGCCGTCGCGGAGGGCGTCCTGAGCGACGACTGACGAGGGGGCGCTTCGTCTCGTTGGCGGTTCGTTATTGTGGCGGTTCCGACTGATTACCACCTACTCGGTTGATACTGGAGCATATGTGGCCTTCCGAGCGTACGACGGTGCTAACAAAACATCTGTACGACGCAGCCACAGTATGGCACTCATCGATTCGGCGATCGTGTTCGTCGTCAGTCTCCTCGTCGGCGGGCTCGGCATCTACGTCGGCGCACGCCTCATTACGGGCGAAGCCGACTACACGTACGCCATCGTGACCGCGTTACTCGGGGCGATCATCTGGGCGGTCGTCGGGTTCCTGTTCGGCTGGATCCCGCTTCTCGGGCCGCTGCTTGTACTCGTGGCCTACATCGCGGTTATCAATTACCGCTACCCGGGCGGGTGGGTCAAAGCCGTCCTGATCGCGCTGATCGCGTGGATCGCGACAATCGTGGTCCTCTACGTCCTCGCCGTCGTCGGACTCGCGGGCTTCGAGGCTATCGGAATCCCGGGTGCGTGACCCGCATAACATGTTTCCGGAGCGAAGCAGACGAGGCGGCCGACGGAGTGGTCACAGCGGTTCGGGGCCGACAACCGAATAGCGCCTCCACAGGTCTCTCGAGTGGTGAAGACCGCAACCCATTCTGATTCGGGCAGTCAGTAGAGACGTAACAAAACGTTCGGGTCGGAATATGTTCGCTGGGTGTACACGCACGAAATAATTGGCGCGCTGTTATACCCGATTCGGATCCCTTCGTCCAACTGGAGGATGAAGGCAGATGCTCGCTACGACCCGTCGACGGACGCTGAAAGCCCTCGGCCTTGGAGGGGCCGCATCGCTCGCCGGGTGCGTAGCTCCGCACCGACGGCGAACGAATCGCCGGCGACCGACGAAACGGCGGCGGCCGCGTCACAGCGCCCCGTCGACGTCGACAGGATCGCCGCCGACCCGACGGACATCCCCGACCCCATCGAACGCGACTCGCCCGCGGGGGTCGACGTGACGCTCCGCGCCGAGGAGGTCGTCGCCGAGATCGAAGACGGGATCACGTTCACCTATATGACGTACGACGGACGGGTTCCCGGCCCGTTAATCCGCGTCCGACAGGGCGATACGGTGAATCTGACGTTCGAGAACGGTGAGTCGAACTCGCTGCCGCACAACGTTGACTTCCACGCGGCCGCCGGCCCCGGCGGCGGCGCGGCGGCGACGACGACCGCCCCCGGCGAGTCAGCGGAGATCAGATTCAAGGCGACGTACCCGGGGGCGTACATCTACCACTGCGCCGTCCCGAATATGGATATGCACATCAGCGCGGGGATGTTCGGCATCATCCTCGTGGAACCGCCAGAGGGGATGCCCGAGGTCGACCACGAGGTCTACATCGGCCAGCACGAACTCTACACGAACAGGTCGACCGGCGGGGAGGGCCACCACGAGTTCGATACGGATTCGATGCGCAGCGAGGAACCAACGTACGTACTGATGAACGGCGAGAAGTACGCGCTGACGCCCGATCGATACGGCCCCGCGGTGACCGCCGGGACCGACGAGACCGTCCGCGTGTTCTTCGTCGACGGCGGCCCGAACCTCTCCAGTAGCTTCCATCCGATCGGTAGCGTCTGGAAGACGCTGTACCCGGACGGATCGCTCAGCACGGAGCCGCAGACGCACATCCAGACGCGGCTCGTCCCGCCGGGAAGCACGACGGTCGCGACGATGAACTCGCCGGTCCCCGGCGACTTCAAACTCGTCGATCACTCGCTGTCGCGGGTCGCCCGCAAGGGTTGTATGGCGATCGTCCGCGCGGAGGGCGAGAAACGGCCGGAAATATTCGACGCCGACCCGCCGTAAGACGCTCCCCTTTCAATTGATGTACGTTCTGGCGACTTTGCCGAAGTGCGCTTCATTCTTCACATCGTCAGCCGATATGGCAACACTGAAACACGCTATCGGAATACGCTGTGGTCGAGTTCCCGTGTCGAGGCATTGCTAGTCAGTACGTTGGCAGGTCGGAACGGAACGGTAGTGAGTGTGGAGTTACTCAAGCGGAATCTCGACGAGAGACATCTCATCTGTCGCGAGCGCATCCCGCAACGCCTCCTCGAGTTCGTCCCATTCTCCGGGGCGATACCCCTCGATACCGAAGCTCTCGGCGAGCGTCATGAAGTCCGGATTCGTGAGTCCCGTTCCGAACGATTCGCCGCGATGAGCGCGCTGCTTCTCGGATATCAGCCCGTAATCGTCGTCGGTAAAGAGGAGGATCGTGTAGCCACACCCCACCCGCGTCGCGGTCTCGATCTCGGCAGCGTTCATCAGGAACCCGCCGTCGCCGGTCGCTGCTACCACCTCCGCGTCGACCGCGAGATCCGCCGCGATCCCGCCCGGAACCGAGATTCCCATCGACGCCAAGCCGTTCGAGATAATGCACGTGTTGGGTTCGTAGGTGAGGAAGTTCTGTGCGATCTGCATCTTGTGGCTTCCGACGTCGGAAATCAGGACGTCTTCAGCGCCCATGACGTCCCGTAACACTGGCAGTACCGTCCGGACGGTGAACGGATCCTCCCCCGATGGGTCGGCGGCGACGTCGTCGAGGATGTGTTTTCGTAAATCGCTGTACCACGTCTCGTCGAACTGCGTCTCGCTTTCGCCCATCCGTTCCGTGAGGTTCCCGAGTGCTGCCGAAAGATCGCAGATGAGTTCGAGGTTCGGGTTGTACGCATCGTACACCTCTGCCGGTTCACTGTCGATGTGCACGATAACGGTGTCCGTGCCTTTGTTCCAGCCGGCTGGATCGTGTTCGGCGATGTCGTAGCCGACGGTGAGGATGAGGTCGGCCATTTCGATCGCGTCCGAGGCCTCCTGATGGTCGCCGGAATCGAGAGTCAACAACGACTGTGGCGAGCGGTCCGAGACCGTTCCCTTTCCCATATACGTGGAAGCGACGGGGATGCCAGTCGTCTCAACGAACTCGCGGAGCCGTGCCGCGGCGTCCGTCCGTACCGCTCCGTTCCCCGCGATAATCAGCGGCCGGTCGGCTTCTTCGAGGAATGCATGGGTTCGTTGAAGCAGTTCCGAGTCCGGCGATGCGAGCCGGACACGCTCACGAGGATCCATTGGGGTGGTGTCAGTCTCCGAGCCGGCGACGTCCTCGGGGAATTCGAGATGGGTCGCGCCGGGTTTCTCGTATTCGGCGACCTTGAACGCCTTCCGGATGGATTCGCTGATGATGTCGGGATCGTTGAGCTGCGTGTTCCACTTCGTGATCGGGCCGAACATACCGACGATGTCGAGTGCTTGGTGGCTCTCCTTGTGCAGACGCTCCAATCCACCCTGTCCCGTGATCGCGACGAGAGGAGCTTTATCCAAGTTCGCGTCCGCGACGCCTGTCACGAGATTCGTCGCACCGGGGCCGAGCGTCCCGAGACAGACGCCCGCGTCGCCAGTGAGTCGCCCGTGAACGTTGGCCATAAACGCTGCTCCCTGCTCGTGTCGGACCGGAACGAACGTGATTTTGGAGTCCCGAAGCGAGAAGAGCAGATCCTCGGTCTCTTCTCCAGGAACACCGAACACGTACTCGACGCCTTCGCCCTCGAGACAGCGCACGAGCAGATCCGATGCGTTCATTCGGTCGGCACCTCGTCTTCGTCACTCTGTTTTGGCTGCTGGAGCCAGACTGTCTTTCGATTGACGAACTCCTTGATACCGGCTTCGGAGAGTTCACGGCCGTAGCCGGATTCCTTCACACCGCCGAACGGGACCCGCGGATCGGACTTCACCAGTTCGTTGATGTATGTGCAGCCAGCGTCGATACGGCTGGCTACCCGCTCGCCGCGCTCGAGATCGTCCGTCCAGATGCTTGCTCCGAGACCGAACGCCGTGTCGTTCGCTTTCTCGATAGCTGCCTCCTCGTCGGGAACTCGGTAGACGGCTGCCACGGGGCCGAACACCTCCTCGGCGTCGACGGGACATCCCTCTGGAACGTCTACGAGCACCGTTGGCGGATAGTACGCCCCGTCGCGGTCGAGTGGCTCACCGCCCGTGAGCACCGTCGCGCCGGCGTCGACGCTCTCAGTCACCTGTTCGTGAACCCCTTCCATAAGGTCCTGTCGCGCCTGCGGTCCGACGTCCGTGTCGTGGTCCGTCGGGTCGCCAACGGTGAACGACTCGACTTCCCCGACGAACCGCTCGATGAACGACTCGTAGACGGCGTCGTGGACGACGAATCGCTTGGCAGCGATACACGATTGGCCGCCGTTCAGGTTCCGCGCCCAAGCGGCGGTCGTCGCGGCAGTTCCGACGTCCGCGTCGTCGAGGACGACGTACGGGTCACTCCCGCCGAGTTCGAGGACGGTCTTCTTGAGATTCTCGCCGGCCGTGCCGGCGATCGCTCGCCCCGCCGAGCTGCTCCCAGTCAGTGTCGCCGCTTTGATGCGTGGATCCGAGAGGACCGCGTCGACGCGATCCGACGGGATCAGCAGTGTCTGGAACGCACCGTCGGGAAACCCGGCGTCGCGGAACACGTCTTCGATAGCGAGTGCGCACCCCGGCACGTTCGAGGCGTGTTTGAGAAGCCCGACGTTCCCCGCAGCTACGTAGGGGGCCGCGAATCGAAACACCTGCCAGAACGGGAAGTTCCACGGCATAACTGCGAGTACGGGCCCGAGCGGTTCGTGGACCGTCTTCACGGTCGAGCCCGGCGGACTCGGATGCTGTTCGGCCTGTAGATAGCGTCCCGCGTGCTCAGCGTAGTGATCACAGACCCACGCACACTTCTCGATTTCGGCCTCGGCCTGAGCGATGGGTTTGCCCATCTCGCGGGTCATCAGTTCCGCGTACTCGGCCGTCCGGTCACGAAGCAACGTAGCCACCTCCGCGAGTTTCGTTTCCCGTTCCGCCACGGACCAGTCTCGGAACACCTCGAACGTCGATTCGGCCCTTGAAAGCCGGTCTTTGACCTCCCTGTCGTCGTGTTCGTCGTATGTTTCCACCGTCTCGCCGGTTGCGGGATTGGTTCTTTCCATTAGTGTGTCAGCTCTGTGTTGCTGTTTTTTGAGTGGCTATCGGGTGACAGTCTCCGTCACCCTTCGACGCGGCACATCCCATCCACAGATCGGGACAGGCGAGTCTCACTACGTTCTGGGCCGTCCGTCGCCACCTCGATCTCTCGGCGCTCCGCAAACCCGTCAGTGTCTGTTACAACTCCTCATACTACGTCACGAACTCACTTGAATACCGGCGCTACTCCCCGGGGCAGTGTTCAGATGCAACACCGCGTGGCCGAGCGTCCGTAATCGCGGAAAAAACGCTTTTAGACGGGGCTCTCAAACCATACAGAGACTCATCGATGCGCGCGTTGTGCGCCCAGTCGATGGGTCGGAACTCGCGGCGCTGGATCAGTGATCTATCGGCTTCCTCACGTAACTTGCCGCGCAATCACGCCACAATATCGAGCCAAAGGTACTTTTGTTCAAGAAACCGAGGTGTACTATGGTCCCGCTGGAGATGGGTTGGCGGCAGCTGTTGTTCGAGAACTGGCCGGTCGATCCGGACCTGCTGGACGCGCATCTCCCGCCCGCGCTGGAACCCGACGAGTTCGACGGCTCGGCGTGGCTGTCGGTGGTTCCGTTCACGAACGTCGCCGTCAGACCGAACGGGGGATCCTGAGATGTCCGGAACCGATCCCGGCGTCGACCGCGACGGAGACGGCGATGACGGCGACAGCGGCAATGATGGCGACGCCGGCAACGACGGCGACGACGGAGCGCCGGGGCAGATATCCGAGGTTCCCGAAGGACCCGTGATCCTCTTCGACGGCGTCTGCAACCTCTGTAACGGCGTCGTGAGCTTTCTGATTCCTCGCGACCCCGAGGGTCGGCTCCGGTTCGCACCGCTGCAGTCGGAAGCCGGCCGCGCGCTGCTCGCCCGCCACGACCTCCCCGCCGAGGATCTCGAAACCGTCGTGCTCGTCGAGGGTGATCGGGCGCACACGAAATCCGACGCCGCGATCCGCGTCGCGGAGCTACTCGGGTGGCCGTATCGACTTCTCGCGTTGGGGTGGGTCGTCCCCCGCGGCGTTCGCGACGGAATGTACGGTTTCGTCGCCGAGAACCGCTACGAGTGGTTCGGCCGGAAAGAGCAGTGTATGGTCCCCGACGAGGACGTCAGCGACAGGTTCCTCGGTTAATCGTCGACGCGTCTGGCGGGGGCGAGAAGAACTGTACTGGGCATTCTCGCGATCGGTGAGATCTCGCGCTCGCCCTCGAAGCGGGCGACGTCACCCGCTCGCAGCGAGTGCGTCTCGTCGTCGATGTCGAGGTCGACCGCGCCGTCGACAAGGTAGAACACGATGTCCCGACCGGAATGTCTGTGTGGTTCGATCCGCTCGTCGGCGTCGAGCGAGAGCCGGACGGTCTTCGGATCTTCATTCGAAAAGACGGCGGCGTGCGGTTCGGCTTCGAGCGCGGGGAGGGTTTCGACGGTCGCCATAGTCGGACCGAGGGCGGCCAGCGGCCCATTCTCCCCTGTCCACCAAATAAAGGTTCGAAGTTCCCGCGGGATTCCCGCCAAGTAGTGTCGAACACCGACTCTGAGCGCCAGAGACACTCAGTCTGCGGCCTGAGCGTCAGTAGGTGGTGCTACTCCTGGGAGGTTTGGGAGCGACAGATCGACGCGCCGGAGCAGTTGTGCGTTGATTGCGACGATCACCGTACTCAGCGACATCAGCAGCGCACCCACAGCGGGCGACAGCAGAATCCCGATCGGAGCGAGGACGCCCGCTGCCAACGGAATCGCGAAGACGTTGTAGCCGGCGGCCCAGACGATGTTCTCCTGCATTTTCCGGTAGCTCGCCTTGCTTAGCTTGACGAGGCGGACGACGTCTATGGGGTTGTTCTGCACGAGGATGACGTCTGCGGACTGGACGGCAACGTCGGTTCCGCTTCCAATGGCGATCCCCACGTCGGCTCGCGTGAGTGCAGGTGCATCGTTCACGCCGTCGCCGACCATCCCCACGAGCTTCCCCTGATCTTGGAGTTCCTGAACTTTCACGTCCTTGTCCTCCGGGAGGACCTCCGCGAACACCGTGTCGATGCCGAGTTCGTCGGCAACGGCGTTTGCGACGTCTTGGGAGTCACCGGTCAGCATCGCTACCTCTATGCCGAGGTCGTGGAGGGCGTCGACAACGCGGTAACTCTCCTCGCGGATTACGTCGGCCATAGCGAAAGCGGCAATCAACTCTCCCTCGCGGACGAGATACACGACTGTCTGTGCGTTCTGGCCGGCCTCGTCAGCAAAGTGTTCGAGGTGAGAAGGAACGTCGCTATCGAGCTGGGTCAGCAGATTTGGCCCGCCGACGTGCACCTCTTCCCCGTCGACGTTTGCTCGGACCCCCCTTCCCTTGATCGCCTCGAAATCGAGCGCGTCAGGGACGCTGATATTTCGATCGGCAGCAGCCTCGCGGACGGCACGCGCAATCATGTGCTCTGAATCGCTTTCGACAGCTGCCGCCAGTGCCAGCGCGTCGTCTTCGTCTACGCTGTCGACGGTCGTCATATCGACGACGCCCTGTTCGCCTTCGGTGAGCGTTCCCGTCTTGTCGAAGATGATAGTGTCAAGCTTCCGTGCCTCCTCCATCGCGATCCGGTCGCGGACCAGCATCCCGTTGCGAGCTGCCAGCGACGTGTTGATCGCGACTACCAGCGGAATAGCGAGCCCGAGGGCGTGCGGGCAGGCGATGACGAGCACCGTGACGACACGCTCGATGACCGTCGCTTCGAACGTCGTGGCGACA
Source organism: Halobellus sp. LT62 (assembly GCF_037031285.1). Taxonomy (NCBI): domain Archaea; kingdom Methanobacteriati; phylum Methanobacteriota; class Halobacteria; order Halobacteriales; family Haloferacaceae; genus Halobellus; species Halobellus salinisoli. Next base: position 1,653,091 of record NZ_JAYEZO010000001.1, read on the forward strand.
GTCCAAGCGACCGCAGTCACGGCGGCGGCTCCGACGGCGACGTAGAACAACCAGCCAGCCGCTCGGTCGGCAAGGACCTGCGTTCGGGATTTGCTTTGCTGGGCCTCCTCGACGAGGCGCATAATGCCGGCGAGGGTCGTTTCCCCACCCGTCGCACCGACTCGAACCCGAAGGCTCCCGTCGCCGTTGATCGTCCCGGCGATAACTTCGTCGCCGGATTCCTTCGAAACCGGCTTCGATTCACCCGTGATCATCGATTCATTGACGTCCGAGTCCCCGTCCTCGACGACGCCGTCGGCGGGCACGCTCGCACCCGGCCGGACGAGCACGAGATCGCCTTCCGCGAGTTCGTTCACTGGGACTTCCTCGGTATCGCCAGCGTCGGTAATGCGTTCGGCTGTGTCGGGCATCAGCTTCGCCAGTTCGTCCAAGGCACTGGAGGCCCGTCGCACTGACCGCATTTCGATCCAGTGGCCCAGCAGCATAACGTCGATCAGCGTCACGAGCTCCCAGAAGAACGCCGACTCCGTCGGGAAGAACACGCTCGCGAGGCTGTAGATGAACGCGACCGTGATCGCCATCGAGATGAGCGTCATCATCCCCGGCGCACGGTCTTTCAGCTCCGGCACCGCCATCCGGAGGAACGGAATTCCACCATATGCGAAGACGACTACCGCGAAGACGGGATTGATCCATTCGCTACCCGGGAACGCCGGGACGGAGAATCCGAGCCACCCCTGAAGCGTTTCGCTGTAGAGAAGAACGGGAATCGACAGGAGCGTCGAGACGAAGAACCGTCGGCGGAACATCTGCTCGTGGCCCTCGTGCATCCCGCCGTGTCCCTCCTCTTCGCGGAGCTGCTGCGGACCTGCCTCGTCTTCGAGTAGCGCTCGTTCCGACTCCGGCTCACTGTGAGAGACATTATGCTTACCTTGACCCTCTCTATGACGATGACGGTCCGAGTCGGTACTCGAATTGTTTGACTGATCGTCCATTATCGACCACTTGCATCTGTATACGCTTCAACAGGAGGGTCGATCTAACGGTACTGTTTAGTTAGGAGTGAAACCAGCGTGAACGGTACAGAGAAGACTGTGGAAGCCCCCGCGGTCCCTTCTATTCCCGATGGACGCGAAGCGTCCATCGACGTCCCGCTCGTTTCACTCGTGGGACTCCCACCCGCCAGCGGTTTTCCGGCCGCAATCGCGTAACTAAACACGACCGACCGAGTATGGCGAATCGTTGGGGATGGCGGGCGTGGTTGCGTTCTGCGATTCAAGGATACGTCACGGCAGAGCCGATCTCGGGGCGACGAAATCAGACTCGTCTGGTGGGAGACTCTAGAACGTGGACGCCAGCGAGAACGAGTCGGCCGTGGACGTCTCGGAGTTGTTCGAGGATTCCGTTGTATTGGTGGTCGTCGAATTCGAGGTTGCCGTCTGTTCGGCGGGATGCCCCGTCTCGGCCGTGACCGTTCCGCTCGTCAGTTCAGCGAGCGGGGCGCGAATCGCGTAACTCGGCGTCTCGATCTGGATTGTACTCTGCGCGTCCACCTGTACAAACTTGAGTTCGAGCGTGTAAGACCCGTCGTCGTTGATCTCGGCAGCTTCAATCTGATCGGTGGGCGGGTGGAACGCCCAAACGGTCTCGCTGGCGTCTGACTCGTCCGTCCGTCCCTCGATCGTCCGGACCGTGTACTCGCGGTTGGTGTCGTCGCCCGCGAGCGGGTAGTTCCGATCCAACCACGCCTGAAACCCCTCATCGATAGCGTACACGTCCTCGAATCCGTTGGTGAGTAGTGTCGCTGCGCGAAGCGATGAGAGGTGATGCGGGCAGTGGCAGTAGGTCACGACACGGTCCGACGTGTCCCAGTCGTTCGCCGGGTCCATCCGTCGACCGTCAGGTGCCGGGCTGAGGACCGCTCCGAAGATGTGCGAAACGTCGTATCCAGTCTCGCTTCGGGCGTCGACGAAGCGCGCCTCGCCTCGCGCATACCAGTAGTATGCGTCTTCGATCGGGATGAGCGGGACTTCGATCGTCTCACCGTCGATATCTCGTCGCAGGACGTCGTAGGAACTCGTGTCGATGTCGCGTTCTTCGGGCACCGTGTCGAACTCGGGCGGATACCCGTCGTCGGGGGCGGAGTCAGTCGGTAGGTCGTCGCCATCGCGGGGGCCCTTCATTCGGTTTTCAGGCACGGACGTCGCTGTCTCCGTCGACGACGATGTCGTCGTTTCGTTCGACGTGGTTGTCGATCCCGAAGGCGTGCTGTTCGAACAGCCGGCGAGGCCGGCGATGGTGGCTACACCGCTCAGCTGGAGGAACCGTCGGCGACTTGAATGTCGTTGCGTCATCACCGATCCGTAGTCGGCATCAGGTGTTTATTATATGCGGAGTAAGCGGTTTCTGGAGTGATTCGACCGTCGGACCGATCGATTCGACGGTGTACTCGGCCCGTTCAGCTGTTACACCGGCTCTCGGGTGGACCGCGTATCACCCTCCTAACCGATCAGAGTTGGTCCCGGCGACGTAGCGTCGCTCCCAATATCGGCGATCCCGGAGCGCCTCACGCCCCGCGTCCGTGAGTGAGTACTCGTTCGTTCGCCCGTTTTTGCTCCCCTTCTCGACGTACCCGTATTCGACGAGTTGATTCAGATTCGTGTACACACGCCCCGCGAGCAAGTTGCGTCCCTGCGTTTCTTCGAGCTCCGTTTTGATAGTCTGTCCGGAAGTCTCGCTCATCCCTCGCACGACGAAAAGGAGATCGCGCTGAATAGCGGTCAATTGGTGAACCTCCATAGTCGTACAGAAGGATATCATCCCACATGAACTGCTGCGATAGTTGCTAAAATAAACACTCCCTAGTGTCACAGGAGGTCCGGCCGGCGCGAGCTTCCAGTCGCTTCGTCTGGTGTTACGATCCTCCTAACCGGTGAAACCCTCGTGGAGCGGAAACTCCAGCCGGTGAGGTGAGCGCTCCCTCTCGAACGGGGAGTGTCGGCCGTGGATATCCGACGGTGCAGCGATGCGTGCCGCCGTTGCTTATCCCTCCCATAGTAAGGAGTCGGGCGTTCCTCCGAAGAGCGTATGTTCGGAACGAGTGGCGTCCGCGGGACGATCGGAGAGGAAATCACTGCGGATCTGACGCTATCGCTGGGACGGGCCCTCGGGAGTGAGAGGTCCGATCTCATCGTCGTCGGGCGCGATGCGCGCACGAGCGGGGAGATGCTCGAACACGCGTTCATCGCGGGTGTCACGGAGTGCGGGGCCGACGTAATCCGCATCGGGACGAACTCGACGCCGACGATTGCGCGGTCGGCAGAGTGGCTGGGGGCCGACGCCAGCGCGGCGATCACGGCGTCGCACAACCCGCCAACCGACAACGGCGTGAAGTTGTGGACGAGTTCCGGCCGGGCCTTCGGACGCGATCGACGCGAGCGTATCGAGCGCCGCATTCGTGACGAGAAATACGAGTTTGCAGCGTGGAACGGGATCGGGTCCATTCAAGAACGAGACACGTACGAACGCCACCGTCAGGAGCTCCGAACGAGCGTCGATCTCGAAACTCCGCTCTCCGTCGTTGTCGGGATCGGGAACGGAACCGGCCGGTTGACGGCGGACGTTCTCGCGGATCTCGGGTGTACGGTCTCAACGCTCAACGGACAGCGCGACGGGCGTTTTCCCAGTCGGCCCAGTGAACCCACCGCCGAGGCCATTCGTCCGCTCCGAACGCACGTTGAAGCCGTCGGTGCCGACCTTGGAATCGCACACGACGGGGACGCCGATCGGATGATCGCGGTCGACGGTGACGGGCGCGTCGTCGCGGGCGACACGCTTCTATCCGTGTTCGCTCGGGAGGCGGCGGCCGAAGGGGATCAAATCGCCGTTCCCGTCAACACGAGTCTCGCGGTCGACGACGCCGTCGCTGCCGTTGGTGCGGACGTCGTTCGGACACGAGTCGGCGACACGTTCGTCGCCGAGCGCTGCGCCGAATCGAACGTCGTTTTCGGCGGCGAACCCTCGGGGGCGTGGATCTGGAGCGAGGAGACGCCCTGTCCCGACGGCACGCTCGCGGCATGCAAACTCGTCGAACTCGTGTCCCGCCGTGGGCCGCTGGCAGACCTTACCGACGAGATCGACGGGTATCCACTGCGTCGGGGAAGCCTCAGAACGGATCACAAGCGGCGCGTTCTCGACCGGATTGAAGCGCCGCTCCGCGCGGGGTACGAGCGGATCGACGACCGCGACGGGATCCGCGTCGAGACCGATAACGGGTGGTTCCTCATTCGAGCGAGCGGAACGCAACCGCTCGTCCGAGTGACTGCCGAAGCGCGAACTGACGCCGAAGCGGACAGGCTGTTCGACGAGGCGATGGCGATCGTCGAAGAGCGCGCCGATCTTGCTTCGGCACCCGACCGCGCGTGAGGATTCGGGCGTATTATGATAGTACTCCTATAGTATTCGATGGTTTCTTCGGCTATTTAATTCGTGTATCTCGATTTGGGATTTATCCTCGTGGCACTGAAATCGAGTGATTCTGTGTGCTTACCGATCACACGACTATATCAACACTGCATATGTGAAGGACGTTCTTCTCGGGGATCCGGTACGTCTTTCGATACGAACGACAGTGAATCCACAACTAACTCGACGCCGTTTTCTCACGGCCACCGGAGGGCTCGCGCTCGTCGGCGCGGCCGGAACGCAGCCCGTCTCTGCCAGCTTTTCGCCGGGTGCCGTCGGAACCGCACCGCACCTCAGCGATCGATTGTACCCGACGATGGGAACGGACGACAACAATCCCACGCTGGTCGTCTACGTCAACTTTCTCTCGGAAGCCTCACAGTACTTCGTACAGCACAATTTGGAGGATATCGTCCGCGAGTACGTGGCCCCGGGCCACCTCAATCTCGAGGTGCGGTTCCTCTCGTATCGACCGGACGACGTCGGCACGTACCTCGTCGGCGATGACGAGGGAGAGGCCCGTGCTGCGCGCGCCGCCCACGGCGTCTGGGACGTCGAATCGGAGAACTTCTGGACGTTCTTCGAGTTTATGTTCTGGAACTTCACGACGAAGACGTACACTCACTCCCGGTTGGAGGCGTATATGGACCTCGCGGGCGTCAGAAACGTCACGAAGATTGCCAACCGGGCATACAGGGACCGATACGACGCACTCGTTCGCGGCGCGACCGACGACGCAGTCCGGTACGGGATCTCTGACGTGCCGCGAATCCGCCTACTCCGCGATCACAAGCACGGGAACTATGCCGGTGTTCTCGGCTGGATTCAGAAGCGCCTCGACAGAGCCAACGAAGGGTCGGTTCGGACCCACTCGCTGCTTCCGGGGACCACCTACGAGACGCCGGTGTACGTCATCGAATCGGGGAGGCCCGGGCCGACGGCGTTCGTCGTCGGCGGGATTCACGGTGAAGAACCGGAGGGATACACCGCCGCGAGGAACGTGACTCGGCTCCGACCGACGGGCGGGAAACTCGTCGTCGTTCCCTACGCGAACAAACCCGCCATCGATATCGGAGCGCGGTACACGACCGACGGCGACCTCAACCAACAGTTCCCGACGGGAGAGGAGCCGTCGTCGACTCTCGCCCGCGCGCTCTGGGACGAAATCCGTTCGCACGACCCGGACGTCGTCGTCGACCTCCACAGTTCGAGCGGCATCTACAAGCACGACGGCAAGGTCGGACAGGCCATCTTCCCGACTCCTGCGACGCCCGAGAACGCGGTGAGAACCTGCGAATACCTCAACGATCAGTACTTGGAACTCTCGGAGTACCCGACGTACTACGACTTCGATTGCGGGAACACCTTGGACGGATCGCATCCGCGACTCGTTCACAAGGTGTACGGCGACCTCCGCCTCCCGGGATATATCGTGGAGACGACCCGAAAGGAGACTCACTTCGAGGAGGCAGTGACGTGGGAACTCGCCGTGGCGCGCGACCTGCTCTGGCGGCACGGTCTCCTGTACGGATAACGCGTCCTCTGAGACGCCGGTGAACAGTGTACACGGACTGTGCGCTTATCTCACCGATAATAACGCCCCTCCGGACCGCACCGGTGGAATATGCAGGCAATTATACTCGCCGCCGGACGCGGGACTCGAATGCGACCGTTATCGAACGCGACGCCAAAACCGATGCTTTCGGTCGCCGGCCGGCCAATCGCCGAGCACACCGCTGACGCGGCGGTCGAAGCGGGAGCCGACGAACTCCTGTTCGTCGTCGGTCACGGCCAACACCGCGTGCGAGATCATTTCGGGGCTGCCCACCGGGACGTTCCTGTCACGTACGCCGTCCAATCAAAACAGCGCGGAACCGCACATGCTGTTCACGCCGCGAAAGAGCATATCGATGGGCCGTTCGCAGTCCTCTCCGGCGACGCCCTCTACGATTCCAACGGCATCGTCAGACTGTTCGAGGCCGCACCGAGTGTCGCTTCTATCCGCGTTCCGGACCCGGGGAACTACGGAGTGTTGACCGTGGCCGACGGTGCAGTGACCGATATCATCGAGAAACCGGACGCGCCACAGAACGACCTCGTGAACGCGGGCGCGTACGTCTTCCCGGCTGAGGTGCGCGACGCTCTCGACGTTCCCGAGAGCGAGCGCGGCGAGCGCGAACTCACCGACGTGCTCGAACGTGTCATCGCGAACTTCAACGTCACTTCGGTGACGCTCGATCGGTGGATGGACGTCGGGCGGCCGTGGGAACTCCTCGAAGCGAACGAGTGGAAACTCGGAACGATCGATCGACGGGTCGACGGCGACGTGAGTGACGACACTACGATTCGCGGAGACGTCGTCGTCGAGGCTGGTGCGACGATCCGAGAGGGAAGCGTCATCGACGGACCGGCGGTCGTGTCCTCCGGCGCGGAAGTCGGCCCGAACGCGTACGTCCGTGGGCGGACGTTTCTCGGCCCAAACGTCAGCGTTGAACACGCAGTCGAGATCGAAAACAGCGTTCTCCTCGCGGATACCCGGGTCGGTCACCACTCCTACGTCGGCGACAGCGTCGTCGGGCGAGAGGTCGATTTCGGCCCCGGACTCAAGGTGGTCAACCGCTGTCAGGACGGGAGCGACGTCGTCGTCACGGTCAAAGACGACCGCGTCTCGACCGGTCGGAAAAGTTTCGGCGTCATCGTCGGTGACGAGGTCGAGACGGGAATTGACGCCACGCTCGACGCCGGCGTGAAACTTTCCAGCGGGACTGCGACCCCGGCCGGCGAAACAGTGACCCGAGACCGATAGCCCCCTCACACCGGATTGTCGCCTATGCGAGAGTGAACCGCCTCGGAGTCAAGTGGTTTGAGAGACCTACGGTCTCTCGTCAGTGCCGGACTGCCGTCCGGCAGGCAGCCAGAGCGCAAAGCGTTCTGGCCACATCACGAAACGGCGTAGCCGTTTCGGACGACCCCGAGGCACTCGGCCTGCTCCGCCTGTAGACCCGCACTTGGTAACTGTCGCCGACGGCGATCACTGATTTCTGGGGGCCGGGGCCGGATTACGTGGTAACCGCCGGCTGCTCGTCGCCGACCAAAGAAGTAACGCGCTCGAACAACTGCTTTGCGCTGCGCCTCGATGTCCCCTCTGCAGTCACCTGAAGGGCAGGTTCGGTTCGATCCGGCCTGACGACGAACCAAGCGTCGCCGGTTTCGCCGAGCACGCAGCCGTCAGTGGAGACGGATTCGAAGCGTTCCTTCGCGTCTGCGGCGACCCGGATCATCTCGCTGGCGAGACTGTCAACCCCGAATGACTTACAATAGAACGGATACGCAGGAACGTCCGTGAGCTGCTCCGAGAGAGCCGCCCCGTCGTCAACGAGCCTAGCGAGGTTAATCGCCGACAGCGCGGCGTCCGGACAGGGCGACTCCTCCGGCCACTGGTGGACGCCGTTCGGGTCACCGCCGAAGACGACGTTTGCGGACCCTTCCGGACGTGGCCAAGAGCTCTGCTCCGCCTCGGGCTTGGAGATCTGTCCCCCGGCGTCGGCCACGACGTCGTCGATCCGTCGACTCGCTCCTTGGGGGATCGCAACGCACGCGTTACGGCCTGCGTCGCGGACCGCGCGTCGCGCGAGCAACGCCACTAGCGAGTTGCCCTCGATGAGCTCTCCGCGTTCATCGACAACGACCAACCGCTCCGCGTCGACGTCGTGTGCGACGCCGAAGTCAGCGTCGGAGGTCGCGACCGCACGGCGCAGCGTCGCGCACACGTCGTCGTCCGGCGAGATGCGTCCCTGCGGGAGCGCGTCGTCGCCGGTGCCGGCGAGGCGGTTCACCTCACATCCGAGACGACCGAGAGCCTCGACCGTGACAGGGGTCTCGTGCTCGCCGACAGCCACGACTACGCGTGTATCGGAGAACGTCGGACGATTCTTGCAGAGTCGGTCGACGTGATGGGCGGTGGCGTCCTCCCAGCGGCGTTCCGATCCCAATTCCTCCCACGACGCGATGTCGGCTGTCGATCGGTTGACCCGGCGGACGATTTCGCTCTGCTGCTTCCACGAGAGCGGGGACCCGTCTCCGTCAAACAGCTTCAGACTGGTGCGTTCGGGTCGGCCGTCGACAGCGACGACCGCGACGCCGACGTCACCGCCGAGCCGCCTGACACCGTTCGCGACCGTTGGGCCGGCCGTCTCCCCGAGTCGAACCACCGTCCCACCGCACTCGCGGACCCCGGTGGAGACGGCGTCGGCCAAGAGCCGTGCGCTCTCGCTGGGGGAATGTCCGAGGACGACCTCGTCGCGGTTGCTGGTCAGGGCACGGCCGGTCTTGAGGGCGAGTTTCGCGGTCACGTGGGAACCGTACGTACCTCGGATACGGGCTGATGCGAACATACCACACTACACCGCCGAAGCGGTGATTACTATCGACCAGATAACCCGATGCAGCGCCGTTTAGCGTCTGCCAAAACCACAGGTGAAGCCGCGCTCCCGACGGACACGTCCTAATCGACGCCGACGTGGAGGTCCCAGTTGCCCCCTCACCGCGTTCACAGCGCGAGGCTGATCGTCCCACAGAGGAGGAACAAGAACACGATCTGGTGCGTCCGAACGAGCGATAGCCGGGTCAGACCCGTGTGCCCTAATCCCGAGGTGACGAGCGCGAGTCCGACGAACGTCGCGCTCACCGGGGCGGATTGGCCCGAGAGCATACGCTATTTCACCCTCCCGATCGAAGCTCCTGAGATGCGGTTCGACTCGGCCACGTTCTGATCGAGCACACCGCTTGCTATGCAAAATCGACACTTGCTTATGTAGGCGATAACCGAATCGGGAGAACCTGCCCGGATACTGGTGTCCACAGGTTGCTGCGTCAGCGCTCGGCCGTCACATGCGTATGAAAAAGTAGAGGACGACGAGCCCGGTCGGAACGAGTGCCATCGACGTGCCAAAGGGGATCAGATCCGACGCTGCGACGGCGACGCCGAGCAGGCCGACCACAAGGACGGCGAGGTTCGTCAGCAAACTCTTCGACACCGTTACGCGCTCTTTGGTCGACGCGGTCGCGTCCGACGAACTACCACCGACGGACGTTCCGGGCCGTCGATCCGAATCTGGCGGCACCGATCGCCTCGTTGACTCGTAATCAGTCGCGTACACGCGGCCAGTTGCCTCGTCGAAGACTACCCGCCCACTCGCGTCAAGCGCGGGGAGGTCGAAGTCGTAGAGAGTACTGTGTATCTCCTCGTCGGTCGGGACCATTCCGTCGGTCTCTGCGTGGAACCATTCGGAGAGCTGGACCGTCAACTCGCCGACCGTGTACGCCGTTGTCGGGCGTTCGTCGACGAGCGAAACGACCTCGTCGCGGCGGTCACTCTCCGAGACGCCACCGAACCCGGGCACAACGGCGAGTTCTGGTGTGGCCCCCGTCTCAGTATCGTCCGAGTCACTGGGCGACCGCGTCGGAGACATCCGTGTCTGGATACATCGCATCTATAAAAATAAAACCCGGGTGTGTGCCCGTCTGTTGTACGCCAAAACCACTACCCCAACGCGTGAACGTGCTTATCTGACCCATAATAATGCGGAGACAGTTCCGAGCACCGACAGCGGTAGAATCCGCAGGTTATGCTATGAGAGGCACACATCGAAACCAGAACAGAGCCGAGCAGTCCGCGGGTGACACCGCGATCGAACCGAACCGGGAGGGGCCACGTCGATGACCGATCGGATCTCGATCGCCGACCCGGAACTCGGAGACACGGAACTCGCTAACGTGAAGTCGGTCATCGAGTCCGGGATGCTCGCAGACGGTCCGGAAGTTCGCGACTTCGAGGTCGCGTTCGCGGACTACTGCGACGTCGGGCACGGCGTCGCGACGTCGAACGGGACGACCGCGCTACACACGGCGCTCGAAGCCGTGGGCGTCGAACCGGGCGACCGAGTAATCACCACGCCGTTCTCGTTCGTCGCCACAGCGAACGCGATACGTATCGCCGGGGGCGACCCCGTATTCGCCGACATCGACCCGGAGACGTTCAATCTCGATCCCGATCGGGTCGAGGCTATGCTCGAAGCTCTTGACGGCGACGTGGAGGCGATGGTCGTCGTCCACCTGTACGGTCTCTCAGCACCGATGGGTCGCCTTCGTAGCATCGCCGACAAATACGACGTGGCCGTCATCGAGGACGCCGCGCAGGCGCACGGCGCGAGCTACCGTGGGGACCCGGTGGGGTCGCTCGGGGACGTCGCGTGCTTCTCCTTCTATCCGACGAAGAATATGACCACCGGCGAGGGTGGGATGATCGTCACCGACGACGAAGCCATCGCTCGGCGGGCGGCGAGTTTCATCAACCACGGGCGGGAGTCCGACGGCTACCGTCACGTCTCGGTCGGCCACAACTTCCGGATGACGAGCGTCGCGGCGGCGATGGGTCGCGCTCAGCTCGATCGGCTCCCCGAGTTCGTCGAACGTCGTCGTGAGAACGCGTCGCGTCTCGACGATCTGCTCGCAGACACGGACGCAGTCACGCCCGCGGTCCCGGACGGATACGAACACGCCTACCACCAGTACACGATCCGCGTTGGCAATCGAGCGGACGTGGCCGAACAACTCGACGAGCGGGGTATCGGAACCGGTGTATACTACCCACGGTGCATCCACAACCAACCAGCTTACGACATCTACGACGCTCAGGTGCCGAACGCAGAACGGGTTACAGACCAAGTGCTCTCATTGCCAGTCCACCCCGCTCTCGAAGATAAAGACGTTTCGCGAGTCGGAACCGTCCTCCGCGATGAAGTGTCGATCGTCTCGCCCGAGGATCCGATCGCTGTCGTGGAGGTGGCCAATGACTGACGAGCGACTGAACGCCGGGGTCATCGGCGTCGGCAATATGGGACGGAACCACGCGCGCGCGTACGAGGAAATCGATGAGACGAACCTCGTCGGCGTGTTCGACGTCGACAGCGAACGCGCGACTGATGTGGCCGCCGAGTACGGAACGACCGCTCTGTCACTGGATGATCTGCTGGCGGTCGCCGACGTCGTCTCTGTCGCTGTTCCGACGCAGTTCCACTATGAGAACGTCAAACGCGCCCTCCAGTGTGACGTTCACGTGTTGGTCGAGAAGCCCTTCGTCGAAGAGCCCCGGAACGGCCGGGAGCTGATAGACCTCGCCGACGAACGCGACCTCGCCTTGCAGGTAGGACACATCGAGCGCTTTAATCCGGCGATCCAGACCCTTGGCGACCTCGTCGACGACCTCGACGTCTACGCGGTTTCGACTGAACGGCTCGGGCCGCCTGTCGACCGGATGATCGACGACACCGTCGTGATGGATCTGATGATTCACGACCTCGACATCGTCCTCGACCTCGTCGACGGCGAAGTCGAATCATACAACGCGGTCGGGACGCCCAAGGGCCGCTACGCAAACGCGAATCTGCGGTTCGACTCGGGGGTGACCGCATCACTTACGACTAGTCGGGTCACCCAAGAGAAGGTTCGGAAGCTCACGATCTCGGCGGCCGACTGTCGGGTGAAAGTCGACTACATCGACCAGAGTATCGAGATCCACCGATCGTCCGTCCCCACCTACATCGACGACGAGTCGTTCCTCCGTCACCGTCACGAAAACATCGTCGAGACGCTCTCCGTCGAACAGGTCGAGCCCCTCAAGAGCGAACTCCGGTCTTTCGCGAACGCCGCCCGGTCCGGGTCGGATCCGATCGTCGACGGGAAGCAGGGCCTTCGTGTGTTACATTTGATAAAGTCTCTCGACGCAGAAACCGGGTCGACGGAGAATCGAAAGACACCGGTTCGAATCGACGCGGACTGACGCGTTCCGCTGTGGTCACGGGGGATTTCTGGAGATTATACCGGGTTCACTACCCCGGAATGTGCAGCGTCGCTGCCGATGCCGAATTGTCTTCACCATCCTGCCACCCCAAGCCGTTGGGCGTGAATCGCTGACTGTCCGAGGGCCGGAGCCTCACCTACGCATTGTTCGCTGGCTACCGACTACTGCCGGATATAACGGGCAACCCCACCTCTGCAGCCATCATCCGGCGCGTCTGTTCGGAAAGAGAGCGCTCGTAGCGGTCCGCGTTCGTCGTAGCTCGGATATCATTTTTAACCGGAAACGGTCTGTGAGGTGCCCAACCTCTCCCCCGTTCGCTCCGAATTGTCCCGGGTATACCACCGCTTCTGGGATCGTCTAAAACCGGTTCGTGTCCCCGACAGAACAGGCCTGAAATAATATCAGAAGAGAGATATTTGTGCTCGGTTTTTGGATGAGTTGAATTGTTTCTCGGAAGGTCAACTCGGTTCTATTCGGATTTAGGAACTCCCACGTCAGACAGATATTAGAACCCCTATGTAATTGCTGTCTTGCGATTATCTCCTGAAACAGTTCGAAACAATACCGAAACGATGCTGCAACAGTCGGGAACAATCGAGATGGACTTGGGCATTTATTTGGGTCCCGGATAACAGTCAGGGCGAGTATGACTACTCAAGTAAGCGGGAACGAAAATGCGCTCGTCGATCAGCACGCGACGCCGAAAGAGCAGAGAACCGAGCTCGGGAAAGACGAGATCTATCACCTGCTCCAAAACGAACGGCGTAGGAAAGTACTGGAGTATCTTCGCGACCGTGAAGGGCCTGTTCAGATGCGCGACATCGCAGAACAGGTCGCCGCGTGGGAGCACGATACGACCGTGCGGGCGTTGATGTCTGACCAGCGCCAGCGAGTGTACATTGCGTTGTATCAAGCGCACCTGCCGAAGTTAGACAAGGAGGGCGTCATCGATTACAACCAGAGTCGGGGGATCGTCGAGAAGCAGCCCCTCGCAGAGGAGCTGATCGCTCACCTCGAAACACCCGACGAGCGGGCCGATGACGCCGAAGACGAGCCGGACCGGTCCTGGGGGCGGTACTACCTCGGCGTCTCGGGTGCGAGCTCTCTGTTGATCGGAGCGTCGGTTCTCCAAGCGCCGTTAATCGGCGCTGTTTCGTACCTGTCGGTCGCGCTGGCGATTATGAGTGGCTTCACGACACTCACGTTCTGGCAGGTCCTCGACGATCTCCGTGCGGTCGATGGTAGTTAGAGCTGCGAAGGGAATGGTCTATTTCCAAATACCTCGGTACAGGCGTTTTCGGGGCTAATTACCATACGTATATATGCGTAATTAAAATGTGTTACATTACGGTGGGAAGAGCAGTATGACAACGACGTTCGGTTGCGGGAGATTCATATTGGCTAGTGAAAATTACGCACAAGGACAACGCAGGTACCAATGAGTTCCGACCGCTTCCGATCGCTACCGTTTAAGACGGAACCCGTCCTACAGGCCCTCCGGAGCGACAGGGTCATCCGTGGAATCGTCGATACGGTGGGCGGCGCGGGGAAACCGACTGGCACTTTCGGTCGGATCTCGTTTCTTATCACGGTGTTTGCTCTCGTTGCAATCGTCCTCGCTGCGCCTGTTTCGGCGGCGAACGGATCACAGGTAAACGTCCGAGCGGAGTTTAACAAAACCGTACCCGCTAACCAAACGGACGAATCGGTGCTACTCTGGAACTCGGAGCCGAATACACTGAACGCGACGTTCACCGCTACGAACCAGACGAGTATGTACGAAGTTTGTGTGGAGGACGATACCGGGGAAAACGTGATCTGTAAGACGAGAAGCAGCATTTCGGGGGAGCACACCGTGCAGTTCACCTACGAGAATCTCTCCGCGTTCGAGGATTCGAGCAACGTCACGGTCTTCGTTCGGGACGATTTCCCCGGTCGGTCCGAGACGCTTGGAAACGACACGATCGAAATAAGGACCATCGCTAAGGACGGAGACATCGACGGAGACGGACTCTCGAACGTGAACGAGCTGAAGAACGGGACGTCGATGACGACAAGGGACACCGACAGAGACGGTCTCGAAGACGGCCCGGAAGTGAAAAACTACGGTACGTCTCCGACCTCACCGGACACCGACGGAGACGGAGTAAACGACGCGCAAGAGGTCTCCATCGGAACCGATCCACGAGAGGTCGACACCGACAACGACGGCCTGAACGACAATGTGGAGGTCAAACTGGGCACGAATCCGGCAGATAGGACGACTACAACGGTGCTTCTGCTCGCGAGTGGAACGTTCTTCGGCGTGGTCGCCGTCTGGGGTTGGATGGCGTTCGATTATTCACGGCTCACGTCAGCGTCGTTGCTACCGACGGGATCTGCCCCGTTCGACCGCCTCGTGGACGACGACGGTGAGTCGAACGAGGAACAGCAGGAGTCAGCCCTGTCGGTGGAGTTCGACGAGAACGAACTCCTGCAATCGTCACAACCGATGTTGAGCGACGAGGACAGAGTCATCCAACTGCTGCGCGAGAACGGAGGGTGGATGTACCAGGGGCGAATCGTCAAGGAGACGGACTGGTCGAAATCGAAGGTCAGTCGCTTGCTCTCTCGGATGTCCGACGATGAGATGATAGAGAAAATCAGCGTCGGACGGCAGAATATCGTCGCCGAGGAGGGGTCGATGCCGGAGGGTGCAAAGTCGCCTTTCGATGAGTAACCGCTCAGGCGTCGTTCGTAACGCCGGCCCGGAGACCTTCGAGCGCGTTGAAGGCCAGCCCCGGTAGCTGTGACGGGGCGATCGTCGCGCCAGCGCGGAAGTAAGCCAGCGCGGTCCGGAACCGACCCTCGCGAAGATACGTCGACGCCAGCGCGTGCTTTTGGACGCCGGTCACGTTGTACCCACGCGTTTCGAGTTCTACCACGTCCTCCGCGAACGTCTTGAGGAAGTGAGCGTTTGCGCGGCGAACCGCGTCCGCGCTCGGGCCGCCGGAGGGGTATCGACGTAACAGCGGCCCGTCGACGTATGCGATTTTGCCCTCCTTGAGCACGCGAACGAGGAACTCAGTGTCTTGATACCGGTCGAAGGATTCGTCGAATCCGCCGATCCGGTCGACGACATCGGACTCGACGACGAGCGTCGACCCTGCGCTGGTGTGGACGTTCTCCAAGAACACCTCCTTGATGAGGCCTTCTCCCCCCTCTGCCCCCTCCCGTGAGGAGTGTCCGCCGACGAGCGATTTACACCGCTCCCAGAGGGAACTCGTCGCGCCGTCGTCGATAAGCGTCGTCCCGCAGTAGGCGGCGATCCACTCCTCGGAGCGCCGCTCTAGGGTCCGTATCTGTTGTTCGAGTTTTTCTGGAGCCCACTCGTCGTCGGAGTCGAGGAGCGCGATGTACTCGCCTATGGCGGCGTCGATACCCGTGTTCCGGGCGGCGCTCCCCCCGCGGTTCGTCTCGTGGGTGAGGTAGGTCACGCGGGAGTCGTCGTACGCGGTAACGACGGAGTCGGTGTCGTCGGTCGAAGCGTCGTCGACGACGATCACTTCCAGATCCGAGAGCGTCTGATCGAGTGCGCTGTCGATGGCACGCGGAAGGTCAGACGCGCGGTTGTACGTGGGAATGATGACGCTCACTGTAGGCATCGAGTATCGATCGACAGTCCCACCCAGCGTCCCATTATTATCGGGCGGGTAACCGAGCGGACTGTGTTTGGGTTATCACTCGAATAATAATACCCTGCTAATTCAAGGCTGACGTATGGATCTCGATGAGGTGCACGAGCGAGGGGAGCGCGTCCTCGACGAGGTGTCCCGGTCAGTCGTCGCTGATAGGGCCGTGCTGCGACGTGTTCTCACTGGCGTGCTCTCCGGAGAGCACGTCCTCTTAGAGGACGTTCCTGGGACCGGGAAGACCCTGACAGCGCGGAGTTTCGCCACCGCACTCGGGCTGTCTTTCTCTCGGATCCAATTCACGCCGGATCTCCTTCCGTCCGACGTGACGGGGACGTACGTCTTCGACGACCGCGAGGGTTCGTTCGAGGTCAACGAGGGACCGTTGTTCGCCAACGTGGTCCTTGCCGACGAGATCACCCGTGCCTCTCCGAAGACGCGGGCCGCCCTCCTCGAGGCGATGACCGAGCGGCAGGTGACCGTCGACGGCGAGACGCATCCGCTCCCTAGCCCGTTCTTCGTCGTCGCCACGCAGAACCCAGTCGGGCGGGGAGAGGGTACCTTCTCGCTGCCGGAGGCACAGAAGGATCGGTTTCTCATCAAAGACAGCCTCGGCTACCCCGACAAAGCGGCGGAACGGAAACTTCTCAACCGCCGAGACGCACGCGACACGTCTACTCCGTCCGTTTCGCGCGTCCTCTCCGCCGATGTCTTGAACGAGATGCAGCAGGCCACCGAGACCGTCTACGTCGAAGACGGGATCAAAGAGTACATCGTCGACATCGTCCACAAGACTCGCTCGGACCCCCGCGTCGCCGTCGGGGTCTCTCCGTACGGCTGCCAGCGGCTCTTCGAGGGCGTCCGCGCGACAGCCGCGATCTACGGGCGGAGTTTCGTTGTCCCCGACGACGTGAAAGCGATCGCCCACGAGACGCTCGCTCACCGCCTCGTCCCGACCGCCGAAGCGAAGGTCGAAAACATAGACCGATGTCAGATCGTCGATGACGTGCTCGCGGAGGTATCCGTCCCAACTGTCAGTCGTGGAGGGCGAGCGTGAGCGTGACCAGCCTGTTGAGTGCGAGTGAAGCGGTAGTCCGTTGAAAAAGATTCTCGACGAACAGTCCGACGCCCATCGATATCGAGCCGGTGAGGACCGTTCCGGCGACCTCAGAGAGGGGCGTTCGATCGGGAAGGGACCCGCCCCTTTCAGAGGATGGGCGCGTCTCGAACGCTGGCTTCGCGGCAAGACAGGCACTCCGCTGCCGAAGAAGACGTCTCGGGCGTTTATGGATCGTCTTCTCCCTCTGTTCCACACAGTCGGTCAAGACAGGCCCGCGCACGTCGGCGTCGCTCCTCGGTGACCGGCGCGTCGCCGTACTGTACCTCCTCAAACAGCTCCGTCAGCGACCAGACGGTGTTTGCGTCCGCCCCTTCCCGGCGGGCGAGGGCGGCCCGTTCGCGCGGTGTCAGTGGCTCTCGGTCTTCGAGTTTCAGCCGGCGGATCATCTCGTGCCACGCCTCGGTGACCTCGTTCTGCGGCCGCGGAGTGTCGACACCGTTCTCTACGGTCTGTGTCCCGGCCTCGGACGGAGGACTTCGTTCGTCGCCGTCGGACTGCTGACGGTAGCGCTCGATCATCCTTGGTCCGTACCGAGCGGTTAGTGCGGTCACGGCGAGTGCGATGATCGCGCCGAAGACCACGAGGAGTCGGGCTAGCAACGACTGGAGGAAATCGAGGAGGCGCGTCAGCGCGGCAGTCCGCAGCGTCGACGCGTTCGACTCGGCTGCGGGCCCCCCGGCGTCCGACGACTCGGTTGAGACTTGGCTCTGTCGCGCGCGCACGGCACCGGACCCCATCACGCCCGCGGACGGTCCCGACTCACCGGCAAGCGTTCGATACGTCTGCTGGATCTCGCCGCCCCCCTCTCCGCTCACCGGGAGCGAGGCGTAATCGAGGTCGACCGCCTCGCCCGGGGTAGAACCCACCGCAGATTCGAGAGAGCCCGCCGCTGACCCAACGGCGAGTAGACAGACGAGAGCTAGCGCGAGAGTGAGCACTCGATCTCCGTTCATTCGAACCACCCTCCGTGAATGTGAATTGATATCACGTTTGTGGGCCATCGCGCGTCTTCGCTACTAATTATCCGGCCGATAAGCGGCGGCTACGTACTCGATAATAACGAGGGAAGCGTGTGACGTAGCGGTCGAGACGGAAATGGAACGCAAATCGAACACAGTGAAACGCGTAAGTATCGCGCTTCTCGTCGGCCTCCTGATGACGACAGCGGGCTGTTCGTCACTGACTGGTGCCGACGGACCGACCGTCGAGACCGAGACCGGGACGACCGCCGCCGTCGAGACCAACGAAACGACGAGTGGGGAATCGACCACAGAGGACGGACACTCTCACTCACAGACGGAGTCGGGGTCGAACGTGTCGACCGAAGCCAATAGGGCGGAGATAGACGCCGAGCACACTGGAGAGATGGCCGTGATGATCGACGGCGATCGTGTCGATCTTGAACGGAGTCTCGGCGATGACGCCCCCGTGCGTATGAACGATGTCGACACGTGGTCCACGAACGAGAGCGTGACGCTCGCGAATGTCCTCTCAGTGGCGGGAGTCGAGGCGGACGAATCGTCGCTCTCCTACGACGGGGAATCCTACGACGAGTCGGTAAACGGGACAGAGATCAGCTATCGTGTCGGTAGCCACGAGGTCGATCCCGAGGAGTACGTGCTCGAATCTGATGACAAGGTCTGGGTGCTGATCGTGACTGACGATTCGGACGTCGCCACGCCCGGGGAGTACATCCCGCCGGATCAACTCCACGTCCACGGAACGATAGACTTCGTTGTCGACGGGACAGAACTCGACTTCAGCCGCGAAAAATACCAGCAGGCCGGACACAACGATCACTTCCACTTCGAGGGCGGCCACGCGGAACCGTGGCACGCTCACTCGCCACACGTCACGCTCGCCTACGGGATGTCGACGCTGGAAGGCATCAATATGACCGACGAGGCCGTCGTCTACAACGGGACGAGATACCCTTATGACGGTGAGCGCGGGACCGCCACGGTGACGGTCAACGGCGAGCCCGTCGATCCGACCGAGTACTATCTGAAGAACGGCGATTCCGTCGCGATCGAGATCGGGTCCTCGGCCTGATCTCCCGCTATCCCGGATTTATGCACGTACGTCACCGGACAGCACGCGGTCAGGACTCGACACGCCATCGATATCAGCGGCTCCGACCGACGAGGACATCCACCGCGGGAGACGCGAAGGAACGACGATGAGACGGAATATGGTCACTGCGTTCCTCTCTATCGTGGGAGGACGCATCTTCATCGTGCTGTCCTCGGTGATACTAACGCCGATTCTCATCACGACCCTCGGATTCGAGCTGTACGGGCGATACAGCACACTCACAGCGGTCTTCGGCATCTCGACGATCCTGATGAGTTCGGGGATCAACAGCGGCGCTCGCAAGTACCTCTCCGAGAACCGAACGCACCGGGACTGGGAGACTCACGTCTTCGGATACTATTTCCGCTTAGGAACCGTCCTAGCGGTGTTGACCGCGGTAGCCTTCGCCGCCGCGGCGCGGTTTGGAATCGTGACGAGGTACTTGGGCTCTGAGTACGTCGTCGGGTTCTACGGGCTGGCCGGACTGACCATTGCGACGCAGTTCCGCGAGTACTCACGACGCGCGCTTATGGGGCTCAAACAGGAACACCGTTCGGAACCACTTCGGGTTCTGAACAAAGTCGGCTCCCGAATCGTTCTCATCGGTATCGCGTACCTCGGATTCGAGATCGGCGGACTGATGGTCGGCCTCGTCGTCGTCAACAGCCTCGTCGCGCTGCTCGCGCTGTGGTGGCTCCGAACCAACGTTTCGCTACGCGGTATCTTCAGTACGACACCGGAACGGTTCCCGACGAGAGAGCTGTTCAGCTTCAATCACCTCTCGGTGGTATATATGCTGTTTCTCACGTCGATGTACCACGTCGACGTGCTGATGCTCGCCTCGCACGTCACCGAGACACAGGTCGGATACTACAAGTCCGCGCTGGTCATCAGCCAGTTCCTCTGGGTCATTCCGCGATCGATCCAGTCGATGCTCATCCAGTCCGTTTCCGACCTGTGGGCGGCCGGCAGAACCGCGCAGATAACCGAGATCGCCTCGCGGGTGACCCGCTATGGGATGTTGGTCGTGATCCTGTTATCGATCGGGCTCGGGGCGCTGGCGAAGGACTTCGTCCCCCTCTACCTCGGCGAAGGGTCGATGCCCGTCGTTCTGCCGCTCCTTGTTCTCCTTCCCGGAACGATCGGATTTGCCGTCGTCAGGCCGATTCTCGCGATCAGTCACGCGAAGGCGGATATGAAACCGCTCATCGCGGCGACTGGTGCTGCGGCGCTGCTCAACCTCGTTTTGAACGCTGTTCTCATCCCCCGATACGGAATCACTGGGGCGGCCATCGCGACGACGACGGGGTATTCCTCGCTCCCGATATTCAACCTGTTCAGCGCGCGCTATCTCGGATTCAAGCCGTTCGCCGACGCGCGGATCGGCCGCGTGCTCGCGACGGGGCTAATCGCGGGCATCCCGATCGTCCTGCTCTCGATGACGCTTGACCAACGCCTCCTCGCGCTGGCAGTCGTCCCACCGGTCGGGTTCGTCGTCTTCGTGACGGTGGCGTTTCTGCTTGGATCGGTCGACGTTGACGAGGCGCTCGACGTACTGTCGTCGCTCCCGGGTCCGATCGGAGCGCGCGCCAGCGCCATCCACGGACGTCGTACCGGACTCGGTGGTGACGGGCCGTCTTGGGGGAACGAGTCGTGGGGCGACCGTCACAAGGACACGCTCCAGCGCGGCCTTCTCGTGGTCGGGGTGCTCCTCTCGCTCTCCGGCGTCGTACTCGCCGTGGGAACACCCGGAGTCGACGTCGGACCGTCGGTCGATGGTGACTCCCCGGTTCCGGGGGTGAACGCCACAACGCCGGTCACGGACACCCCGGTGCCGACGACGACCGAATCGGGGACCTCGACGGCCACCGCGACCGAGACTCCAGATCCGTCGACGCGGACTGAAACAGAGAGTACGACCGAGACAGCCACGTCGACGGAGACGACTGAATCGGACGACGACGGCGGATTCTTCGGTGGCGGCGACGGAACGCCCACTGAAACGGCCACAGCGTCGGAGACGGCGACACCCGAAACTTCCACGACGTCGGAGACTACGACGACGCAGACGTCGACGACGGACACGACGAGTTCGCCGACCACGGATACCGCGACGACTACCGAGTCCTCCACTACGGATACCGCGACTACCACTGAGTCGTCAACGACAACAACCGCAACCGCCACGGAATCATCAACGACGACTACCGCAACCATCACGGAATCATCGACCACGGACACTACGACGACGACTGAATCGTCCACGACGGCTACCGCAACCATCACGGAATCATCGACCACGGATACTGCGACGCCGACGGCGACAAACGAGACCACCGGAGATGGCACTTCGACAGCAACCACGACCGACTCCCCGACGACCACTGCCACGGAGACGTCCGACGGATCGCTCCTGATGATACAGCCGCTCTCTTCGATCGGGTCTTGGTGGGCACAGACCGGAGGAACGCTGATGTACCACTCTGCGCTCTTGGGATCGATTGGGATCTTGGCCGGGCGAAACCTACGGTAGCGCGTCTATCTGGTCTCGACTGACGATAGTAAAGTGACCCGTGCGACGGGAAAGGGAGTGGTCTGAAACGGGGCTTCGTGAGCGTGATTATCAGGGCGTCGGGGCGACAGGCGTGCTTCGATGTTCGTCGAGGACATCGACGTACAGGTCGGCGATCTGCTCACAGACGGTCTCCCACGTGTACTCGTTCGCGTACGATTCGATGGCATCCTCGTCCCACTCGCGGTCAAGGGCGGTTTCGATCGCTCCCGCGAGTTCGTCGTGTGCCTCCGGCCCCTCCACGAGGAGACCGTACTCGTCGCCCGTGATGACTTCCTCACTGCCTCCGTTCTCGGTGGCAACTACGGGCGTTCCGCAGGCCATCGCTTCCAGTTGGACGACGCCGAAGCTCTCGCTGTAGCTCGGAAGGACGAACAGGTCTGTGGCGTTCAGCCAGTCGTTCAGCACGTCCGATTCGAGGTAGCCGAGGAGGGCGGTACGGTCCTCGATGCCGAGCTCCGCGGCGAGCGTTTCGAGCTCGCCGTACATCCCGCCCTGACCGCCGATGACGAGCCTCGCGTTCGGTTTGGATTTATGGACTCGGGTCATTGCGCGCATCAGGTGTTGGAACCCCTTCCGGGGCTTCAGGGTCCCGAGCGCGAACACCACCGGCGATTCCTGATCGATGCCGAGTCGCTCCCGTGCCACGGCTGTGGAGATCCGCTCAAAGGTATCGGTGTCGTACCCGTTCGGGACGTATACCACGTCGTCGTTGTACGCCTCCAGCTTCGATCGGTCGCTCCGGTTGACGCGAATGAGCCGATCGGCGTCCTCCCACGCGGTCTTTAGTCGGTCGTTGTCGGACTCGAGTTGTTGCTCGAACCAGTTCCGATTTGCGTGGACGGTGAGAACGTACGGAATGTCGAGTTCCTGCTTGAGGCGCGCGCCGACGTAGCCCGATGTCCACGTGATGTGACAGTGTATCAGGTCGAAAGACACGGGGTGCTCTTCGAGTTTTTTTTCGACTTTCCTAGCGTGCTGTTGCCCGAGGAGGTGATCGCGGTGGAAATCAACGGGGAGATACAAGAGCGGAACCTCGATGACCTCGACGTTGTCCGGGACGTTCTTGCGGGCGATCTTCGCATCTTTGCCGAATCCCGCACCGGCGTCAATCGAGAGCCGCGACGCAACGTCTGCGAACCAATTGTACCTGACGCAGACGGTGACAGAGTTCACGTACTCCGCGAGGACGTCCACCTGTGACTTCACGAAGTGTTTGTAGCCGTGTGAGACGACGAGCAGGTCCGTATCGGCTAGGCGTTCTTGGGTCATCCGTACTCGTTGTTGCTCCCCCGAGACTATGATTATCGGGAGGGTAAGGTCACAGTCCTCTCAGGCGGGAGGCAGTTCAGAGGTCTCGATGACGAACCCTTTCGCGCCGCGATCACTGTATCCACCGTAGAGCACGGAATCGGTGACGACCACGTCAGTGCCGGATTCGTACAGTTTCATCGCTTGCCGTTTACTGTACGACCGCGCGGTTATCTCGTCGAAACGGGTCCGGTTGCCCTTGTTGATGAACGGGTGATGGGTAGACGAGTAGCTCCCGCCGACGAACAGGGTGTCGTCGGAGAGAATCTCCGCACAGCGCCGGTAGTGTGACCCGGGCTGGTCGACGGTCAGGTTCTCGAACCGAGCGTTCGCACGTTCGACCCGAATGGCCTCTCGCTGCACATTGCCGGGTGCGTTCCCGGAAATCGACACCTCCTTCACAAGCACCATCGAGTCATCGGGGGCGTTTCGCCCCTGCAGGTAGATCGCGAAGTTCGATCCCCCGATCTCAATGGTGGAATCGAGAATGTTCAGGCTGCCGGCATCGGGCGTGGTCTGGATACCGCGGGCGCATCCGTTGCCGTCGTCGTTCAGGACGATCTCACAGTTCTGGACGGTCGCCGTCTCCACGTTGTTGAGGACCCGGATGGCATTCTCTGCGGGGCCGGTCACCTCGACCGTAGTGTTCTCGACGGTGAGCTCTGCGCCGTCGTCGAGGCGGATACCGCGTTGGCTGATCCCCGGGACCAGGTCGTCGATGACGACTGTAGCGTCGCGGACACTGCTCCCGTGGCCCTTGAGACGGATCGAGGAGACGGTGCTGTTCCTGTACGTGCCGCCCTCGACGCGGACGGTGCCTTTCGCACCCGAAACGTACAGCCCGTTGTCGGGGAATCGACCGAGTTCGCAGTCGACGATTCGGAGCGTCCCCGCGCTGTTGGGGTCGATGAGCATCCCCGTCGGGCCGAGCGAGATGTCTCCGATGGTGTTCTCGGTGAACTCACCGCCGTCTGGCGCTTTGAATCGCTCGACGGTCCCTGTTCCGTTCGCGTTCATTATGCTGAAGAGTGCCGGACCGAACGTCCCCGTGTCGTGTTGTCCGTCGATGGTGACGTCGCGGACTTCGAGTCCGTCGGTGACGTACCCCTCTATGGCGCGGATCCCCGTCTGTGTCCCGGTGAAATCGAAGGTGAATCCCTCGAAGAGGAGGTTGCGTCCGGGGGCATAGATGACGCCGAGTCGGAAGAACCGTGCCGGACCGTCGAAATCGCCTTCTGTGATGACGTTTCCGTCGATCGCGTCGATCTGCCCGTGCGCGATCGTCGCGTTCGGCCCGTAGAATCCGAGGTTGTCGAACCCGGTCTTTCGGAGTTGGCGATTCATTAGGTACCGGCCTTCCGGGAAGACGAGGAGCGTGTCGTCGCCCACGTTCGCCGAGAGCACGGTATCGATCGGGGTGTTTCCCGTCGGGTCGGCCCCCAGATCGACGACGTTGAGGACCGAGTCGAATCGGTCGAGATACGCCTGCGGAACGTCGACCGTCATCGTATCCGCTTGGGCAGTGGGAGCGGTCACAGACATATACCCTCCCAGTGCGAGCGCTCCGGCCGCCCCGAGGAGATAGGATCGTCTACCAAGTTTTGAGCCATCGCAGGTGTCCGGTTCGCAGTCCTCCGGGGAACGAGTTTCTCGGTTCGTCTCTTTCATACGAGAGAAGACTCAACGAACCGACTACCGTCTCTCCCTTCATATGTGTGCTCTTTAAATATAACTCGGGCCCTGATTGTTGAGTGTTAACTCGGCTCTATTCACCCGTCTCTATGGGTACATCAGTGTCGTATGTGTCATCGTGGACCTGCAGTTCGAGGGCTTCGTTGTCGTCGTGATCGAGCACGATGCCGATGAGGAGGAAGGCCGTTCCGAGGAGTAGGCCGATTGCCCAGCTCCCGAGTCCCGACGGCCCATCGCCGTCGTGCATCATCCCCGATCCGACGAGACCGGCGGACGCAATCACCGAGACGACTGCTCCGAGGAAATAAAATGCGGCCAGCGGGTGGAAGTTCCGCAGCAGATACTTGTGCTTCAGCCGCCAGAAGTAGTTCCGCAACAGCATACCCGAAACGCGGGGGACGTACTCTCCGTAATCGATGTGGCTCTTCCAGTCGTCGTCGTAGAGGTACTCCGCGGAGCACGCGACGTCGGCGACGCGGAGGTTCTCGACGTTGAGTTTGACGAGCAGGTCGTTACAGTACCCGTAGTACTCGTACATATTTTCGATATCGGCCGACGCCAGCGCCTCATAGGAGATGGCGGTGTAGCCGTTCTGCGGATCCATCGTCCGCCAGTAGCCGCTCGCGAACTTCGTCAGATACGAGAGAACCGAGTTGCCGACGAGGCGGAACCCCGGCATCGCTTCGAGGTCCTCGCGCTTCATAAACCGGTTTCCCTTCGCGTAGTCGGCATCACCTTCGGCGATGGGGTCGAGATACTTCGCGAGTTCGGTCGGATTCATCTGACCGTCGCCGCCGAGAACTGCCGTGATGTCGACTTCGTCCTCGAGTGCGCGGGCGTATCCAGTCTTGAGTGCGCCGCCGACGCCGCGGTTCTCGTCGTGTCGGATCGGGACTACGAGATCCTCGTACGCCCCCGCTTCGGGCGTTCGTTCAGCGTTGACCGCCTCAGCGTGTGTTACGATCTCATTCCACGTGTCGTCTGTCGATCCGTCGTCGACGACATACGCCACGTCGACAAACGATGGGATCGTGTCGATAACGTCCCCGACGTACCCTTCCTCGTTGTAGGCAGGCACGACGACGGCGATAGAGTTCTCCTTGTACATAGAATTGGGATTCGGTACCTCTGGGTCGGACTTCCGGGGCCGTTATTATGTGTCTCGTAGCAACGAGAGGGAGACTGTCTCATAGGCAGGTGGTTCCGATTCGGAAGCCGCTTCCACGGCTTATCATCCGAATAATAACCGGTATTCGTCAGTGATGATCACATACTGATGCCGGTAGGACGTGATGAGGACTCGCGGCCGATCTATCTCGAACTCAGTCTCGAAGACCCGCGATTGGTACTGTCTTCGTTTACTGCTAACACGCCGAATGCAGTGGAGCTCGAGTTTCAACCGACCGATGGGCTGGGCTGGGACTGTGCTTTCGTCGTCGTCGACGGGGGGACCACCGAGTCGTTGCTAGAGACGCTGCAATCGGACACGACCGTCGAAGACGCGGATTTCCTCGGGAAAATCGGGGACGAAAGGCGGTTCAGAGTTCTCTTTCGAGACGGCGTACAACTGATTCCACAGTCGTCGACCGAGATGGGCGTCCGCATCAT
Organism: Halobellus sp. LT62; assembly: GCF_037031285.1. Lineage (NCBI taxonomy): Archaea > Methanobacteriati > Methanobacteriota > Halobacteria > Halobacteriales > Haloferacaceae > Halobellus > Halobellus salinisoli. The sequence continues at coordinate 1,679,463 of NZ_JAYEZO010000001.1, forward strand.
CTCGGTTCGCCACGAAGACGGGTCTTGGCGCGTCCAGATGCAACTTCCCGCCCACTCGACGCTGCACCGGGTGCAATCGCACTACCACGATCGCGACATCTCGTTTCACGTCAAGCGTCTGCACGTCGCTCGTGAGACTGACGCCGGGTCCGAGACGGGGCTGCTTCCGGCGCAGCACGAAGCACTGCTGATTGCCCACAAGAGCGGCTATTTCGACGTTCCGCGCAAAACGTCACAGGAGGAACTCGCCGCCCGACTCGGGATCTCGAAATCAGGAGTGTCACAGCGCATCCGCCGTTCCATCAGCAGGCTCATCGAATCCACGTTGTCTCCGTAAGAGCGGCCGACATCCGACCGAGACACGCCCTGTGCTCTCAGATTGGTCTCCCGTGAGGCGAACTCCCGGGGACCAAAACACTACGGCTAGAGGAACCGGTTGTCGCTGTACGTTACGTCGACATCACCGTACTCCCAGACACCGTTGTAGACTGCCGATTCGGAGATCGAAACGTCCGCGGATTCCTCGAGGACCTTCATACCCTCGTCGCCATCGAGCGATCGAGTGGTGATGCCGTGGAACGTCGTCCCATCGGCCTCGTTGACAATCGGGATATGGGTCGCGTAGTAGTGACCCCAAGTAAACTGACAGCCATCACCGAGGATCTTGATCGCTCGCCGGTAATCGGTACCCGTCTGTTTGACGTCGAACCGATCGAATTCACCGTTGCCTCGTTCGATTCGTACCGCGTGGCGACCGTGAGTGCCATCCCCGCTCCCGGTGATACTCGATTTCAGGACGGACACCCGATCTGCGTCCGGGCTACTTGGCCCTTTGACGTGGAATGCGCACCCGGGCGTATTAAATTCGATCTCGGTGTTTATCAGATCGATCTTCCCTGCCTCCGGTGAGACAGAGATTGCCTTCGTCGGAACGTGTCCGTCGACGGTGACGTTGGTGTTCTGAATCCGTGCCCACTCGACGTCGTTTAGGATACTGATTGCGTGTCCGTTGGGTTCTGAAAGACGGATTTCGACGTCTTCGATCCAGTTGTACGCCCCGCCATCGAGCCGAATGGCGCGCTGATTGCTATCGTCTTCTCGGTGGCTGTCGACGACGACTGTCGCGTCGTGGATCGAACTGTAGTCGCCTGAGAGGCGGATACACGCGATATTACAGTTTTTAAAAATCCCGCCGTCCACGACGACTCGGCCGCTGTCTGTCGAGCAGTACAGTCCGTTGTCCGGCCATAGACCGACCTCGCAGTTTCGAACCCACAGTTTTCCCTCGTGAGAGGGTGAAACGATGATGCCCGTGGGGCCGACGTCGATATCACTTGGCGTGTACTTGGAGAACTCACCACCTTCCGGGATCCGGACGTTCTCGATTGAGCCAATCCCGGAGGGATCCGTGACATCGAACAGGAACGGTCCGAATTTCCCGCTGTCGTGCTGACCGACTACTTCGAGATCTTGGACCAACAGATCGTCGCTGACCTGTGCCTGTACTGCGCGCAAGCCAGTGTGGTCCGTGGTGAAGTCGAAATCCAACCCCTCGACGTAGAGGTCGTCTCCGGGCTGATTGTACGTTCCTAGCTTGAACAGCCACCGACCGTCGTATTCAGGATCAGGAACGATCGTTGCGTCATCGCCGCTGAGACCGAACCCCTGGAAACCGACGTGGCGGTACTCGTCGTCCATCAGGTACTGCCCTTCCGGGAAATACAGTATCGTGTCGTCATCGCGCGGCAACTCCTCCAAGACGGGATTTATCGATTCTCCGCCCGTCGGGTCGGCTCCGTACTTGACGACGTTCAACCAGTCTTTATCCGCAGAGGCCGTCCCTGCGAAGGAGGCGGCTGCGAGCACCCCTCCCAGTCCTCGAAGAACCCCTCGGCGTGTGACGATCCGGTCGCTTCCATCTCCGCGATGTTCCGACATCGAGAACCAGTCTCGACGCCCGCCTAATGAGTATTTTTAGGGTTTTTCGTATTTTTCAGCTTGAATATTCTGAATTCAGTATGAATCTCCGCTGATTATCGTATCGACTCACCCGGGAGCGTTGAGGGGAAACGAGCGGACGAGACTGATTATGTGACGTATTTAACCTTTCGGCGTGCCCACCGGATTCCCGGCATCCCGTCCATAACCCAGCGGACGGCGACGATGACGAAGATAGAGACGTATCCGAGCACTAATCCGACGTTTTCGGTGTGCATCATCTGAAGGAGGAACGTTCCGAAGTACTCGGTGAACCGCTCGAAGAACCCGAGATCGCTCTCGTACGGGGGCTGCGAGACGAGCGGCCAGAGGGCTCGAGCGACGTTCGGGCCGTTCGCGCGGAGGGCGAGCACGTCGGCGAACAGGTGGGACCCGTACCCCACGAGGACGGCGACGGCGACTCGCGTCTTACCGCGCGTCCACAGCACGGCCACTACTCCGAGCGCGATCGGTCCGGCAACGAACAGGGAGTGGGCCGGCCCGTACCCCGTGGCGACGAGCCCGAACGTCCACGAGAGCGGTTTGTCGACGAGATCGGGAAGTTGGGTCGCCACCGCGAGAGCGAGACCAGTTCCGTCTTCGATGGGCTGCTCCCAGACGAGAGCGTTCAGGGTCGAATACAGCACGTAGCCGAAGACGAGGTGCTCCCACGGCCACATCAGGCGACCGTCCTCCTAGCCGACGACTGTCGCTGAAATTGCGTGGGGCCGTCACCGTCGACTGAAACGACGAGTTGGACGGTTCGGTAGGCGTTCTCTCGATCCACATCCTCGGGAGCCTCACCCTCGTAGACGTGGAAAACCAGTCTGAGTCCGTCGCCGGACATCGTCGGCTGCACCTCACGATCGAGATACGCCGTTTCTCCATCCTCGATCGTGTGTCGTGTCCGCGAGAGTTCGTCCTCATCCACCACTTGCGTTCCGTTCGCCGTCTGCTCTGTTCGCTGGAGTTCGGTGACGACAGTGTACGTCGTCGGTTCGTGCTCGTGGCTCTCCAGTGCGAGCGTGTACACCGTTGTCTCTCCTCGGGAGAGCTGCCTCGGGTAGTCGCTCGCGGTGTATCCGGTCCCGTTTTCTGTCACGAGGTACGCTTCGGTGAACTCGGCGTCGGGTCCCCGAGTCTCGACCATCGCGAACCCGATGCTGCTGAGGAACACGAGGACACTCACGATAACCAGTATGTTAACCACGAAGGGGACCGGTGAACGCCGTACCGACGAAAGCGAGGAGCTCTGTCCTCCGCCGGACGACGATACGGTCCCGACGATTATCGAAAGCGCCGGGAGACCGGCACGGGCGTCCGAGGGAAGCGACGCGCGACGAGCGAAGGCGAGGGAGGTGAGGACGATCGTTACTACGAACACACCCAACCCCACGATAGCGGCGTCGAACCCGCGACCGAGCGCGTTCGTGAGCAGGGCGACGGCGGCGACGAGCGCTAAGCTTGCGGTGGCCGAGAGGACCAGTCGAACTGAGTACAGGATCCCGGCCGTGTGTCGCGCTGGACGGGTCAGCGACAGGTCGCGCCCGAGACGGTCTGCGTCCACCTCAGACCGTCTCTCCGGGAATATCACCGCCAACAGCGCGTACCCGGGGTATAGGACGATCAGCGGCACGACGAAGAGACTTCGGACGAGCGATCCCTCGATGTCTAAGAGGATCACCGCAAGGGCGGCGATCGCCCCCGCGATGACGAGGAGTAAATCGAGTGTCCACCGGCGGTGAGACGACGTCATCGCCTGCGGCTTTCGCCTCCGCCCTCAAAAATGGACGAGACCGTTCACGCCGGAATATCCGGCTTATCGGGCCTTATACGACTGCTAAGCCGGTTCTAAACCGCCCGCATACTGCCTCTCGTCGCAGATAGTTCGAAAATTCGGAGAATCGGGGTGGGAGGAACGGCGGTGGCACACGCTATCACATAGCCAAACGCGCGCTGGCCCCATAGAGAGGCCGCTTACCGTCCAGATAATAATGTCCGTCTCGCGTGACCTGCGTGCTGAACCGCGGGTCACATCGACCCGCGTGTGATCACCGTATGCGCACCAAAACGAAAATTCTCGCGTCACTCGTCGCACTGTTCGTGCTCGTCATCGTTCCCCGGTTGGTCCGCGGAACGGCTCCATCGGACGAGGTGAGGACGACTGTAGAGGCATCGTCCGTATGAACACGTACGTCACAGGGACCGGCTGCGAGATCGATGAGGACGTCACGATCGGCTACCCGGCGGGAGACGATCCCGGGAAGGCGGTCATCGGCGACGACGCCCGCATCCGCTCGGGGACGATCGTGTACAGCGACGTAGATATTGGGGATAGGTTCGCCACCGGCCACAACGCGCTCGTTCGAGAAAACACTCGAATCGGCGACGACGTCGTCGTCGGGACCGATACGATCGTCGACGGAACGTCCGTCGTCGGCTCTAACGTTAGCCTCCAAAGCCGCGTCTACGTGCCCACGAACACGTACGTGGGGAGCGACGTGTTCGTGGGCCCCGGCGCAGTCCTGACAAACGATCCGTACCCGGTCAGGCGGGACGTCGACCTGTCGGGACCGACGCTCGAAGACGGCGTCTCGATCGGAGGGAACGCGACGATTCTCCCCGACGTGACCGTCGGTGAGGGAGCGTTCGTCGCCGCCGGTGCCGTCGTCACCGACGACGTCCCAGCCCGTACCCTCGCAGTCGGCGCACCGGCAGAACATCGCCCGCTACCGGCCGCACTTAGCGGAGAGAACACGATATGAGCTCGAAATCCACCATCAGGGCGGTCTACGGATCCACGCGACCTGAAGACGAACAGATCGACGCACTGACGTCGGGGCAGGTACCTGTCGGCGTCTATGGTCTCGGCAAGATGGGGCTTCCCCTCGCCTCGGTCTACGCCGAAACCACGGGTAACGTGGTCGGCGCGGACGTCGATCCTCACGTCGTCCGGGAGGTCAACGCCGGTCGCAGTCACGTCGTCGGCGAGCCAGGACTGGAGGACCTCGTCGAGGAACAGGTCGAACGAGGGTCGCTCGTCGCCGACACCGATCCCGGTGACGTCGCAGCGGAAACGAACGTGCACGTGGTCATCGTCCCGACGCTCATCGACGACCGCGGCCGCCCCGACCTCTCGATAATCGAGGCGGTGACGGAGAACATCGCACGGGGGCTCGACGAGGGCGACCTCGTCGTCTTCGAGTCGACGCTCCCCCCGCGAACCTGCGCCGACGAACTCCTGCCGAAACTCGAAGCCGAGAGCGGGCTCTCCCTCGGAGAGTTCGGGCTCGCGTTCTGCCCCGAGCGGACCTCCTCTGGACGGGCGTTGAAAGACATCCGGGGCGCGTATCCGAAGGTCGTCGGCGGCGCGGACGCCGAAAGCACACGCGCCGCGGCGCTCGTCTACGAGCAGATCACCTCGAACGACGTCATAACCGTTTCTGACACCACGACTGCGGAGGCGGTCAAGGTCTTCGAGGGCATCTACCGCGATGTCAACATCGCGCTCGCGAACGAACTCGCGAACCACGCCGAGGAGTTCGAAATCGACGTCACGGAGGCGATCGACGTCGCCAACACGCAGCCGTTCTGTGACGTCCACGCGCCCGGCGCGGGCGTCGGCGGGCATTGCATCCCGTACTATCCGAAGTTCCTCATCGAGCGATTCGATGCGGAGTCGTCGCTTATGGAGACGGCCCGCGAGATCAACGACGAGATGCCGCACGTCACCGCGCAGGCGACGCTCGACCGACTGGAGGGGCAGGGCGTCGATCCCGCGGATGCGACCGTCCTCGTCCTCGGATTGGCCTACCGGGCCGGCGTCGAAGAGATCCGAAAGACGCCGGCGCTGCCGGTCGTCGAACACCTCGACGACGCCGGTGCCGACGTCATCGCCACCGACCCTGTCCTCGACGACACCGCCGCGTTCGAGAACGCTGGCGCGACGGTGGTCGACGATCCGACCGGCGACGAACTGTCTGTCGACGCCGTCGTTCTCGTGACCGCCCACGACTCGTTCGACCGCCTCGACGTTCCGGCGCTCGGCGAGGGCGAACGCCCGGTCGTGTTCGTCGACGGCCGCCAAGCAGCGACGAAGTACCGAGACGACGACGATGTTGTCTACGAGGGGATCGGCCTCTATGACTGAGACAGTCTGCGTCGTGGGGCTCGGCTACGTCGGCCTCCCGCTGGCGGTCGAGTTCGATCGGGCGGGGAAGGAAGTAATCGGATACGACGTCGACGCAGTGAAAATCGACGAACTCGCGTCGGGGACCGATCCGACCGGCGACCTCACCGACGACCGCGTCGCGGCTTCCGATGTGTTCTTCACGGCGGAACCCTCGCACATCTCTGATGCGGACTTCGTCATCGTGACGGTTCCGACACCGGTCGACAGTATGGAAAACCCCGACCTCCGATTCGTCGAATCGGCGGCCGAGACCATCGGGGAGTACATCGTGCCGGGAGTTACTGTCGTGCTCGAATCCACCGTCTACCCCGGTGCGACCGAGTCCGTCCTCGTTCCCGAACTCGAATCTGCGTCCGGTTACACCGTCGGCGAAGACATCTTCGTCGGCTACTCGCCGGAACGCGCCTCGCCGGGGGATGCCGGACGAAACGTCCGGGACGTGGTCAAGGTGATCGGCGCAAACTCCGAGTCAGTCCGCGATGACCTCGCAAAGCTCTACGGAAGCATCGTCGACGCCGGTATCCATCGAGCGCCCGACATCGAGACCGCAGAGGCGTCGAAGGTCATCGAAAACGTCCAGCGGGACATGAACATCGCCCTCGTCAACGAACTGGCCATCGCGTGCGACCATATGGGCCTGACGACGGAAGACGTGCTCGAAGCTGCCGGGACGAAGTGGAACTTCCACGACGGCTACTCACCGGGATTCGTCGGCGGACACTGCATTCCGGTCGACCCGTTCTACCTCACGTACCGCGCCAAGCGTGAGGGGTTCTCGCCGAAGCTCGTGTTACAGGCCCGCGAGATCAACGAGTACGTCCCCGTCCACGCAGCGCGAAAGGCTGTCAAGACGATCAACGAGTCCGGCCGCGTCCTGAAGGACACGCGGCTCCTGATCCTCGGGCTGGCCTACAAACCCGGGGTCGGAGACATCCGCAGCTCCAACGTCGGGACGATGATAGACGAACTCGCCGAGTACGACGTCGAGTGCGTGGGATACGATCCGCACGCCGCCCCCTCCGAGTCACGGGCGGAATTCGACATCGAGGTGGTCGAAGCGGTCGACTTCGAGGCGTACGACGGCGTTGTCGTCTCGACGGCACACGAGTCCTTTGGCGACTACGACCTCGAATCGATGGCCGCCTCCCTCGGACCGGACCCGGTAATGGTCGACGTGGCCGACGTGTTCGACGCTGACACGGCGACTGACCTGAGCTTCCACTACGCGCAGTTGTGAGTGTGACGATGGACATCCTCATCACGATCCAGCACCCGGCGCACGTACACTTCTTCAAGCACGCTATCGACGAGTTCGAGGCGTGCGGCCACGAGGTGTACGTCCGCGCCCTGGATAAAGACGTCTCGCTGTCGCTCCTCAAAGAGTACGACATCGAGCACGAGGTCATCGGCTCGCCAGGTGAGTCTTTGCCTGCCCTCGCGCTCTCGACGCTAACGATCGAATACCGTCTCTACCGCGAGGCTAGGCGGATCGAACCAGACGTGATAACTACCGTCGGCGGCTTCTATGCCGCCCACGTCGCGCGGCTCGTCGGCACGGACTGCGTTGTTTTCACCGACACTGAGCACGCGACGCTCTCGAACGCGCTGACGTTCCCCTTCGCCGACGAGGTCGCGACGCCGGAGTGCTACCGCGACGACACCGGAGCGAACCAGTACCGCTATCCAAGCTATCACGAACTCGCGTACCTACACCCGGACCGGTTCGATCCGGACCCGTCGGCGCTCGATGGATTGCCGGTCGGCCCCCACGACTCCTACGCAGTCGTACGGCTGGTCAGTTGGGGCGCGGCTCACGACGTCGGCGACGAGGGGATCGAAGACCTCTCGGCGCTGATCGACCGCCTCGAACGAGCGGGTGCGACGGTGTTGGTCTCGGCCGAAGACGACGCGCTTCCGTCAGAACTCCACGGATACGCCCTCGACGTCGCCCCGCACCTCATCCACCACGTCCTCGCGTACGCCGACCTGTTTGTCGGCGAGAGCGGGACGATGGCCGCCGAAAGCGCCGTTCTCGGAACACCCACTGTGTACGTTCACAGCGCGGAGCCGGGTCTAATGCAGGATTTGGAAACCCACGGGCTGTTGTTCGGCTATCACGGAGAGCGGCGGAACGAGCGCGCCGTGAATCGAGCGGACGACATCCTGCGATCGACTGATGTCGACTGGGAGGAACGACGACAGCGCCTCCTCGAGGAGAAGGTCGACGCGACGGACGTCGTCGTCCGGCGCGTTCTCACGGCCGCCAGTGAGGTCAGAACCCGAGAGCGGCGCGTTCCCGCCACCGACCCCCAGCGCTCCTAAACGGTATCTCCGAAACGGCCGAACGCACCTGTTTCACGGGGCTCTCCGTCGGCTCTCTCGAGGACGCGCTCGCACGAGATCGGTGACAGATTTGGCTCGGACGCGTACTCGACGTCGCGAAGCCGTTCGTCCCACGGGATCGGGTCCACGAAGCTGTCCTCGGCTGTGGTACTGTTCCCGTTGGCCGCTCCGTTGCTGATGCCGTTTCCAGCCGTTCGGCTCCGTTGGTGGGCTGTCGAGTCCCACTAACAGTGAGACAATCGGGAGGCCACCGGTACGATGGGCGCGATTCCGCCGAATTCGGCCGTTTATTGGCTTTATAATAAGGGCAGTTTGGTCGCTACGTGACTTTGATGACACTGCTGGATACCGTTCGGCCCTCGATCCGGGACGGCGACGTGACCGTATTGGTGGCAGGCGTTGGGACGCTGGGGGCGTCGGGGATCCTCAAAGCCCTCCGACAGACCGACGCGTTCGACGCCCACATTGTCGGGGTCGACGCGAATCCGAACGCACGCGGGTTCAGTCTGGTCGACACTGCAGCGACCGTTTCGCAAGAAGAACCCGGAGCCCTCGTTGCCGAGATACACGAAATCGCTTGGACCGAGAACGTGGACGTAATCTTCCCGCTCGGAACCGAGTATCTCCGCCCGCTCTCAGAATCGAAACCGACCTTCGAGAGCGAAGGCATCCGAGTGATGGTTGCTGATCCGCGTGCCCTCGCAATCGCCCGGGACACGGGGCGTCTCTACGGGGAACTCGTCAAGCAGGGACACCCCGCAACGCCTGAGTTCTACCGCGTTTCGACCCACGACGAGTTCGTCGATGCGGTTCACGCGCTCGGGTATCCGGACCGATGCGTCTGTTTCAAGCCTCCCATCGGCACCGACCTCTCCTGTCTGCACATCCTCGACCCGGAAATAAACCGATTCAACGCCCTGCTGAACAAGCAGTCGAACAGCATCCGAACCACATTAGACGGAGTATTGCCGGCGTTCGCCGAGACGACGGAGTTTCCAGACCTCATCGTGACAGAGGACCTCCGAGGGGAGAAATACAGCGTCGACGCGTTGGTCCGGACGGAGGACGAACCGATTCTCGTCACTCGATTGCACACCGAGACCGACGAGAATCGGTCGTTCACCGGAACCGTCGAGGAGGATTTCGAGCTGATGGAGTACTCCCGGGAAATCTGTGACCTGATCGGGGTAGAGTACAACGCCACGCTTCGGTTCAAGCGTGGCGTCGACGGGACGCCGAAGCTCCTCGGCGTCCACCCTCGGATATCGAAGAGCATCACCGCCTGCGTCGGAGCGGGAGCGAACATACCCGCACTCAGCGTTCAGTACGCGCTCGGCCACGAACTCCCGGACGTCGACGTCGAGTGGGGGACGCACGTCACGCGCGACTGGCAGGACGTGTTCTACGGGCCGGACCGGGAGCCGAGTACGATCTGATTGAGCCGCCGGGCCGCTCCCGAAACGGCTCGACGGTCACCCATCTCACGAGATGAATCCAATATCTTCCGCCTACGATCGGTTGCAACGCGCAGAGTTAGACGTACTCGCCGCAGCTGTCGGACTTGCGCTCGCGCTCGCACTGTTCCCGCTCCGGTTCCTGTCGTCACAAATATTCATTGTGACGCTCCCAGTGATCCTCGGGGTCGCGTGTCTGTTGTACCTCGCCGCAGCGCGCGGAACGGGGACGACAAACGGTCTGCCGACGGTGACGCCGTGGGTCAGTCGACTCCTCTCGGCCGGCGTCTTCCTCGGCCTCGCTGTGATGGTCGCACTCGCCGTCCTCCAAGGCAAGCGGACCATCCTGTTTATGGACGTTGGCGGCGTCATCGGCGTGATCCTCCTGCTGCAGATCCTGCTCTCGCCTGACGAGGAACTGCGGCCGGCGGTGTATCTCGCCCAGTTGCTGGCGTACTCCTTCGTCGTCCGCTTCGCCGCCCTCTATACCGCGCCGGGATACATCGGAATCGACATTTGGTCGCACACGACCTTCGTCGAATCGATACTGCAGACCGGATCGCTGTCCGCGCTCAATGACATCAAGTACTACGCATCGCCGCTGTTCCATTTGCTCGCGGCGGCGGCAACGAATCTATTGGATCTGTCCCTCCGAAACGGCCTGTACCTCTCTCTGGGGGTCGTGATGCCGCTCGCGCCGCTCTTCGTCTACGGGACGACGCGGCTGCTGATTCCCGTGCGGTGGTCGCTCGCCGCGGGAGCGCTCTACGCGATGGGGGATCAGGTGATCCGCTGGGGGATCCACCTCATCCCGACGAGTCTTGGCCTCCTGTTCTTCCTCGCGTGTCTGTACTGTCTCGTTCGGATCACGCACGCGAGCGAGCGGTGGCGCGACTTCGGGCTACTGGTTCTGTTCAGCAGCGCGGTTATCCTCACTCATCAAATCTCGTCGTTTATTATGCTGGTACTTCTGTTCTCCGGGCTGCTCGCGCAGGTCCTGCTTCGGTTTAACTTCTTTTCGGCAGAGCCGAACCCACTGTCGTTCATCGGTGGGGGTTCCAATCCGGTGAATTTGGGCGGCCTCGTCGTCTTCAACCTCGGCCTCATCGTGTTCACGTGGTCGTTGACGCCGTACAAGGGAGAGACCTTCCTCGAAACGGTGCTCAACTACCTCTACATCAACCTGTTCAACGCGGGCTTCCTGAGCGGCGTCAGCGGGAGCGGTGGATCGACCGGTGCGTCGGGCACGGCGGGATCCGCCGGACAGACGTTCCTCTCGCAGGTGTCTACCTACGTGACAGAGGCCGGGTTCCTCCTGCTCATCTTCGCCGCAGTCCTTGGGTGTCTCACCGTTCTCAAGCGGTCGCGGGCGACGCAGACGACGTACACCATTCTCGGTGCGATCGTCGCGATGCTGTTCGTCGTCCTCGGATTGCCCCTGTTCGGCATCGAGAGCTTCGTACCGGGTCGCTGGATCGCGTTCCTGTACGCGCTGTTGGCGATCGTCGGTGCCCTCGGGTTCCGTCATCTCGCAAACCGGACCTCGCTCAAAATCGTCGGCGTGGTTTTGCTCCTGTTCGTGCTGGTCTACCCGAACGTGATGATTATGTCGAACGACGGGGCGATGGACAATCCCGCCTTCCCAGACCAACACGAGCGGCTCTCGTACACCGAACAGGAACTCGCCGCAGTGGAGACGTTCGGCACCGTTCGGCCGACTGGACGGGGCGGAGAGATCTACACCGATCTCCCTTATGGGACCGTGTGGGAGCGGACGAATGCCTATCCCGCCGAGCCGTTACCGGCCGAGGGAGGACGGCCAGTTCCCCAGGGGATAACCGCCCACCGGGAGTACCAATCCGAGGGTGCGTCCTACTTCCCGAACGAGCAGGACGTCACGCAGAACCTCAATCCCACGAAGACCGAAGTCTGCCCCCCGACGACCAACCACGTCTACGCGAACGGTGAGGTCACGGTCTGCACGCTCCCGGGATCCTGAGAGGCCAGTCGTACCGCGTTATACGAGTGGGGAGAATACCCGCGCCCTCGCCGAGGGGGATGTCAATCGACGACCGCCGAACGCGCCGACGGCTCGCCGGAGTCCCACCCGTCAAAACCCGTGCCATCCGCCTCGTCCGAATCCTCTCGGTCGGTGTCGTCTTCGCTGTCTGATGTGTTCCCCGCTGGAGAGTCGTCGGGTGTCCCGTGTTCGGTCGATCCGTCTTCCGACGCTGATTCGTCGTTCGCTGCGCGTTCGAACTGCGCCCGCGTCGCCTCGGGCTCCACCGTCGGCGCGGTCACGGTATCGTCGTAAACGACGCGTGGGACGGTGCTGATCCCGACCTCGTTCGCTCTCTCGGCGGACGTTTGTACGTCCCGGGCGTACGTTCGGTTTCGAATCGCCTGCCGAATGCGATCGATGTCGTCCACGCCCGCCCGCTCGGCGAACCGGACGAGGGTCTCGGTGGACGCCCACTCGTACCGCTCTTGTGGTTGATTCGCGAAGACGTACGATAGGTACGTCCAAAACGACTCGGGGTCGACGTTCCACACGGCAAGACCAGCCTCGCTCGCCCTCGGCGCGTCCGAACCGAGGTACGGGTCCTCGTTCAGATATGCGACGTTGCGGAGTTCAATTGCCACATCGCCGGTGGTGACGAAGTCGTCGATCAGGACGCCCAGTTGCCCCCTGACGAACTCTTGGGTGTACGGACATTTCCAGTTTCCGTACAGTGTGAGGGTCATCTCCGCCGTTCCGATGGTCGGATACCGCGGATTCGTCGATCCGTTCGGTATCGGGGCTGATGGGAGCTCGAAGCCCGGTTCGTCGATTGATCGCGGGTGGACCTCGGCCGACGTGTCGTCACTCGTCCGATTGGCGCTGGCGTCTGTCGTCCGTTCGGTCGATCGCTCGGTTCCCGATCCCGTCTGTCGATCCGAATCGGAGTTCGCCTCCTGAGCGATGCTCGCACAGCCGCTGAGCGACGCGATCGCTGCGGCACCGGTCAGGCTGAGCACTCGTCGTCTGTCTACTTCTCTGTCACCCATACGACACACACCGGCCGTAACGGCCATTATTATCGGCTCGGTAAGGCAGTTCCTCGCGGGTCCCCGCCGTTGGTCGATGGCTAAACCGGCCGATCGTCGTAACTAGGCGAGACCGTCGAAACCGCATCTCCGAGCGCCGAATTTCGTCGATCCTCTCGGCGTGCGTCTCCTTAGCGCGTCTATAGTAATGCCGGCGTCTCTGCATTGGGGTCTGTAGGGGCAACTCGTCCCCGCAGCCACCCTACCAACAATGACACAACAGAGATACGCTTCGAAGGAAATGAGCACTTCCGCATCGGACGCACCTCACGACGTGCGAACTGCCAACGGCAGCCGTCATCCGGAGGTGTGCTGATATGTGCGGTATCATCGCACACGCGGGGGATCGCGAAGCGCTCGATCCGCTCGTAACGGGTCTCGAAAAGCTCGAATACCGCGGGTACGACTCCGCCGGGATCGCGGTGAAGAACGGACACGGGCTGGACGTCTGGAAGTGCTCCGGACAGGTCTCGGATCTGAAGAGGACCATCAACACCGTCGACTCCAGCGCGACTCTCGGTATCGGTCACACTCGATGGAGTACGCACGGACCGCCAACCGACGAGAACGCACACCCGCACACAGATCACTCGGACCGCGTCGCCGCGGTTCACAACGGCATCATCGAGAACTACGAGACGCTCAAAGAGAAACTCTCCGAGGACGGGTACGAGTTTACGAGTGACACGGACACCGAAGTCATCCCGAACCTCATCAGATACTACCTCGATCACGGAAACGAACCGCTGGCTGCCTTCGAACACGCGGTGAGCGACTTGGACGGAAGCTACGCGATCGCGACCGTCATCGAGGGGAACGACTCCATTTTCGCCGCCCGACAGGGGTCGCCGCTCGTGCTCGGTCTCGAAGAGAACAGTTACTATCTGGCGAGCGACGTGCCGGCGTTCCTCAGTCAGACGGACACCGTTCTCTACCTCGAGGATGGTGACGTCCTCGAGGTTCGTTCCGACGGCGTCGAAATCATCGATGAGGAGGGACAGCTGGCGCAACGCGAGGTCGAGCAGGTCGACTGGCAGCCCGGTGAGACTGAGAAGGCACAGTTCGACCACTATATGCTCAAGGAGATCCACAGCCAACCAGAGTCGCTTCAAAAGACGCTCGAGGGGCGTTTCGACCGCGAAAAGGACGAGATCGATCTCGACTTGGGACTCGATCTCTCCGGGATCGACTCCGTCCAACTCGTGGCCTGCGGCACCTCCTACCACGCTGCGATGTTCGGCGCGAGCCTGCTGAACCAGTGCGGCGTCCCGGCACGGTCGATTCGCGCGAGCGAGTACGACGTCTCCGCGGGCACCCCGTCCGAGAGAACTCTCTTTATCGCCGTCACACAGAGCGGCGAGACGGCCGATACGCTCACTGCACTGAGTAGCGCGAAAGAGGCTGGTGCCTCCACTCTCGCGGTGACGAACGTCGTCCAGTCGACGGCCGCACGCGAGGCGGACGAGCCGCTCTACATCCGCGCGGGTCCCGAGATCGGCGTCGCGGCGACGAAGACGTTCTCCTCGCAGGCCGTGACGCTCACGCTCCTCAGTCAGTTCCTCGCTGAGGTCACAGACGACGGCTCCCCGTTGGACACACTCCCGGAACTCGTTTCGGACCTGTCCGAGCTCTCCAACGCTGTTGAGCAGGTGCTTCAAACGAGCGACGCGGAGCGTCTTTCCCGGGAGTACCTCAACGAAAGGGCGTACTTCTTTATTGGGCGCGGACTCGGATGCTCCGTCGCGAAGGAGGGCGCACTCAAGTTCAAGGAGGTGACGTACGAGCACGCAGAGGGATTCGCGTCCGGCGAGCTCAAACATGGTCCGCTGGCACTCGTTACTGAACGAACGCCGGTATTCACAATCTGTGTGGACGGTAGTCGGAAGACGGTGACGAACGCCGAAGAGGCGAAGACCCGAGGTGCGCCCATCGTCGCGGTCTCCCCGCCGGATCACGGGATCGTGGATACAGCCGACGAACACCTCTACGTCCCGGAGATGCATCCGATCTGTACGTACCTCCTCGCGAACGTCCAGTTGCAGTTGCTCTCGTACTACAGCGCGACGGAACTGGACCGCGCGATCGACAAGCCGCGTAACCTCGCCAAGAGCGTGACGGTCGAATAACGATATTCCACCGAACAGCACCCGTATATAATGAACAAAGAACTGTTTGGCGTTCTCGACGGCGACGGCGCGTTCGACGATCTCGTTTCCCGGTCGAGTTTCGACTGGGCCACCGAGGGCGAGCGCGCCACCGTCGCCATCCGGGATCCCGCACTCGGGTTTCCCGGACGCTCTGCGACGTATCACGACGAGCGAGGCCACTGCGTCCTCTGGGGCGAGGTGTATCCTCCAGACGGCGTCTCCGTCTCCGCAGCCGAATACACACTCGACAGGTACGCCGCGGTCGGGACTGATGCGTTCTCGGAACTCAACGGATCGTTCCTCGTCTTCGTCGAATTCGACGACGATGTCGTTGTCGCAACTGACCCGGTCCGGTCGTGGCAGTGTTTCTATACGGACACCGCCGACGGACGGGTATTCGGGACGAATCCACATCGCGTGCTCTCGGCTGCGTCGGACCCCAACGTCGACACGCGCGGACTACTCGAATATGTCCATATGGGCGTCGTCGTCGGTGACCGAACGGTGTACAAGAGCCTCAAGAATGTTCCGTTCGACGGCTACATTACCGCCGACGACGCCGGGACCCTCTCCCGGTTCGTCTACGACCCGGCGGACCCCGAAGAGTTCGATTACGTGAGCGAACTCGCCTCGCGCCTCAAACGCGCGATCGGACGGAGAACGAGCAACCCCGGCTCGCACGGCGTCCTCCTCAGCGGCGGGTACGACTCGCGAGCGCTCGTCGCCCAACACCCGGACATCGACATCTGTTACACGCTCGGGTCATCGGGCCATCCGGAGGTGGAAGTGGCCAAGCGGATCGCTCACCAGTACGGCGCAGCGCACGAAACGCTGGTGGCAAACGACGAGTACCTCAACGTGGACAAAGACGTTATCGAGTACTCTATCGGGACCCGCGAATCGATCCACATCCACCACGCCGGGTGCGACGACAAGATGACCGTTGACACGATCTTCCACGGTTTGCTCTTCGATACGTTCCTCCGCGGTCACTTCCTGCCGCGAAACGTCGTCGACATCTTCGGCAACAAATTTCCGCTGGACGGGCTCGACCCTGATCCGGACCCGACGGAAGTGTTGTCGTCGAAGTTCGGCTATCATCCGGCGTGCGATCACGTCTTCCCCGAGTGTTACGACGAGTTCGACACCAGTATGGACTTCATCGACGACGTCGTCTGTGAACAACTGGATAAGTGGTCGGAGCGGTACGATAACGTTTACGACAGCATCGCACTCGTGGGAATTCAGAATCAGCCGTCGGTCCCGTTTCACTTCGAGCTGGCGGACAACTACGTCGAATCGTTCGTCGCGGTGGACGCCGAACTCCTCGAATGGCACCTGAAGACGCCGCCGGAGGAGCGGAACACGGAGACAGTGAAACGAGCGATGCGGAAACTCAACCCGAACATCTTCCGCCACCAACCTCCGGACAGGCCACACCATTCCTTCCAGAAGAACCAGATCGAAAAGTTCCTCCGCAAGAAGCTGCCGGGCCTCGAACCGTTCAGCTCGCCGTGGCCCGATATGGAGGCGCAGTACGAGCAGAACGAACTCGACCGCAAACTCTTCCCGAAGTACCCCAGCATCCACGACCTACCCGTCAGGGTGAAACTCCGAATCAACGACATCACAACGTGGATGAACGCTGCATCCGACGAGAACGCGTTCACGCCGGACGACGTGCTGTGTCCGCGATCGAGACTTTCGATGGGCATTTGATGCGGTGGAGACTGCAGAGCGGAAAGAGCGCGCAATCGCCCACGTCGTCAACTGCTGCGTGCTCGGGGCTCTTGATTCGTTCACGGACGTCGTAGAGAGCACCGTCACCGGACATTCCTGTTCACTCCGAAGTCTCCTCCTCGGTGTCGGTGGTCGCTGGAGCGTGTCGACGCCGGTGTGCAGGGCAACAGCGGCGGCTTCGCGTTCGGCCCCGCCGCCGTTCGCGTCGACCCCGGGACCACGGTCGTCTGGGAGTGGACCGGCGGCGTCGAACACAGCGTGGCGGCCGTCGACGAAAGTTACGCAAGTCCCGAACAGGGGAGGGGCACGTGGGGGCTCGTATTCGACGGAATCGGTATCAGCAAGTACGTCAGTTCCGCGGACGGGGCTGAGATGCGGGGTACGATCGCCGCCGGAGATGTCTTCGGAAGCCCCCGCGCCCGCGACAAGCCCGCCTGACACCGGTTGGACGGCCGCAGTTGCGTAACTAAACGCGACCACGTTAGCGTTGTCAACGCTTTTGTTCACGCCCGAACAGCAAACGGGTATGGACCTCCGACTGGACGGCAACGCGGCGCTTGTGACCGCATCGAGCAGCGGCCTCGGGAAGGCCTCCGCACGGGCGCTCGCCGCCGAAGGTGCGAACGTCGTACTCAACGGCAGGGGCGAAGAGCGTCTCGAAGCGGCCGTCGACGACGTCCGCGACGATGCGGTCGCCGGCGCGACCGTCGTCGGACACGCCGCGGATCTGACTGACGCCGACGCGGTGGAGTCGCTCGTCGACCGTGCCGTCGCGGAGTTCGGCGGCCTCGACCACCTCGTCACGTCCGCGGGCGGCCCGCCCGCGAAACCCTTCCTCGAAACGACCGACGAGGAGTGGTACGCGGCGTTCGACCAACTCGTGATGAGCGTCGTACGGACCGTCAGAGCCGCCGAACCGCACCTGCGCGACTCCGATCACGGGACCCTCGTCACCATCGCGTCGGTGAGCGTCAAGGAGGCGGTCGACGGTCTCGTTCTCTCGAACGCCGTGCGAGCGGGCGTTGTCGGGCTGGAGAAGACGCTCTCGAAGGAACTCGCACCGGAGGTCCGCGCGAACGCGGTCCTTCCGGGGACGCACGAGACCCCGCGCGTGGAAGAGCTCGTCGAGCACGGCGTACAGGACGGGACGTACGACTCCTACGAGTCGGGGATCGAAGCGTGGGCCGGAGAGATCCCGGTCGGGCGGATCGGCGATCCGATGGAGTTGGGTCGGACGGTCGCGTTCCTCTCCTCGCCGCAGTCGGCGTACCTCTCGGGCGCGGCGATCCCGATCGACGGTGGCGAGAGCGCGTCGAACCTATGAGCCGGCGCGCACCGCAATGACGCTCCGCGTCGACTGGCGCGTCAGCGTCGGTCTCGTGGGGACGATCCTCAAGTGGCTGTGGGTCCCACTCTCGCTCCCTCTTGCGCTCGCGCTCTACGACGGGACGACGGTTCTCCCGTTTCTCGTCCCGATGGTCGGTACCGCCGCGGTGGGTGCCGGTCTCGAACGACTGCCGGAGACGCGCGATCTACGGGCCAGAGAGGCGTTTCTGATGGTCGCGCTGACGTGGCTGAGCATCGCGCTCGTCGGGACGATACCCTTCCTGATCGCCGGGAACGGCGTCCTCGCAGAGCCGGTCAACGCGCTCTTCGAGAGTATGAGCGGGATCACGACGACCGGCGCGACCGTGATCGTCGACTTCGAGGTGCACTCGCGGGCAATCCACCTGTGGCGCTCGACACTGCAGTGGCTCGGCGGCCTCGGGATCCTCGTGCTCGCAACCGCACTGCTCTCACAGCTCTCCGTCGGTGGCGCACAGCTGATGGAGACGGAGACACAGACGCGGGATCTCAACAAACTGACGCCGCGGATCTCCGAGACGGCCGCGCTCCTCTGGAAGCTCTACGTCGGGCTCACGGGGCTGATGGTCGCCGTCCTCGTCGGCCTTCGCATCGTCGGACTCGCCCCGGAGATGACGGTTTTCGACGCCGTTGCACACGCGTTCACCGCGGTATCGACGAGCGGGTTCTCGCCTCGCAGCGACAGCATCGCGGCGTTCTCTCCGGCCGTCCAGTGGGCCGTCATCCCGTTTATGGCTCTCGGTGCGACGAGCTTCATCCTGATGTACTTCGCTCTGCAGGGAGACTTCTCACGGCTGCGGCGGAGCGACGAGTTTCGGTTCTACCTCACGATCCTGGGGGTGTTTACCGCCGGGATCGCCGCGGTACTCGCCACCAGCGCGTCCCCTCGATTCACCGTCGAGGAGACGGTCCGTCACTCGCTGTTCCAAGTCGTCTCGATCGTGACGACGACGGGCTATGCGAGCGTCGACTTCGACCTCTGGTCGCCCGCGGCGAAGCACCTGCTCTTCGTCGCGATGTTCACCGGCGGGATGGCCGGTAGCACGACCTGCTCGATCAAGGCGCTCCGCTGGCTCGTCGTGCTGAAGGCGTTTCGCCGCGACCTCTTCGTCGCGACGACGCCGAGCGCGATCCGCCCCGTCAGGCTGAGCGGACGGGTCGTCGACGAGGAGACGGTCCGCGACATCTACGCATACACGCTCGTAAGCTTGGTCTTCTTCATCATCGGGACCGTGTTCGTCGTCATCGATGCCTCCCGCGCCCGGGTCGCTGTCACCGAGTTCGAGGCGATGAGCGCCGTCTCGGCGACGTTTTTCAACGTTGGACCCGCGTTCGGCATCGCCGGACCGCTCGCGAGTTACGAGTCGTTCCCGGCGTCGACGAAGCTCGTGATGGTCTTTCTGATGTGGATCGGTCGGATCGAGATCATCCCGGTGCTCGTCCTTCTGACGCCCTCGTTCTGGCGCTCGTAGGCGCGCTGTGAGGCGCTTTGGCACACTCTCGCGGCCACGAATCGGAACTCACGTAACCGTCCATCTCTCAGCCGAGCGTGTGACGGCCTCGACGACTTCGACGGCGACGACGCGTTACGCGCGACGGATGCTCGTGACCGTCTCGCTCGGGTGGGCGCTGCTGCAGACCGGCCGGTATCTCCTCTCGCCGCTCCTCCCGACGATCATCGTCGATCTCGGCATCACCGAAGCGACCGCGGGCATCGCGCTCGCGGTGTTTCAGGGGTCGTACGCGCTCGTCCAGTATCCCAGTGGCGAGTATTCGGACCGCTGGAACCGGACGACGCTGATCGTTCCCGGACTGATCGTGATCGCCGGGGGTTTCGCCCTGTTCGGGCTGACGACCGGACTGGCGATGTTCCTCGTCGCCGCGACGGTCACGGGGATCGGAAAGGGACTGTTCGCGATTCCCTCGCGAGCACTGCTCTCGGATCTGTTCACGACGAACCGGGGTCGAGCGCTCGGAATCTACGCCGCCGGGACCGACCTTGGCGGCCTCGTTTCGTCCGGGATCGCGGTTCTGGCGCTCACTTACGCGACGTGGCGGACGCCGTTTTTCCCCGTCGCTATCGCGCTGGCGCTGCTCACGGTCGCCTACGCGTCGATGACGCGGGAACCGTACGACGTCGGGAGCTCCTCGCTCGAGCTCCGAAGCACGGTGGGTCGACTCGTCCAGAGCGCCCGACAGCGCGAGACGATCCTCGCGTTCTCGCTGTTTTACTTTATGGTCGGCGGCTTCATCAACTTCGCACCGACGTACCTCGCGCAGTCGAAGGGGTTCTCCGAGAGCCTCGCGGGGCTGACGTTCGCCATCGTGTTCGCCGTCGGGTTCGCGGTGAAACCCGCCGCGGGAACGCTCGGAGATCGGTTCTCTCGGCGGGGGATCGCCGTGAGCGGTCTCCTCTTGGCCGCGGTTTCGCTCGTCGCACTCGTCGTGGCCGCATCGAACGTCGCGATCTGGGTCACGGTCGCGCTCCTCGCGCTGGGGTACAAGACGGGCTTCCCGCTGGCCGACGCGATCATCCTCGACGGCGCGCCGTCGGACGGGATGGGCGCGGATCTCGGGGCCGCGCGGGCGATCTTCCTGAGCGCGAACGCGCTCGGGCCCGCCTACGTCGGGATCGTCGCCACGTACGGCAGCTACGACGCCGCCTTCGGCGGGTTCGTCGTCTGTCTCGTGGTCGCGGCGGCACTGTTGTTCAGAAGCCGGTAGACGATCCTCACAGCGACGCCGGTTCCGGAGCCCGCCACGCGAGGACGAGTCCCACGACGGCGAGCAGACCGACGAGGAGGAACGCGACGTCGAACCCCGCGTTATCGACGACCGCGCCGCCGGCGATGGGCGAGAGAAACGCGCCCGCCAGCCCGACGCTCGTCTGAAACGCGACCGCGGTGGCCGCGACGTGGGGGTCGACGACCTCGCGGACGTACGTGAACGAGAGCCCGAGGGTCAACTGGATCGCAAAGCCCGACAGGAGCAGCGCGCCGACTAACAGCCAGATCGATCCGAGATGCGTGAACGCGAAAAGCAGCGGCGCGGCGACGGCGAACGATCCGACGAGCACCGGTTGTCGCCGACCGCCGAACACCCGATCCGAGAGGAGGCCGCTGCTGATCCGCGAGAGGACGCCCACGGCCGGGAAGATCGCCACCACCGCACCGCTCACCGCGAGCGAGAGCCCTATGTCATCGGTGAGATACGACGATCCCCAGCTGTTGATGAACAGATAGAGCGCGTAGCTGAGAAACCCGAGCGTGCCGACGAGCCAGACGGTCCGGTTGCGGAGGACGGCCCCGAAGTCGGCCGCTGAAGGCGCGTCCCTGCGAGCAGCGCCGAGCCCGCGACTCGCCGGCCAGAAGACGAGCAGTCCGACGAGCGCGACGCCGGTGAACGCCACAAAGATCGCTGGCCAGCCGAATCGGGCCGCGATGAGCGGGCCGGTCCCCTGTCCGATCGCGAAGCCGACGGGGCCGCTCGCTGTGAAAATCCCGACGGCGGTCGCGCGGTGCTCGGCGCTCACCGCGCGGCTCACGATGTCGATTCCGGCGTTCCAGACGACGACGTAGGCGACGCCGCCGACCGCCCGCGAGGCGATCACCGACCAGTAGTTCCCGTTTCGTCCGGCGATCCACCCCCAGACACCGGCGACGAACAGCGCCAGTACGGCCAACGCCATCGCTCCCCGCGTGTCAGTCCGATCCAGTAGCGCACCCGCGGGGAGGCTCGCGACGACCGCGGTTCCGAACATAACGCTGACGAGGAGGCCGGCGACCGTCGAACTGACGTTCAGCGACTCCTTGATGAGCGGCGTCACGCTGGCCGGAACGATCTCGTAGGCGGCCAATCCGGTGGACATCAGGCTCGCACCGGCGACGAGGCCGATCGTCCGCCAGTCGGTCGCGTCTCCGCGAGCCGACTCACCCCCGTCGAGTCGAGCGCTTTCGGATCCCGTCGTCATCAATACAGGAACGTGTCTGCTACCGTCTCTAGAAGCCACCGATCGGCCACTAATGGGACGCCGCCGCGCGCTCGACGGGGCGGCAGTTTTGTATCGGCGAGGCGTAGCCCACACTGATGGAACTCGTCTCAGTCGCCGCAGTCGCCGAGAACGGCGTCATCGGACGCGACGGCGATCTACCCTGGGAGAGCATCCCCGCAGACAAGCGTCAGTACCGCCGACGCGTCGCTGACGCGCCCGTCGTCCTCGGCCGGCGAACGTTCGAGTCGATGCGCGAGGATCTCCCGGGCAGCCACCAGATTGTCCTCAGTCGGACCGAACGCGCTTTCGACGTCGACACCGCGTTTCACGCGAGCAGCGTGGACGAGGCGGTCGCTATCGCCGAGTCGCTCGGTGCCGACACGGTGTACGTGCTCGGCGGCGCTGCGATCTACGAACTCTTCCAACCGCACGTCGATCGGATGGCGTTGAGTCGAATTCCGGGGGCGTACGACGGCGACGTGCGATACCCCGAGTGGGAGGAGTCGGAGTGGCGGTTGGCGTTGTCGGAGCAGTGGGACGGGTTCACGCTCGAAGAGTGGGTGCGACGAATCCGATGAAATAGCGAGCAGTCGGGTTGCACTGAGCGAGCCGTATCCTCGGCGTACGGCCACATCTCGATCCCGCGTCGGTTGTCCCGAACTCCCGCCGTGTTCCGACGCGGCTCTCTGTCAGGTCACGGGGGCGTTGGCCGCTCATTAGGATATAAACCTTCGTCGTCCTTTCGATCGCCCCCGGCCCCGTCAGCTGCGTCGCGTCATTCGTCCAATCGCCCCCGGCCCAGTCATCTGCGCCGCGCCGATCGCGCGCCCGCGTCAGGTACATACGAATCGACGTCCAATACCGGGTATGACACTCGAAACGGCCACGTTCGGCGGCGGATGCTTCTGGTGTACCGAGGCGGCGATGAAGGAGCTGGCGGGCGTCGAGTCTGTCACGTCGGGGTACGCGGGGGGCGAGACGGCGGACCCGACGTATCGGGAGGTCTGTTCCGGCTCGACGGGCCACGCGGAGGTCGTGCAGGTCGAGTTCGATCCCGACGAGATCACGTACGCCGACCTGCTGGAGGTGTTCTTCGCGACTCACGACCCCACGCAGCTCAACCGACAGGGCCCGGACGTCGGGTCGCAGTACCGCTCGATCGTCCTCTACCACGACGACGAGCAGCACCGACAGGCCGAAGCCTACGTCGAGGCGCTCGATTCGGAGTACGCCGACGAGGTAGTCACCGAGATCGAACCCCTCGAACGCTTCTGGCCCGCCGAGGAGTACCACCAAGACTACTTCGAGAAGAACCCCTCGGACGCCTACTGCCGGATGCACGCCGCGCCGAAGGTCGAGAAAGTGCGCGAGAAGTTCGAAAAGCTGGTTCGGACGACCGCGTAATTCGGACGACTGCGTAAGGCCGCGTTCTCGCGCGTCGCTACGAGCGGTTCCCGGCGAGTCGCCCCGGGATCCACTCGCCGTCGAAGTCCTCGTGAAGATACGGCTTCGCGTTCTCGCCGGCGTAGGTCGCGACCAACTGCCCGTCGCCTTCGAGGTGGTACTTGTACGTCGTCAGTCCTTCGAGACCGACGGGGCCGCGGGCGTGCGTCTTGCCGGTGCTGATTCCAACCTCCGCGCCGAGGCCAAAGCGGTACCCGTCCGCGAACCGCGTCGAGGCGTTGTGGAAGACGCTGGCGGCGTCGATGCGTCGCATAAACTGCTCTGCGTGCTCCGGCGTCTCGGTCACGATCGACTCGGTGTGCTTCGAGCCGTGCGCGTTGACATGATCGATTGCGTCCTCGAGCGAGTCGACGACCTTGATCGCGAGGATCAGATCGCCGTACTCGGTGTCCCAGTCGGCGTCGCTCGCGGCGTTCATCTCGGTGATCTCGCGCGCCCGATCGTCACCGCGGAGTTCGACGTCGGCCTCGCGGTAGCGATCTGCGAGTCCGGGCAGGAAGTCGGCGGCGACCGACTCGTGGACGAGCAGCGTCTCGACGGCGTTACACACCGCGGGGTACTGCACCTTCGCGTCGAAGGCGACGTCCGCGGCCATCTCGAGGTCGGCGTCGTCGTCGACGTAGACGTGACAGATCCCCTCGGTGTGGCCGAGGACCGGGATCTTCGTGTTGTCCTCGACGTAGCTGACGAATTCGGAGCTTCCGCGGGGCATCAGCAGGTCGACGGCGTCGTCGCGTTCGAGCAGCGTCTCGACGTCCTCGCGGGCCTCGATGAGCTGGGCCCAGCCGTCGGGGACGTCAGCGACGGCGTCGACGATGACGTCGTAGAGGATCCGGTTCGAGTGTGCGGCCTCGCTGCCGCCTTTCAGGATCACGCTGTTCCCGGACTTGAGGCTGAGCGCGGCGATCTGGACCAGCGCGTCGGGTCGGGACTCGAAGACGGTCCCGAGCACGCCGATCGGGACCGCAAGCTTGTACAGTTCGAGGTCCTCATCTAGCCGACGGGCCGCGAGCGTTCGACCCAGCGGGTCCTCCTGCTCTGCGACGCTGCGGACCATCTCGGCGATGCTTTCGAGCTTCGACTCCGAGAGCTTCAGCCGGTCGACGAACGCCTGGGTGTACTCGCCCGCTTCGAGGAGCTCCTCGCCCGCCTCGACGTCCTTCGCGTTGGCTTCGAGGATTGCGTCGCTGTGTGCCTCGATAGCGTCTGCGATGGCGTACAGCGCGTCGTTCCGCGTCGATTCCGAGAGGTTCGCGAGTTCAAGCGCCGCGGACTGTGCTTCCGTCACTTTCGTTTCGGCCGATTTCTCGGTCGTGGTGGTGGGTTCGGTCATCGTTGAGTTGGGTCAGTAGTTGTCGGGGAGCAGTGTGTATCGGTCGTTCAGTGGTCGTTGATCGGGATAAAGATGGTTCCGACGGGCTGTTCGGTGGCGATCCGTTCGAGCACGTCCGGTTCGGTCGAGCGAGCGATGATTGCGGGACGGCCGTGTTCGCTCATCGTCCGTGCCCCCCGAACTTTGGTCCGGATGCCGCCGAACGAGTCGCTGGCGCTGTCCTCGATGATCCGCTCGACCGCGTCATAGTTCCGGCCGACCGCATCGATGAGCTCCGCCTCCTCCTCGTGCTTGGGGTTGCCGGTGTAAACGCCGCCGACGTCGGTGAGCGTCACCAGCAGGTCCGCCCCGATGCCGACCGCGATCGACGAGGAGATCATATCGTTGTCGCCGATGCGGATCTCCTCGGTCGCGACCGCGTCGTTCTCGTTGATAATGGGAACCACGCCCCACTCCAGCAGCGTGTCGATCGTGTTCTTGAAGTTGGTGAACCGATCGGTGTCGTCGAGATCGTGCTCGGTCACGAGAATTTGGGCGACCGTCAAGCCGTAGCGCTCGAAGCTCTCGGTGTACCGGCGCATCAGGTGGCTCTGGCCGATCGTCGACAGGGCTTGAGACTCCTCGACGGTGTCGTCGGGGGCGAAGCCGATCCGGCCCTTTCCGGCACCGACCGCGCCGGAGGAGACTAAAATGACGTCTTTCCCGCGCTCGACGAGCCCGGCGACGTCGTCGACGAGTTTGTCGAGTTTCTCGTCGTCGAGGTTCGACGTCTCGTCGGTGAGCGAGTTCGTCCCGGCCTTGACGACGACCCGTCCGGCCTCAGCGGCGAGTCGGCGCGCGTCGGCGACCTCCGAGGACGTGACGGCCTCGCTCATTTTTCGGCTTCCTCTGCGAGCTCGGCGGAGCGCCGTGACGCGGCGCTCAGCGCGTCGCCGACGACGGCTTCGACGTCGCTGTCCCACAGCACCTCCATCCCTTCGATCGTCGTTCCGCCGGGCGAGCAGACGGCGTCGATGAGGTCCTCGATCGACTCGTCGGAGCGGAGGACCGTCTCCGCGGCACCCTTGAACGTCTGTGCGGCCAATACACGGGCGTTTTCGGCATCCATTCCCTCGTCGACGGCCCGCTTTTGCATCGCGCCGATGAGGTAGAAGACGAACGCGGGCCCACTGCCGTTCAGCGCCGTGGCGACGTCCATCAGGTCCTCGTCGATGACGACGAACTCGCCGAGATCAGAGAGCATCTGTTCGACGTTCTCGTCGGGGGCGTCCCAGGCGACCGCGGCCGCCATATTGCGCGTTCTCGCCGCGAGGTTCGGCATAATGCGGACGACCGTCGCCTCGGTTTCGGCCTCGACGACGGCCCGCGAGACGCCTGCAGCGATCGTGACGAGCGTCTGGTCGGCCCGAAGGTCGAGGTCTTCGAGCACCAGCGGGACGATGTCCGGCTTGACGGCGACGACGACGACAGACGAGTCGCGGACGTCGTCGATATCGGTCGTCGTTCGGTCGGCGTACTCCTCGATCCGCTCGAAGGCGTCGGGGTCCACGTCGTACGCCGTGATCCGGTAGCCTCCGGCCTGTGAGAGCCCCGCGATGATGGCTCCTCCCATATTTCCGCTGCCGATTACGCTGACGTCGATCATCTTAGTTACCTCTACGCGTCTGGTTCGATATACGAACTTTGGTTTTCAGCCGGGTTCTCGGCGGGGTCGGCCGACTGTCTCCCAGCGAGCAGTAGCCACCCGAGAACGGGCATCTCGTCCGTTTCGCTCGGCATTGCTAAGATATTCAGTAGTTGTGTTCAGTGGATTCATTCAGTGATGAATATTATTGTGTGAAAACGGGTCAGCCAGCGAATTGGACCGGAGTGATCCCGAAGCCGCCGCGAGTGGTGACAATATCGGGCCCGAAGCACGTACGCCGTGTCGCGCGTGCGAAAGCACGAACCGCAAAAATGACTAAAACTGTATAAATATATTTAAGTTATATTTTGTCGCTCCCAAACTCAGTATATTTTCTAATACTACGTGAACAAGGTAGATATTGCTTTTATATGCGTTTTAAATAACAAAATAAAGTCATAGTTGATATTGAAAAAGCAACTTAATACAGTATATCTAAATTTCCCGTTATATTGGGATACGGTAAAAAAAACGGAACCGTCGGAACGATGCGAGCGTCTCGGTAGCGCTACGGGGAACGGATATCGATCTCTCGGTACCGCTCGCTCGCCGCCTTCGGGACCGTGATCTTACAGACGCCGTCGTCGAAGACGGCATCGATTTCGTCCATCTCGACGTCAGTCGGGAACTGGATCACGCGGTCGATCTGTACGGTCCGCTCGTTGATCAGGACGTTCCGGCCGTCCTCGATCTCCGAGGGTCGAGTCGCGCTGACGTGGAGCGTCCGCGGATCGCCCTCGAGTTGGATCTCCTCGGGCTTGAATCCCGGCAGATCGATGAACACCCAGATTTCGTCCGTGTTCTCGATGAGATCGATCGAGGGCGTCGGAGCCATCGGGAGCCCACCGACAGCGGACCCCGGGGCGGTCTCCATCTGCGGTGACGGGGTCAGCGCCTCCGGACCCGCCGATTGCGGCGACTGGCCCGATACCTGTTCGGTCGACCAGCCCCTCGATGGCGCGTACGGTGCTTGTGATCCGTAGGGTTCTGAAGACATCTTACTTACGAGAGTGACCCCGATTGGAGCCGGGGAATGCTCTGTTCGATAGAACCGTTCGTCTGTTGGATCCGGCTCAAGACCTCTTGGATTTCGGGTTCGTTGGAGTGCTGCTGGAGCTCTCGGCTCGCGCCTTGGATGGTCCGCTGGAGTTCTCTGGCGGCTCCAGAAGCGAACGGCGAGTCGCGCAGCATGAACTCCTTGGTCATCTCCGCGCAGTCGTGGACGTCCTCACAGGCTCGCGCTGCCGATCCGTTTCCGCGCTGTGTGAGTCGCGTCTTCGCCCAGTCGAGGACGTTGTTGAGGTGGTTCACGTCCTCGATGGCGGCCCGCACCTCCTGTGGGACCGACTGCTCGTACTGGCTGCCGAGGAGCATCGTCTGTTGCCCCGCCGTCGGGCTCCACTCGGAAGCGCCGGGCTGCTGGCTCGACTGCTCGAACTGACCCGATAGTCCCTGTCCCGGTGTGCTCTGTCCGTACTGTCCCAACGTCTGTTGGGTCTGGGCGAGCGGAATCTCGGACGGCTGGGTCTGCATCGCCGCACTGGGCTGTGCCTGCGTCGACGAAGACCGCTGTTGCATCGCCGCAACGGGGCTCACTTGGACCGGCTGTGATCCCGATTGTGACGTCCCTGAGACCGATTCAGGCGTCTGCATCGCTGCGCCCTGCGACTGGGATCCTGCCGGCTGTTGCGGCGCGAACGACTGCGGCTGGATCGCTGCGGGCGGAGAGTACTGCTGTGTCCCTTCGGACGGCCGGGACTGTTGCTGTGCTGTCTGTGACTGCCCGGAGGGAGACTGTGCTGGCTGCTGCTGCGGCTGCCCTCCCTGTCCCTGTTGTCCCGAGATCGACTGCCGCGGTTGCGACTGCTGTGACGGCTGCTGTCCGAACGACTGCTGGGACGGCTGCTGTCCGGACTGGTAGCCACCGGCAGTCGCTTGCCGACCATACGGCTGCGATTGCTGCTGCGGCTGCTGCGATTGCTGCTGCGGCTGCTGCGATTGCTGCTGCGGCTGCTGCGATTGCTGCTGCGGTTGCAGTTGTTGCGGCTGTTGCGGCTGCTGCTGCGGTTGCAGTTGTTGTGGCTGCTGCTGCGGCTGCTGCGATTGCTGTGTCGGCGGCTGTTGTGGTTGGGTCTGTGCCTGTTGCGGTTGCGCCGGGGACTGCTGTGGGTGCGTCTGCGGCTGTTGGGTGTACGCCGAGATCGGCTGCTGGGGTGATTGAACTGGTGCCTGTGTGGGCTGGCTCCCTTGTGTCTGTGTGGGCTGCGCCTGCACGGGCTGCCCCCCTGCGGGCTGCTGTGACGGCAGCTGCTGATACTGGCTCTGTTGCTCCACTGGTGACGGTTGTGGTTGGTTCGGATCTACCATAGTCATTCCCCGAGGGTGACCCCGGGACAGAAACAGCGTTGATCTGGAACCAGTATTGTAATTCAGTGTGTATTCAAAATTCCGGCAGCCGTACTGAGAAGCCCGTTCACGCGTGGTTTCGCCTATTTCACGTGAAGGGAGAACTTACCGGTCGGGGGCGAGTCGCCGGCGTCGTCGGATACACCGAAATTACTGCGAACGTGACACAGACTACCCGTCAGCGAATTTATGCCACCGAACCGACGAACCGCGCCTCCCGACCAATCCTCGAAGCGAACGTTCGGACCACTTCGATAGCGGGGCCAAGGCTGTCTTCGACCGAGAGACGTACCGGGGTTATCCCCATCTGGTGACGGCGAGTGCGCCGGCGAACAACGCGACAACCAAGACGGAGAGGCCCGGATTCGGTCCCCGCCACGAGGAGTCCGGCGCGGAGGTGGACGGTTCTGCGGTCTCCGTGTCCGGAGACTCCGGCGTCGAGGTGGCAGTCGTCGGTGGGTCGGCCGTCGCCGTGGGCGTCGGTTCGAACACGGTGACCGTTCGAGAGACGTTGTGTTCGGCCGCGCCGACGGTGACGTTTAGCTCACCCGTCATCCAGACGTTGCTCCGATACTGCAGTTCGACCGTCGACGATCCGTTCTCGGCGACATCCGTTCGCTGTTCGTCGATGAAGTGACCGTCGATCGTCAGCCGAACGGGGACTGTTCCGGAGATATCGCCGACGTTGCCGACGGTCGCGTCAACGATCAGTGGCTCTCCTGCGGGCACTCTTTCGGGAATATCGACCGACTGTACCTCGAATTCGGGTTCGGGTTCGACGAACTCGACGCGCTCGCTCACGACGTCGTCGGAGGTGTTCGCCGTGATACGGTGCGCTCCGGCGTCCTCGATCGACGTGTTGAGTTCGGTCGTCACCGTCTTCGAATCCCCTTCGGGCAGTTCGATGATGGTTTCGTTGACGGTGTCGCCGTCGAGGGTGAACCAGACAAGTTTCTCGCCGAGATCACGACCGGTGTTTTCGACGGTCGCGTTCATCCTGAGGGTATCGCCCGCGAGAACCGATTCTTCGACGTGCATATCAGTGATCTGGAAGTGGGGGTGTCCGTCGGATCCGGTGGGCCCTCCGGAACTGCCCCGCGACGTGCGAGTCTGCGCCGGCTCTTCGATTGTTACGGTCTCCGTATACCGATCGTCCGGTGTATCGACTCGCAGCGTCCAGTCCTTCGCGTTCTCGCTCTTGCTGACGTACGTGAGCGTTACCGTCTCCGACTCGCCGGGAGACAACTGGAATTCAGCGTCGTCCTTGTAGTACTGGTCGAGGTGGAACCACACCTCCTTTTCCCCGGTTTCGTTACCCACGTTTTCGACGGTAACGGTTACTTCGACGGTCTCACCGGCCTTTATCGGCGTGTTTGTCTCCACCTCTTGAATCTGGAAAAACGGGCCGATTCGCTCCGGCTCGGTCTCGTTCTCCGCGACCTGTAGGTGGACCTCGGACGCACCGATGTCTGCTGGGGCCGCCACGGCGACGCCGACGCCGCTTGCTCCCGCCATCGCGAGCACGAGCACGCACCCGAACAGCGCAGCCCAACCGAACAGCTCCGGTCGTGATATGTTGACCATACGAATGAGATTCACGTCCGTACCGCAATAGTATACATTCGATATCTGATATATGGTGGTCCTACGCAGAATTCGGTGAGTCTATCCACGTCGGGTGCCTATCTCCGGTAAGGCTAACAAAATCGGGGAGTAGAAAGCGTTTATTCAGCTAAAGCGGGAAGATTCCCGGACAGGTGGAAAATAGCGTCTTACGTGTTCTCTCCCAGACACCGGTATGGTGCACACGCACCTCAGTAGACGGCAGTTCGTTGGTACAGTCACCGCCGTAACCACCGTTGGCCTCGCAGGCTGCGGTGGCGACGGAACCGGAAACGGTGGAGAAGACGACAGCGGCGGGACCGAGGAGACGAACGGTTCCCCGACAACGACTGAGACGGACGCCCCCACAGAGACTGAGGCCACGACAGAGGCCGAAGAAACGACGACCGAAGGCGGCGATGGCGACGCACTCGTACGCGTGGTGCACGCCGCGCCCGACGCGCCGAACGTCGACGTCTACGTCGACGACGAGGCCGCGCTGAGCGACGTCGCCTTCCGAAGCGTCAGCGAGTACCTCTCGCTCGCGGCGGGGTCATACCAAGTGCAGATAACCGCCGCGGGAGACCAAGAGACGGTCGTCTTCGACGACGAGGTCGAGGTTTCGGAGGGATCGGCGACGTCACTCGTCGCGCTCGGCGAACTGGAGGCCGAGACGTTCGAGGTCCAGGCCTTCGAGGACGACGTCTCCGCCGCGGGCGCGGAGGAGTCTCGAGTCCGTGCGTTGCACGCGTCGCCTGACGCTCCGGCGGTCGACGTCGCCGTCGAAGGCGAGGAGGAACCGCTGATCTCCGAACTCGCGTTCGGCGAGGCCAGCGACTACGCCACTGTTCCGTCCGGCGCATACACCCTTGAGGTCCGAGCCGCCGGCGAGAGCGAAGCTGTCGCCTCCTTCGACGTCGAACTGGCGTCGATGACCGGCTACACGGCGTTCGCTATGGGGTATCTGAACCCGGACGAGGCGGCGGCGGACGAACCGTTCGACCTCACACTCGCGACCGACACGGTCGAGAGCGAAGCGACTGCGACCGCCAACGGAACGGAGATGACCGAAGAAACGACTGCAGCCACGACGGAGTAGCGGAACAGGGAGACCCCACTAGCGGAATACGGCTATGGCAGTGGAGAGACGCGACGGCTGCGGAACGCTCGTTTGTGGGGGCTTTTGCGGTCTTACTGACACCTCTCGAGCGGTACGTAGGAGCCTTCTCGGGCAGTGATCCACTGCGTGGTTCGGCCCGATTCGGGCGGGTCGAGCGGGTGAATCGTGCACTCGTCCGGACTCTGTTCGTACTCGACGACCGTCGCCCGGAGGGGGTACAACTCCTCGCCCACGTCCACTTTTGATGGCATTTCGATGATGCGTGCGGAACGAGAGGAACTTGTAATACGGTACCTACTACCTGTTCAGTCAGTGTTACGTTTCGTTACTTGTGCGTTGCTTTGGGCTGCCTAGCTTTACATCTATATGTGTGTAATAGCGTATAAGTAAAGCAGTGCTTGAAACGGGATCGAATCGAATCGGTTGAGAGAACGGACCGCGGTGAGAACCATCCGGACGTGCGCTCTCCCACGACCGCTCTCTCACTGAGTAAGGAGTGGCGAAAGCTGTAGCAGGCGAATACCAAAGAGCGTTCTGCGGGAAGGAGAACCCGATGTCATCACAGTGGGACGCGATCGGGTTCATCATCTCCTCGAAGTACCGCTTGGCGGTTCTGAACGTCCTTCAAGACGGTCCGGCGACGACGACCGAAATCGCGAACGCCGAGAGCCTCTCTCCGTCGCACGTCTCTCGCGCGTTACGACGGCTTCGCAACCGCTCGATCGTCGAGCTCGTCGTCCCAGAAGAGCAGCGAAAGAATCGCAGGTACGACCTCACGACGAAGGGAGATCGAATGTGGCAGAAGATACAGTCAGCCGGATTAGCCGATTGAGATGACTGATCCAGAAACGCCCGATCGCCTCCCATCGAGGGGATCGCCATCCGGCGAGTCCGGTGAAGGTCCCGGTTCGGACGGCTGGCG
The DNA here is from genome assembly GCF_037031285.1 of Halobellus sp. LT62. NCBI lineage: Archaea > Methanobacteriati > Methanobacteriota > Halobacteria > Halobacteriales > Haloferacaceae > Halobellus > Halobellus salinisoli. The sequence continues at coordinate 1,712,290 of NZ_JAYEZO010000001.1, forward strand.
GCGTCGAACGCTCCTCCGGCGAGCACTGGCGGGAACGGTAGGCATCCTTTCGCTTTCGGGGTGCGGCGGTCAGCGAGATCGCGATCGGTCGACAGACGAACTCGCCTCGCCGCCACGGGGAGACGTCGATCCCCCGGCGACGCCGGTCCCGCCGCCGTTCGATTCGGTGACGGATCTGACCGACCTCGGCGTCGATCCCACGGGAGGGGAGCCGATCGGCGACGTGATCAGCGACGCAGCGAGCGACGGAGAGTTGTTGTTTCTGCCATCGGGGGAGTATCCCATCGAGGAGAGCCTCGATCTCTCGGGGCTCGACCGCTTCGGAATCGTGGGAGACGGCGCGACGATCGTGCCGATGGAAGACGCCTCTGGAACCCTCTTTTTCGTCGGCGGCGACGGGGCCATTCATATCCGAAACCTCCAGTTCGATTTCACCGAAAACAACACCGACATCCGCGCACTCGACGTGCGGGCACCGGACGATCTGCGTATCAGCGACGTGACCGTAAACGGGCAGATCGAAGGCGGACGCGGGGCGGTCCGCGTCGACGTCACGGACTCCGACGGTTCTGGGGTCGTCGAGCGGCTTCGGCTTCCGGACGGCTCCGTTCCCGAAGAGCAGGTCACGGGCTGTTACGTCGGTGACGACAACCGGGGAGAGATCACGTTCTCCGACTGCCACATCGTCGGGTTCGGCGACAACGGCCTGTACGCCGACCCCGCTGTCGGGCGAATCATCGTCGACGGGGGCTACTACGCGAACAACGGTATCGCGAACGTCCGGGTACGCGCCGGATCCGTCGTCAGGAACGTACACGTGCGTTGTGACGACGCCTCGAAGGGGTTCGAGAACATGCGGGGCATTCGGCTGACCAATTCCGAACCGGCGGCGGACGCCGAACCGCCGCTGGTCGAGAACTGCCGCGTCGAAATGATCGACGTCTCGTCGAGCGACGGCGGAATCACCCTGTCGTCGGAGCTCCCATCGATGACGGTTCGAGACACCGAGATACGGATCGACGCCGACGACGTTCACGGGGTCTGGGCGAAGACGCCGGCGGACTCCCTGCGCGACGCCACCGAGAAACTGTGGGTCGACTGCGAGGGAGTGACGGTGACGGGCGAGGCCGACAACGAGTTCGCGATCAAGATCGACGGCCGCGGCGGCTGCACCCTGAGCGGAATCGACGTCTCGCACGCGGCTACGAACCGGAACGGTGTCGGGTTCCAGCGCTCTCACGACAACGTCCTGCGAGATGCGACCGTCGACGTCGGCGGCGCGGCGATTGTACTCCAAGAGGCGACGCTTGAGACGATCGATACCAACGTCACACCCGACGAAATACGAACGCTGACCGAGGACGAGTGACGGGAAACAGTTAATCGACGACTGACGAGAAGCACGTTGATACGACAGATTCCCGAGCGCACCGCTTCTCACGGATCGCCCCGTCCGCCGGTAAATCACACCATAACAAAACCGATCTCGGGAATACCGAGCAGTGTCGCGCGGGCCCTGTGCCGTGACAGGACGGACGCGTCCGACCGACTGTGATAATGAACGCAAACGAAACTGCGGAGCGATCCACAGAGGGATACTGGCAGAAGATAGCGCTGATCGGCGGGTATCTCGCTCTCGCTGTCGGGCTGCTTTCGGTCGTACAAACCCCGGTAACGGACTATCAACTCTCAATCTACACCGAAGTTCCCGCCGGATTCTGGGCCGGTGTTACTGTCGCCGTCCTCGTCGCCGTCGCGGTCGCGGTACGGACGGACGCACGGTCGCGGACGCGGGATGCGGGGCTCCTCCTCTCGACGCTCGGCGTGCTCTCGATCGTCGCCCTCCCGGTTCTTCGGTCGTACTACTTCTACGGCCCTGGCGACTCGCTGAGCCACCTCGGGTGGGCACGGGAGATCCAAGCCGGCGTGATTCCTCCCGACGGCATCGTCTATCCGGGAATCCACCTCCTATCGGTGCAGTTTGCTGTGGTGACCGGACTTCCGATCCGGACGGCGATGCTGACGCTCGTCGCGCTCGTGGTCCCGCTGCTGTTCGTGACCGCGTTCGCCGCGTGTGCGTACTACGTCTCCGAGAGCCGTCGAACGGCGGCTGTCGGGGCCGTCGTCGGATTGATGTTCATCCCGATCAACAACGTCAGCGTCCACCCGGTCCCGCACGCGTCGAGCCAAGCGATCCTCCTGTTTCCGATCGTCCTGTTCTGTCTACTGTTGTTTCTCACCACCGACGACGAGGGGTTCGCGCTCGCGACGCCGACGGGCGCGCTGTTGTTGTTCGTCTCGGCGGGACTGCTGTTCGTCCACCCGCAGGAGGCGATGACGTACCTCTCGATGCTCGGCGGCATCGTGCTCCTTCAGTTCGTCGTGCGTCGGTACCGATCGTCTCACCCGATCGCGTCGTTTCGCCCACTGTACGCCCACACACTCGTCATCGGGACGCTGTTCGTTGGGTGGATCCGTCGACAGGGACGCGCCCGATCTCGCGTGACGTCGGTGCTCGATAGTCTCCTCTCGCGCGATCCGACAGTGCTCCAAGAGACCGACACTCGTGGGGCGTCGCTCGTCGACCTCGGCGGGAGCCTCACTGAGCTGTATCTCAAGCTGTTCTCGGTGAGCACGCTGTTGATGATTCTCGCCGGTGCGCTCGCCCTCGCGCTGCTCGTCCGCGCGGTCGACCACCGAGAGAGCCGTCAAAACGCGTTGTCGTTCCTGTTGTCGGCCGCACTGGTCCTTCCGACGCTCGGGTTTGTCGCGATCTTCTTGGCCGATCAGGGGGATCACTACTTCCGGTTCTACGGGTTCATTATGGTAACAGTGAGTCTCCTCGCGGTCATCGCGATCTCGCTTCTCGCCGACCGACTGGAGCGCTCGAGCGGGTGGCTCGGAGGGCTGCTCACGCGCCAACGCGTGTGGACCGCCCTGAGCTTCCTGTTCGTCGCGATGATCGCGCTGCAGCTCGCGACTATCCATCCCTCGCCGTACATCTATCAGGCGAACGATAGAGTGACCGAGACGGTGATGGACGGGTACGAGCAAACGTTCCGGTATCACGACGGAGAAACACCGCTGACTGCCGTCCGATCGGGTTCGAGTCGCTACGTCGACGCCATCTACGGCACGACCACCGCCCAACGAATCAATTACCCGGGATACGAGGACGCCGTCCCCGAAACCGTCTTCAACAACAACGTGACGTCGCACTACGAGGAAGATCGGTATCTCATCGTCACGACGAAAGATCGGAAGAAGGAGGTGGAGTTGTACGATGGGTTCCGGTACAGCGCCGCCGGATTCGAGGCGCTCAACACCGAACCCGGATCGAATCGGATCCGGGACAACGGCGGGTACACCCTCTATCGGCTGCGCGGTACCGACGAGTAACGTCGCAGACGACGCCCGGCGCGATCCGAGGGGAAGCTAGTCTCCCGGTAACGTGGCTCGAATCCGCGTTTCAGCGGTGTTCGAGCGTGTCACTGATCGCGTTTGCCGAGGCGACGATGTAGGCTTCCCGATCGAACGCGTCCTCGTCGGCGGGGACGAACACGAACCGATCGCCGTCGCGGTACGAGACTCGGTGTGACTTCCATTCGGCGAGGTCGTATCCCAAATCCCGGACCGGGTCCGGATCGGCCGCGAGTCGCTTCCAACCGTCTGACGAGTACACGGGCGTCACCTCACTGCCCGTCGATGGTGACGGCCGCGGAACCGTCGAACTCGATTTCGACGATCTGACCGGTGTAGCGGTATCCGTCTATGCCTTTGCTGAGAACGCCCTCGACGGTGTCGCCGTTGACGTAATCTTCGAGGTTGTCGATGCGGGTGTCCTCGGGGTTCGTGCTGATCGAGGAGTCTCGCGTGACCTCGCCGGAAACCCGGAAGGTGTACGTCGCGATCCCGTCGGCGGTCGTGCCGTCGAAGACGACGGTCTTCTCGCGGGACTGAGCCGGCTCGTCGCCGCCCGAATCGGAGTCGTCCGATCCCGACGGTTCCTCGTCGCTGTCATCGCCCGAGTTATCCTCCGGCGGCTCGGCCGCCAGCAGGTCCTCCGTCGTCACCTCTTCGCCGTCGGCGAGCAGCGTCATCTGGTTGACGTCGCCCGACGCGGAGAAGTTCTCCATCGCGCCCTCGTAGTAGAAGGCGTCGCCGCTGGCGCTGCCGCCGCCGGTCGATCCGGTCGCCGTCCACGTGCCGTCGCCGTTTTCGACGGCCTCGTCGACGGGATCCGCCGTGTCCGCGCTGTACTGGCTGCGGTCGTACAGGGGCTCGATTTCGCCGGTCGTGGTGAACTCGTAGTCGACGCCGTCGGAGTTCCGCGAGAGGACGACGAGCTCCGTGCCGTCGGTTCCGACCGGCGTCTCCGATCCGGACGAATCGTCCGAACTGTTGGAGTCCGAGTCGTTCGATCCGGAATCGCTCGAATCGTCTCCGTCCGAGCCGTTCGACCCGTCGTCCGAGCCGTCGGAGTCGTCTCCGCCGGGGTCGGTCGAGCCGTCGGAGCCGCCGTCAGTCGAGTTGTCGTCGCCCGAGCCGTCGTCGGTCGAACCGCCGCTACCGGCACTGTCCTCGCCCTGCGGGTCGTCGCCGGTCGGAACGGGACAGTCGTCGCCGACGCAGACGCCGTCGAAGTTCGACGGGTACTCGAGGTCACCGTCGCCGGTGATCGAAACGTTCTCGGCGCTCCAGCTGCCCGCCGCGCCCTTATCGTGGATCGCCGCCGTTCCGGTGTTGTTCTCGATGAGCGTGTTTCGGATCGTCCCGCTTCCGCCCGAGGCTCCGTCGTGGAGCTCGATCGGCGCGCCCGCGCCCTCGTAGGAGTGAATGACTTCACAGCCTTCGATCGTGATGTTATCTCCGGGCTCTCGGATGCGGATACCGCGCATATTGACGTCCCCGCCCTCGTCGATCGTCGGCGGGCTGCCGTCGTTGAGCACGAGGCAGTTCCGGGCCACGCTGTCGGTGGAGCCGAGTCGGATGCCGGTGATATTGTTGTTGTGCAGGAAACAGTTCTCGACGATCACTTGCCCCCCCGCACCGCCGTCCTGTCCGGGGCCGTCCGCGTAGATGCCGTTGTTCGAGAAATCGGCGATGTAACAGTTGCGGATCTCGACCACGCCGGCGTGGCCCCCGGGGACGTAGAACGCGCGCGCGTCGCCGGGATCGACGTTCCCGTCGGGCAGGTTGAAGTTGTCGATCAGAACGTGTCCGTCAGACTGGGCTTCGAGCCGGAAGCGCGTCTTCTCGGGACCGGATTCGCCCCGGAGCGTGAGGTTTCGGACCTCCACGACGCCGCTTTCGGCCTCGATGGTCTCGCCGTACGCGCCCGCCTCGTTCGTGAGGATCACCTCGCCCTCGCCGACGACGGCGGCGTCGCTGCGCGTGCCGTCGAACCCGGAACCGTGGTATTCGTACTCGCCCTCGGGAATCCGGACTTCCACGCCGCTCTCGAAGTACTCCTCGAGGTAGTCGTCGATGACGTCGCCGTCGGTCAGCCCCTGTTCGCCGAGGTTGACGACGGAGTCGGTCTCCGCGGACTGTGCGACCGCACTCCCCGTTATCGAGGCCATACCGACGGCCCCACCGAGAAGCTTCAGGTACGATCGTCGACCGACACCCGAACTCGCTTCGTCGTTTCCGTTATGGCTGTTTGCCATATCCGGGTAGAGTGCGATTACCGAAAAGAGCGTTTTTGTGGGTTCGTTGGACGAACGAGTAAGCTGTTCTTACTTGCGTAATCGATATTTAACGGATAGTTATTGATTGCTTACGAGTGGTTATGGACTGGCTGTGTCTGGCCGTAATATCTGCCTACTGGGCGCGCGCGACAAATCGTCGAAGTAGGATTCGATTACGGAGCCGATACACGACGCCCTGAGAGAGACAGCGTATTCCGGGTCGGTCTCATACAAAGAGATCGGGAGTAGGACCGCCATACGCCGTGTGGCGCGCGAAGACGTTGAATAAGGAGGGAAAAGAGGGACGTGGTACGAGGTGTGAGAGTCCGAACCCGCCGTCACTCGGTCACCGGTAAGAAGAGTGATTCGAGCGTTAGGAGCCGACTACTAGGCCGATTTCGGTCTCATCAGGGAGAACTAGTACCGAAGTCGGGATCGCGGCCAGCGCGATCTCGCGACGTCGGCGACGACTCACAACAGTTGGTGGGCGCTGATTGGGGAGTGCCCGGAGAAGCGGGGATTTCTCACGACGCCGCTGCGTTCGAGAGCGCCTTCGAGATGAGGGTTGAGACGTCGAGGTCGAAAGCGACAGCCACTGCCGGAGGAGAATCAGTCTTGGGCGGCTTCCGCGGCTATCGCCTCGTCTTCGGTCGCGACGCTCTCTCTGATCTCCTCCATCAGAGCGATCGTCCACCGCGCCTCTTCGAGTGGGACCGCCGGATCGTCGCCGGTGAGGAGCGCTTCGGCCTCGCGGTCGAGCTGGTAGTACAGCGAATCGAGCGCTGTCGCGACCTCCCAGCTGTCGTCGCGCGACCGCCGGAGGACCGATACGGCGTTCTCGACGGTGCCGGTGAATCGGTCGACGGCCTGATCGACGTTGTTCAGCGCGCGGCCGGCTGCCGAACCCTTGTAGTCGCGGTCGAACTCGACGAGCGTCTGTGAGACCACATCGGCCGCGAACGACGTCTCGGTCCCATGAACGTAGAGCACGCGGATCGGGATCGTCCCCGAGAGCATCGTGACGTTGCAGACCACGCCGTCGTCGGTGACGTACCCGACCTGTGCGCCGTCGTATCCGAACGACTGCTCGTACTCGCCGCACAGCGCCGTGTGTGACGATACCCGGGAGCGGTCGTCCGGATACCCGCCGACGCGAAGGCCGAGATACAGCGGGTGCGGGAGCCCCTCCTCGAACTCGCCGCCGAGCAGATCGAACGCCCAGCTGCCGCGGTTGGGCGTGTCCGGCGGCGTCGACCCGGTGTACTGGAGGTCGATTCCACGCATCTCCCCGAGATCACCCCGATCGATGCGGTCGCGCAGCTTCCTGATGACCGGATCGAACACGTGATTGTGAACCACGGAAACAGAGACATCGGCTTCACGCGCGGCCGTCGCCAGTTCCTCCACTTCGCTGACCGTTTCCGCGACGGGCTTTTCGATGAGGACCGGAACGCCCGCGTCGATCGCTTCGAGCGCGATCGGTACGTGGGTCGCGACGGGCGTACAGACGTGCACCCAGTCGAGATCCGCCTCCTCGAACAGCGAAGTCGTATCGTAGTACGCCTTGACTCCGTACTTCACTGCTTTCTCGCGGGCGCGTTCCTCGTCGCGGTCGCAGATCGCGACGAGATCGGTCCGCGGATTCTTTTCGAGTCCAGAGAGGTGCCGTTCGGAGACGACACCCGCACCAACTACCGCCGAACGTAGCGTCATCAGTAAGAGGGGGTCGAGGAAGCTCAATAGTTATGAAGCGCCAAACGTCCGATCGGCGGCGTCGCGAGGAGACTTGTCACCGGTCCCGTCGAGCACTCACTCCCGAGTGACTCACGCGTGGAACGAGCCCAAGCAGTTGTACAGCTGCCGCTCGTAGATGTCGGGCTGCTTGCTGATGCCGAGATGCGAGCCGATCTTCGCGTCCGCCCAGTGGACCGCGTCGGGCCCCGAGAGGAGCCGACCGAGGAGCCGCGGATCGAGCTCGAACTTCACGTAGCCGTCGTACGTCGACAGGTCGGGATCCGTGACGAAGTCGTACCCGTCACCGGTGAACGAGAGTTCGACGTACTCCTCGGGCGCGAGGCCGATCAGCACGGTAGTTTCGGTCTCGTAGCCGAGCTGTTTGCGCTTGCGCTCGAACCGCTCGAACGCGGGTCGGACCTGTTCGCGTAGCTCCGAGACGTCGGGGATCGGGTCGCGTTCGTACGTGAACGTACGGTTCGCCAGTTCCGCCTCGATATACTCGCGTTTGGCGGCCTGATCGACCGGTTCGTACGGCTTCGAGACGCGACCGGCGGCGAGATCGAGGTGTTCGCCCGAGTTGAGGAAGACGCACCGGTGTTCGTCGGGATCGACGTGCGCTTCGAACCATTCCAGCGCCTCGATCCGCGGCGGGTTCGCCGTATAGCGGTTGAGCGGAGCGAGCCGACCGGCCAAGACGTACTCGCCGGCGAACGGCATGTAGTAGTCGGGGTCGAACAAATCGATGAACTCGGTCGCGAGCTCGTGTTTCTCCTCGATCACGTCATCGCGTGCCCGCAGCTTCTCCTCGTGGGTGTAATCCTCCATACACTGCGGGTAGAACTGCGCGGCGCTGTACTGGTGACACACCAAGTCGATGTTGCCGTACCCCTCTTTGACCTGTCGCATACTCCGTTCGACCATCGGGTACGGGCAGTCGTTCATATTGACGACGGTGTACTCCCCGTCGTCGAACACCGCGAGCGAGTCGACCTGCGTCGAGCCGAGTTCGGGGTTCTCTTCGACCCACGAACAGCCGAAGTAGTTGCCGCACACCTCCGGATCGCAGGCGTCGGCCGCGAGGATGTTGACGTGGAGGTCGCCCGCGAGGTGCGTCCGGCTGTTGTGATCGAGTTCGATCACCTCGAATCCGAGCGCGGAGATCTCGTCTTTCAGGTAGTCCCAGCGGTAGTCGTGGATCAACACCGGGATCTCCGTGTTCAGTCGGCGAAGCGTCGCGGGGTCGAAGTGATCGGGATGAATGTGCGAGATGTAGATGTAATCGACGTGATCGAAATCCTCCGGGTCGACGTCGAGCGGCGGATAGTGACACCACGATCCCTCGAACGCGCCGTCGACGAGCCACGGATCGCACAACACCGACGCGCCCTCGGTTTCGACGACGATCGCAGCGGAGCTGAGGTACGTAACCTGCATACGATTCGGCGTCCGACAGGGACGATATTAAGTACCGACCGGTTACGAGAAGCGACGGTAATAACGTCCGACTACCCGAGCGGGTGGGTGCGCGTCATCGAACGTGGGGAGACGTTACCGACAGATTGGGACGGTTCACGCGAGTCTCTGAGCGACGCACGCCTCGCCCGGAGCCGATCACTCCTCGATGCGCCGTTCCTTGTCCGCGTTCTCCTCGAGGTCGAATATCATCGCGAGAATCATCGCGATCCACCCGATCGCGATCAACAGAACGCCGGACGTCGAATCCCCGCTCGTAGATGCCGAGTCGCCGCTCTCATCCGATCCCCGTCCACGGATTCGTGACTGCACAGCGCGCAGCAGAAACGCCGATCCGTAGGCGGTCGCACTCGCGCCGACGCCGTAGAGGAGAACCAGCGGGTGAAATCGGCGAACGAGGTACTTCACGCGGAGTCGCCAGAGGAAGTCGCGCAGCAGCATCGCGGAGACGCGGGGGATGTACGTGTGATACCGGATGCTGCTGGTCTCGTCGCCGTAGTTGGCCCGCCGGGGCACATCGCCGACCCGAAGGTCGGCCACGTTCAACCGGACGAGGAGGTCGTTACAGTAGCCGTAATCCTCGTACATCCGGTCGATGTCGACCGCTTCCAAGGCCTCTCGCGAAATCGCGGTATAGCCGTTCTGGGGGTCCATCGTCCGCCAGTAGCCGCTCGCGACCTTGGTCAGGAAGGTGAGAATCCAGTTCCCGAACAGCCGCCACGTCGGCATCGTCTCCCGGAACTCCCGGTTGAGGAGCCGGTTCCCTTTCGTGTAGTCGACGGTTCCCTCAACGATCGGGTCCACGTACTTCGGGAGTTCCTCGGGGCGCATCTGCCCGTCGCCGCCCATCACCGCGACGACGTCGATCTCGTCTCGGAGGGCGTGCTGATAGCCGGTCTTTATCGCGCCCCCGACGCCCCGGTTGCGCTCGTGCTGAATGGGGCAGATCCGATCCTGAAAGGCCAGGGTGTCCTCGACGGTCCCGTTCGGGGCGTCTCGGTAGTCCGTACTGACGGTGCCGCCGTCGCTTCGATGGTCGTTCGGGGCCGAGTGCCCCGCACCCTCGTCGTTCGCGCGGCCGATCTCGCTTGGGTCGTCGTCCGCATCCGCGGCGTTGACGCGTTCGGCGACCGACAGTATCTCCTCCCACGTTCCGTCGGTCGAGCAGTCGTCGATCACGTACGCGCGGTCGACGAACGGCGGAAGCGTCTCGATCACCCTGCCGACGAGTCCCTCCTCGTTGTACGCCGGGACGACGACGCCGACGACGTTATCCTTGTACATAGCTGTGAGATCCGTTCTCGGGTACTTCGCACCGGCCTATCGTTATGCGCACTCAACGGAGTCGCACCCCCGTAACGAGTCTATACCTTAGTATCTCGGCGGGCGTCGCAGCGTATGAGTACTGAAACAACTGGGGAAGCGGATACGACGGACCTACCGCGCGTGATCGAGAACTGCCGCTTCGGCGACGGCACCGAGGTCGCTCCCTTTGCCGTACTCTCCGACTGCAGGTTCGGACGCGACTGTCGGGTGTGGCGCTTCGTCAACTGTTACGGGGCGACGTTCGGCGACGAGGTAATGATCGGTTCCTTTGTCGAAGTCCAATCGGACGTCGTCGTCGGCGACCGGACGCGAATCCAATCGCACGCGTTCGTCCCCTCGCTGACCGAACTCGGCGACGACGTCTTCTTCAGTCACGGCGCGGCGATCGTGAACGACGTCTACCCGCCGAGCGGCGATTCCGGGAAGTGGGAGGAGACTGCCGTCGGCGACGGTGCCGTGATCGGAACCAACGCGACGCTGTTGCCCGTCGAGGTCGGCGAGAACGCGCTGGTCGGTGCGGGGGCCGTGGTGACCGAAGACGTTCCGCCGAACGCGATCGTCGCCGGAAACCCGGCCGAGGTCGTCGGCTATCGAGAGTAGCGGGAGTCAGAATCGGGGCCGTGCTGTCGTCGGTGAACGCCCTTCGCAGACGACGCTACTCGTGAGAAACGCGTCCGCGAGCGGGCCGCGACCCCGCCGACTCGACCCGGAGCGTCTCGTTTCGGTCTGCCGATCGCTCCGCGAGCTCCAGCAGATCGACCGCGTGCGCGCCGACGCTGCCCGGCGCACTCAGCGTCGATCGACCCTGCGAGGCGGCGACGAACTCCTCGACCTCGGCGCGGAGCGGTTCCGTCTTCGGAGTCTCATACACCTGCTTTCCCTCTTCGCGCGCGTTGAGCGAACCGTCGCGCTCGACGATCCGACTGTCGTACAGTTCGAGGACGGTGTCGTCGAGGTAGTCGATGTACGCGGACTTCTCGGAGCCGACGACGACGAGATCCCGGCGTTTGCCGAACACGGGGACCTGCCACGACTCGTTGATGACGCTCGTTGCGCCGTCGTATTCGAGCACCACCGTCGCCGTCTCGTCGATGCCCTCGCGCACGATCGAGTCCGTCGAGCAGAAGAGCCACTCCGGGTGATCGTCGAGGAGGTAATTCGAGATATCGACGTCGTGAACGGCCAGCGAGTACAGCACGCCGGTCGTCGCTCGCGGCGTCCGAAAGGAGAACCGGTTCGTCGCGAGATACTTCACGCGTCCGAGTTCGCCGCGGTCGATACGCCGCTTCAACTCACAGAGTGCGGGATGATGTCGGAAGATGTGTCCGACCGCGAGCGTTCGATCCTCCTCGTCCGCCGTGGAGACGAGGTCCCACGCCTCGGTGCTGTCGAGCGCGAGCGGCTTCTCGACGAGGGCGTCGACCCCGTCGCGGAGCAGCGTCGTCGCGATCTCGTGGTGCGTCGTCGACGGCGTCGAGACGGTCGCCGCGTCGACGCCGAGCGATGCGAGCTCCGCGTAGTCGGTGGCCGCCCGGACGCCGTAACTCTCCGCGAGCTCCGTGACTCGCGACTCGTCGACGTCGCACAGGACGACCTCGTCGATCACTCCTTCCTCGGCCAGTTCTGCGGCCACGCGGGCGTGATTGCTTCCCCAGTAGCCGGTTCCGATGACGGCGTAGTGCATCGGCGGGAACTCCGCTCGAACGGTGATTGTAATGGGGAATGTACCCGATGTGGTCGGATGCGCGACAGCGAACGGACGGATAGGGCACGACTTACGGAACGTTGGACGTACAGGATGGGGTAGGGACCGGACGCACTCGATGACGCTCGGACGGCGGTCGGGGTTACCGGTAGAACTCCTCGACCGCCGCACAGACGTAGTCGACCTCCTCGTCGGTGAGTCGTGGGTGCATCGGCAGCGAGAGGATCCGATCGCAGAGCGCTTCGGTCACCGGAAGCTCGGGCGTCTCGACCCGGGAGACGATCGCCGGGTGCCGGTGCGCGGGCGTCGGATAGTGGACCCCGGTGTCGACGCCCCGATTCGAGAGGTAGTCCGCAAGCGCCTCCCGGTCGGGCACTTGGATCACGTAGAGGTGAAAGACGTGGTCGACGTCAACCGGGACCCACGGCGTCGTCACCTCGTCGACGTCGGCGAGTCGGTCCGTGTATCGCTGCGCTGCCCGCCGACGCATCTCGCTCCAGTCGCGAACCCGGTCGAGTTGGTTCAATCCGACCGCGGCGTTAGTCTCGTCGAGGCGGTAGTTCAGTCCGAGCCGTCGGTGGACGCCCTCGTCACCGCGACCGTGGTTGCGGAGCATCCGTATATTCTCCGCGAGGTCGGCGTCGTCAGTCGTCACCATCCCCCCGTCGCCCGCGACGGTCATGTTCTTCGAGGGGTAGAAGCTGAACGCGCCCGCGTCGCCGACGCTCCCCGCTGCCGATCCGTTCCGCGTCGCGAAGTGCGCTTGACAGGAGTCTTCGAGAACGAACAGATCGTATTCGTTCGCGATGGCGTCGATCGCGTCCATATCGGCCATCCCGCCGTAGATGTGAACCGGAACCGCCGCCGCGGGTCGCTCGACCTCGGCGGCCGCGGTCGCGAGCGCGTCGGGGTCCATCGTGTACGTCTCTGGGTCGATATCGACGAATACCGGCGTCGCGCCGAGTTCGAGCACGGGACTCGCGCTCGCGAAGAACGTGTGTCCCGGGACGAACACCGAGTCGCCTTCGCCGACACCCGCTGCCGCGAGCGAGAGGAGGATCGCCGCGGTGCCGCTTGAGACCCCGACGGCGTGGTCGACGCCGCAGGCCGCGGCGAATCGGTTTTCGAACTGTTCTACCAGCGGGCCCTTCACGAACCGACCGCTCTCGAGGACGTCGACGACGTCTTCGATCGTCTCGTCTGCGATGCGAATGTCGGTGAACTCGACGCTGTCGACCATCGTCTCCGGCTCTCGGCCGCGGCAGATTGTAATGGGTCGACTGCGACGGTAACGTACTGACTACCCCGAGAAACCGGGGCGACCGGCTTCAGTGGGCGACGGGTTCAGTGGGTGCGATTACTCCGCACACAGCGAAACGGGATCATAACAAACCCGTGTCCATCCGCCCGTGCAGGTATGCAAGCCGTCGTACTCGCGGCCGGGAAGGGAACGAGACTCCGCCCGCTGACCGAGACCAAACCGAAGGGGCTCGTCGAAGTGAACGGCAAACCGATCCTGACGCACTGCTTCGAGCAACTCACGGAGTTGGGTGCGGAGGAGCTCTTGGTGGTCATCGGCTACCGCGGCGAGGACATCGAGGAGTACTACGGAGACGCCTTCGCGGACGTCCCGATCCGGTACGCCCGGCAGGACGAACAACTCGGCCTCGCGCACGCGCTCAACACTGTCGAACCGCACGTGACGGACGATTTCATGCTGATGCTCGGCGACAACATCTTCCAAGCGAACGTCGAGGACGTCGTCCGCAGACAGCGGGAGAGCCGCGTCGACGCCGCGTTCCTCGTCGAGGAAGTGCCCGAATCGGAGGCCTCTCGATACGGCGTCTGCAACACGAACGACTACGGCAAGATCGTGGAAGTCGTCGAAAAACCGGACGATCCGCCGTCGAACCTAGTTATGACAGGGTTCTATACGTTCTCGCCCGCGATCTTCCACGCGACGCGGCTCGTCCAACCGTCCGATCGCGGCGAGTACGAGCTCTCGGACGCGATCGATCTGCTGATTCGATCGGGACGGACTATCGATGCGGTCGAACTCGACGGTTGGCGGATCGACGTGGGATATCCCGAAGACCGGGCTGAAGCGGAGCGCAGGCTGCAGCGGCGAGCCGAACAGACGACGTCACGCGTATGACAGATGTCATACGAAAGCGGGAACTATTTGTATAAGCACCCGTAACGGAGCGGTGACGATTGGATGAAACAAGCACAACCAGACGAACTATCGGATTCTACGCTGTCGACGAATAGCACAACGTTCCAGTTCGCGCCCGAACGCGACACCATTGTAGTCGATGTGGTAGAAGCTGTTTCGAGGATGGCTGGCGTTGAAGCGATGCGTTTCGAACCGCGGTTGTACGACGTCGTCGATCCTGACGCACTGTCACAGTGCATCCAATCGGGTGGAGACGACGTCAGCGTTTCATTCCAGATGGGGGCGTATGACGTTACTGTTCGGGGGTGCGGAGAGATAGAGGTTGCCGAATTGTAAGCGTCGCAGATGTGTGACCGGCGGTATATTTATTACCGTCTTCTTTGAATTAACTAGTGGATGTCAGAATGGTTCACTGACGAGGAGATGGAGCGTATCGTTCGGTTTGCACAATCGTCTGGGTACGCTCGGGACCCGACTATGTTGCTACCAGACGAGGAGACGCTGACCGAGGAGGAAGCGAAGTGAAAGATCGAGAGAGATCCCAGCGAGGTCGTCTAGCGGTAACGTCAACCAAGTGAAAGATCGGGGCGGGGATCAAAAGGAAACTCGTCCGTTTTCTCTACTGTTGCTGTGTCGACGTGAGTGACTGAATCACGTTGCTCGGGGACGTCAACCGGATCACAGCGTCAGATCAGTGCGGTCGGATCACTCGTCAAGGAGGCCCTGTTGTTCGATCTCCTGCCAGAGGTCTTCACCGCGTTCTGTGATCCCGTAGACGCGACCCTTTCGGCGGTCTTCGGAGACCAGAAGATCGACGAAGCCTCGGTCGCGCAGACTCGTGAGCGCGTGTGAGACCGCAGCGATTCCGATTTCCTCGTCCTCTGCGATCTGCGACGGCGTGGCTGGTCCCTCGGCGAGTCGACTCAGTACCGCGACGCGGTACTGTGAGCTTATCACGAATCCGATGTGGTCCCACGTATCTGTCATTGGCGCTCACTCATTGTGGTTCGAATCGTTTTCCAGCGGGATCGTCGCCGAGTTAGTAAGCAAGCGGTTCGCGTAGGCGTAGTGCAAGACGCTCACGAGGACGAGACCCACGAGGATGACCACTGCGACGTATTCCGGACGAACGACAGAAAAGTCGAGAAGCGACGAGAACAGATAGCCAGCGAGCCCGACGACGGCCACGGACGCGTAGATCAGTTGCCACGGGATCGGTTCCCGCTCATCCTCGAAATACTGTGCGAGTTCGTCGACGTGACGCGTTGAGTATACCATTCCTGTCTCCGAGTCGTAGCGGACCACGTTGGCGTCGGCGAGTTTGGGGATGTGTGTTTGATACAGAGAGACGTACGTTCGCTTCCGTTGCTGTGCGGACAGTTCGGGAGGGGCGAGTCCGTTCTCCTCGGCGGCGAGCTCTTCGGCGAGATCACTGAGTTCGATCCCGCCTCGCTGCTGTTGTAAGCGTCTGAGTACGAACCGCCGTCGTGCGTTGCTCAACAGATCGAATGCGGTATCCTGCGACAGCGTTTGGGGTTCATGTGGTGACATCAGAATCTCGCGACCGCGGGGAGCAGTGATACAGCCTTCCGGAGGTATGCGCTTTGTTAGATGTTCGTTATCCGATGACAGCGATGGCGTGTTTACGGTAGCCGGGTCATTACAATGCCCATTTCTCGGTGATCAGCGAGACATGCAACAGCGCCGGATTTCTCGTTCGATAGCGACGATTTCTCATACGACAGCGACGAATAGACGCGGATCGACGTTCTCCGCACGATAATGCGCGGGGACGGAGTGGGACACGGCTCGTCGTTCGGACGAATCAGCTACGCGCCGGTCGATCTGCTGTTGACCGGACTCGTCGGGACCGTGGCGTACCTCCTCGTTGCCGTCGACAGCGGTGCGCTACGGCTTCTCGCCGGGGGCGTTCTGCTGTGGGTTCTTCCGGGGTACGTCACGCTCGCAGCGCTGTTTCCGCGGATCAGCGTCGATGTCGACCGGTCGGACTCGGGCGCACGGACGGGTTTGTCACTGCGTCAGCGTGGGATGCTGACGCTCGGGGTGAGTCCGTTCGTACTCGTCCTGATCGGGCTGGTCGTCGGGACCGTCTATCCGACGATCACCGCGGACCTCGTGAGTCGGGCAGTGTTGGCATACGTGCTAATCGGCGGAGGGATCGCCGCCGTCAGGCGGTACCGAATTCCACCCGGAACCAGGTTTTCGCTGCCGGTGCAATCGTGGGTCGACGAAGCCGTCGAAGCCTTCACTCGGGGGTCGCTGACGAATCGGGTGCTGACAGTGGGTGTGGTCTGTAGCGTACTCTTGACGGTCGGCGCGTTCGGGTTTGCGGTAGGCACAGGCCCCGCCGAACAGACGTACACCGATTTTTACCTCGTCACACCTGACGGAGACGGAGAGTACATATCCGGTGGATATCCGGAGAACCTGACCGTCGGACAGGAAGCGACGCTCACGTGGGGGATTCACAACGCCGAGTCGGAGCCGACGAGTTACACCGTCGTCGTCGTCTTGGAACGAGTCGTCGAAAGCGGAGGGGACTCCAGAGTGATCGAAAGCGAGGAGCTCAACCGAACGGCTGTAGACCTCGACAGCGATGGGGCGGAACGACGCAACCACACGGTGAGGCCGTCGATGGTGGGTGAGGACCTTCGGCTCGGGTATTACCTCTACCGCGGTGAGGCCCCCGACCGGGTCCGCGCGGAGACGGCGTACCGACACCTGCACGTCTGGACGACGGTCTCCCCCTCCTCCTGACGATGTGGCCGTGGGAACACGCCGCCGTCGGGTATCTCGCGTGGTCGGTCCTCGTGCACGTGCTTCGACGACGACCGCCGACCGGAGTGGAAGCCGTCGTCGTCGTCCTCGCCTCGGTGCTCCCCGATCTCGTCGACAAACCGCTCGGGTGGGAATTCGGCGTCTTCAGTTCTGGGTACGGAGCGGCGCATTCGGTGTTTTTCGCTATCCCCGTGGCCGTCGGCGTCACGCATCTACTCGACGAGCTCGGTCGGCGGGAGATCGGAGCGGCGTTCGCAGTGGGATATCTGAGCCATCTCCCGGGAGACCTTTTCGTCGGATTCGTCCGCGAGGGTCGCCTCCCCATCGAGCGCGTCCTCTGGCCGATTCGGACCGTCGAATCGTCGTATCCCGGAGGGTTTTCTGGGACGCTTCGGGAGTATCTGCGCGCGTACGCCGGCGAACTCCTCGAGGGTGACCTCGGGACGGCTGCCGTCGTCGGGAGCGGTGCCCTAGCCGTGTGTGTGGCCGTGTGGCTCTACGACGGCGCACCCGTTCTCAGAGAGATATTCGCATTCGTATCTCCGCGTAACCGGGAGTGAGGCGAACGAGGGCCACGCCGGCGGTGAGCGATGACAGCTGTCGTTCACCTGCCGAAGCCGGGATGTACCGCCGACACGCCAGCCATAACAAAGCCCGAATCGGCGCGTTATCGCGATACGCCTCCATACGATTATGTCACCGCGTCAGAATACGGCAAGACCACCCCGACAGATAGCCTTCCGTACCCCCGAAAACACGGCTGAGGGATGCCCACAGTCGGGGGAAGGATGGGAGGATAACCGATGAGTATTCCGATCGCTTCCCCCGAGCTCGGAATCGGCGCGCTCGGCGACGTGATAGAGACCGTCGAGGGCGCACGGCTCGCCGATGGTCCGCCGGTTAGAGCGTTCGAGGCCGCCTTTGCCGACTACTGCGGGCGCACACACGGCATCGCGACGTCGAACGGGACGACGGCGTTGCACGCGGCGCTCCGCGGCCTCGAAATCGGTCCGGGCGACACCGTCGTCACAACGCCGTTTTCGTTCGTCGCGACGGCGAACGCGATTCGCCTCTGCGGAGCCGATCCCGCCTTCGCCGATGTCGACCCGCGGACGCTGAATATCGATCCCGACGCGGTGCGCGCCGCGATCGAAGTGTGCGACGGCGACGTCGACGCGATCCTCGCAGTGCATCTGTACGGACTGCCCGCGGAAATGGACGAACTGCGAGAGATCGCCGAGGAGAACGGGATCCCGCTGATCGAGGACGCCGCGCAGGCACACGGCGCGAGTTACCGCGGCGATCCCGTCGGGTCGCTCGGAGACGTCGCGTGCTTCTCGTTTTACCCGACGAAGAACATCACGACCGGCGAGGGCGGGATAGTCGTCACCGACGACTCGGAGGTCGCCGATCGCGTGGCCCGATTCATCAACCACGGCAGGTCGGGCCGCTATGACCACGACATCGTCGGGCACAACTTTCGGCTCACGAGTATCGGAGCGGCGATCGGCAGCCAACAGCTCCGACGGCTCGACGACTTCGTCGAGATCCGCCGCCGGAACGCCGCCGCGTACGACCGGGCGCTCGCGGACCACCCGTCGGTCTCGGCACCGATCGAGCCGAGCGGGACGCATCACGCGTACCATCAGTACACGGTGCAGTGCTCGGCGCGTGCGGCGTTGCAGGAACACCTCGCCGACGCCGACGTCGACACCGGCGTCTACTATCCGACGCCGATCCACCGCCAACCCGCGTACGCGGACGTCGAGGCGGACGCTCCGGAGGCGGAACGGGCCGCCGATCGCGTGCTCTCGGTCCCGGTCCACCCCACGCTGAATCGATCCGAGGTTCGAGCGATCGCGGACGCTCTCGCGGGGTTCGAGCCGTGACGATCGACGTCGGCGTCATCGGCGTCGGAAGCATGGGCCGACACCACGCCCGGGTGTACCACGAACTGCCGGGTGCGAACCTCGTCGGCGTCGCCGACGAAGATTTGGAGACCGCCGAATCGATAGCAACCGAATACGACACCGAAGCGACGACGACGACGGCGTTGCTGAATCGGGTCGACGCGGTGTCGATTGCCGTGCCGTCGCGATACCATCACGACGTCGGACACCGAGCGATAGACGCCGGCGTCCACACCCTCGTCGAAAAGCCGATGGCCCCGACCATCGCGGAGGCGAGTTCCCTCGTCGACGCCGCGGAGGACGCCGGGGTCACGCTTCAAGTCGGACACATCGAGCGGTTCAATCCCGCGGTGATCGCCGTCCGAGAGTTCGTCGAGGATCTCGATCTCATCGCCGTCGAGGCCAGACGACTCGGTCCGCCCGTCGGCGAGAAGCGAGACGTGAGCAACGACGTCGTCTTCGATCTGATGATCCACGACATCGACGTGATCCAGTCGCTCGTCGACGGTGGGGTTCGGACGGTGACCGCGACCGGAAGTCCCGATAGGGAGTACGTGAACGCCGCAGTGCGGTTCGAGAACGACGTCGTCGGATCGCTGACTGCGAGCAGAGTGAGCCAGCGGAAGGTCCGGGAACTCACGCTTACCGCGACCGACTGCCTCGTGACGGTCGATTACAGCGACCGGGCGGTCTGGATCGACCGCCGAACGCGACCGACGTACCTCACCGACGACGGCGACCTCCGCTACCGCAGCGAACGCGTGGTCGAGCGGCCGACGGTGGACAACGGCGAACCGCTGAAAAAAGAGCTTCGCGCTTTCATCGACGCCGTCGAGAACGGGACTATTCCGGTCGTCACCGGCGAAGACGGGATCGAAGCGCTCTCGCTCGCGGCGCGGATTCGCGAGGCGATGAGATAAGGCCTGTCACCCGAGCGAGACGGTATCGCGCCGAGAAACCAACTTTTTTTCGAGTCAGGACGATCGCGACCGACTGACGGCTGCCAGTGTCGCGAGTGCCACGGCGAGGATCGCGGTGAAGACTCCAAACCCGTCGACGGCCCCCAACGTTTCCGTGGGACCGTCTGCCGTTGCACCGGAGTCGTCGCCCGCGTCGCCACCGGTCTCGTCGCCCTCGACGGTGAGCTCCGCGGACCGATCAGCGACGGAGACGTTGTAGGTTCCCGGGGCCTCGAACCGTTGTGTGAGCCTGATTCGTTCGGTTTCGCCCGGCATCACTCGGACCACCTCGACCGCCGACAGCGACCCGGAGACCGCGAGCTCCGCGCGGTACTCGCCGGGGATCGTCCCGTCGTTTCGGACCGTCGCGAGAACGACCGCGTCGTCACCGACAGCGATGCGATCGCGTTGCAGTTGCATCGCCGTGACTTCGAGATCGACCTCCGCCGGGGCGACCGACGTTGTCGTCGTTCGGTTCCCGGCTTCGATATCGACGGTCCCCGACTCCGAGACGGTCGTCGTAACCGTTCGCGTGACGTTCTCACCCGGCGAGAGAGAGACAGAGATCGTCTCCCGCTCGTCGCCGTCGACCGTGATCGGGATCTCCGTGTTACCTTCGAGGTCCCCGGTGTTGCCGACGGTGACGGTGATCTCGAAGGGACGGTCGACGACGGCGGCGGCGGCCTCGAGATCCGTCACGGTGAAGTTGGGTCCGGCAGGTTCGGGAGTGCTAGCGCCGCCACTGGAGCCGCCACCGCTCGATCCTCCCCCTCCGCCACCGCTCGAACCACCGCCGCTCGGCGCGCCGCCACCGGATCCGCCGTTACTCGGCGGACCCCCGCCCGGATCTCCGCCGGGGTCGCTGTCGTCGTTACCCCCCTCAGTCCCGTCGTTTCCGCCGCTCTCGTCGTTGCCGTCCTCTCCGTCGTTCCCGTCGTCCGTCTCCTCGTCGACCGATATCGTCGTCGAGTCAGTGGACGTCTCGTCACCTCCGGTCACAGTCAGGATCACCGTGTAGTTCCCGGACGCACCGTACGTGTGTGTAACGGCCGAGCCCTCAGCCGTCCGGTTTGCCGATTCGTTGTCGGACTCGTTCCCGTCGGAGCGCTCGGCGTCGACGAGCGTCCACTCGTAGCTGTCGATCTCGCCCGTCGAGTTGCTCGCGTCGAACGTCACCGACTCGTTGATCGTCGGTTGGGCGGGTCGCGTCTCGATCACCGCGGTCAGCGCCGGCGCGACCGACACCTCCGTCGAGGCGGTGTCCGATCGGGTCGTGCCGTCGGTGACGACGACCGAGACGGTGTAGCTTCCCGAGTCGTTGAACTGGGCCTCGAACGCGGGGTCGGACCCGTTCGCGACCGTCTCGCCGTCGACCTGCCACTCGTAAGTCAGGTTGCCCGCCGCGGCGACCGAGTCGCTGGCGTCGACAGTGACGGTGTCGCCAGCCGTCACCTCGTCCGGCGCGTCGATCGCCGCCGTCGGGCTCGGCTCTTCGACCAGCACTGTCCCGGTCGCCCCCGCGGTGTCACCGCCTGCGTCGCTGACCGTCAGGGAAACCGTGTACTCACCCGCCGAGTCGTAGCTGTGTTCGACGGTCGATTCGTTGGTCGTCGACTCGTTTCCGTCCCCGAACGACCACGCGAACGACGACACGTCACCGGTCGACTCGCCCGCATCGAACGTGACCGGCTCCCCGACGGCGACCGGATCCTCGGGCACCGAGAGCGCCGCAGAGAGGGGTTCGTTAACCGCCACTTCGGCGGTCGCCTCGCCGGTCCGGCCGATGGCGTCAGTCACGACCACCTCGACCGTCCGCTCGCCCGACGACTCGAAGGTGTACTCGAGAGTCGACCCGTTGGTCGTCGTCACCGTCTCGCCGTCGACGCGCCACTCGTACGTCGCCGGCGGTTCGTCGACGGTACTGGCGTTGGCGTCGAACAGGACCGTCTCGTCGACGGTCGCGTTGTCGGTGACGTTCAGCGCGGCCGCGGGCGCACCGCCCGCACCGACGGACACGGACGCGTTGGCCGTCCCCGTGCCGTTCGCCTCATCGACGACGGTGACCGAGACGTCGTACGTCCCCGGGCTGTTGAAGGCGTTTTCGAGCGTCGGTTCCGCAGTGGTCGAATCGGCGGTCCCGTCGCCAGTCAGATCCCAGCGGTACTCCCGTATCGGGCGCACCGACGTCGTCGCCGACGCGTCGAGCGTGACAGTGTCACCGACGCCCGTGGCCGACGGCGTCACGTCGAGCGACGCGTCGGGACCGGGACGCTCCTCACAGGAGCCGACCCAGATGTACACCGGAGCGCTGAGGCTCGATAGCTCCCGGCGCTCGAACCCGTCCTCGGTGTTGTCGATCGCCTGCCACGAGGAGATCACGCCCTGCTCCCCCTCGAATTGCCGTTCGAGCGTGGCGTCCTCGTTGAATGCCGGGTCGATTCGGATCGTCGAGCCCGGTTCCAAGCCGGTAAACGCCGCGCCGTCGTTACGGCCGTCCGACCAGACCCAATCGAGTTCACTCTCTGTACCCTCGTGGCTGAACTGATCGGTTTGGTCGTCGTAGTCGTCGTCCTCGACGGTCCATTCGCCCTCCGTCGGCAGCCCGCTCACGTCGAAGGAGGCAACGCCGCCGTCGGTTCCCGAATCGTTCGCATCGCCGGGGTACCGATCGTGAACGACGACGAGACTGAGCCCGTCGGGACCGTCGTGAAACAGGAGAATGCTCGTGTCGTTCCGCTGGTATTGGACCGTGCCGTGAGAGCTATACGGACTGGATCCGCCCGTGTAATCGTAGAATTCCGCAGCGGTCTGATCTGTCGATACGGGATCGACGACGCGACAGACGCCGTCCTGCTCGACAGCGACAGTGCCGTGCTCGTTCGCGAGCGAGACGCCGGACAGAAGCGAGACCGCGAGAACGAGCGCGAGCACACCGAAGACGAGCCAGCGTGCGCGGACCGTCCCGATACCGGACGACCGTTCCGACGAACCGTTGCTCTCGGCCCGCTGTTTCGGTCGCGTCATCGATGGGTCTCCGAATGGAACGCCTCACCGAGGCCTGTCACCGCGGTTCGAGCGCGTTTTCTCACGGGTGAGCGAGTCGCAAAACCTGATGGGCGAGTCTCGGAACGGACGGGGATCGCTGCCGACGGTCGTCGTGTAACGGTGTCTGTAAACATAGTATGATTTGCTGAACCGTCTACGGTGGGGTCGTAGGCGTACAAACGCCGTCCGGTGGGCATTGTTATATTCGGTGAAACAGCGGGTGAGGACGGTAGCGAGGGGTTTACGGGCCGTTACCGCAACCAGTCGTACGCCGCGGCGACGAGCGACCGCGGAACGGGGCTGCGAGTCAGTTCGTAGTACGGCGCGACGTCGGGCGCGAACTTCGATTTGTACTCACAGAGGCGGGGGTTGTTGGCACCGACGAGGTCGTAGCGGTCGCAACCGCGTTCGATCCCCCGTTCGATGAGGTGCCAATCGAGGAGGTCGTGTGCGGGGACCGGCGACTCGACGTCGACGACGCTCTGCCAGCGGTAGACGGTGTCGTCGTCGACGAGCACGATCGCGCCGCCGGCGAATTCGCCCGCCGCGGTACAGACGTACGCGGCCAAGTGTTCGGGGAGCGCGCGCGCCAGATCGTGGACGAAGGGAACGGTCACGCCGTAGGAGACGTCCTGTTCGGCGTGGCGTTCTTGGGCGAACTCCACCACGTGGGAGATACCGGAGCGACCGACAGTGTCGATCTGATAGCTCGTTTCGTCGGTGTTTCGGACGTTCGATCGGAGATCGCTGCTGACCGCCGAGAGAATCTCGTCGGTCGGTCGGTCCAAGTCGACGTGATACGTGTACCGGGGCGTCGCGTCGAACCCCGTCCAGAGGAACGGACGCGGGTCGTGGTACGCTACCGGTGGGCGGACGTTCACGTAGCGAGGGTTGATCTCGTCGTCGAGGTACGCGAGCGCGGCATCGACGAATCGGCGGTGGGACTTCTCGTGAGTGCGCTGTTTCGCGCCGGCCTTTCGCAGTACGACGGGGCCGAGATACGGGATCTTCCGCCCCGGTGGCGGGGAGAACGCCGCCGTGAGCGGACCCTTCCGGAGTTCGAAAATCGGCAAGAGGCCGACGGGTTCTTCTCCCTTGTAGCCGACGAGCGGGTGTAACGTCGTCCCGGTGTGGTCCGCGAAGACGTCAAGCGCCTCGCGGCGGTGAAACGGCGTGGCTCCGCCGGCGCGGTCGACGAGGCGGTTCCACGCTTCGTCGTCGTGGAGGGTGCGGACGTCGATACTCATTCTAGATATCCGATATCCGCCAGACGCGTCTCGACGTCGGCGTCGTCCGTCGCGACGGTCTCACCGCGGTAAGGCGGATACGATTCGGTTCCGGGCGGCTCGACGATCGGGAGGACCGTCCCGTCCATCCGGTCACTGACGGGAACGCCGAGCGTCGCCAGAACCGTGGGAGCGACGTCGAACAGGTGTGCGCCCTCGATGGTCTCCGACTCGACGTCCGATCCGGCGACGCCGATGATGCCGTGGCGTTTGTGTGTCCACGGTTCGCGCGGCGAGCCGAAGGTATCCTCGCGGAGCGACGCCGAGAGCGTGTGCTCGAATTCCCTCGGGACGAGTATGATATCTGGGGCCTCCTCGATGTAGGGGCCGTGAAACACCTCTTCGCGCGGGATCACACCATCAAAAACAGGCTCGCTCTCGGGCGTTTGAAGCGATTCGAACGTCTCGATGAGTTCGGCGCGGACGTCCCGATACTCGTCGGGGCTCACCGTCCCGTCGGGCTCGCGTCCTTCGAGATTGAGTCGGAGTCCGAGTTCGATTCGATCGCGGAGGTACGCCGTCGAATCCGGGAAGTCGACCGTCTCTTCGGCGGCCGCGGCGAGATCGGGCGGAACGACGCGTAACACGAGTCCGTCGAGTCGGAGTCGCCGCAGAACGGCTTCGATCCGCTGGCTGGTGATCCCAACGTTCGCCGCGGCGGCGAGGGCTCGGATGGCTAGCGAAGAGTCGTCGGGGGACGCGACCTCGCCGGTGTCACCGGTCCGGAGCCGCTCCGTCGAGATCTTCGACCACGACGGTTTCTCACCGTCGGTGGTCGTCTCGACGTACCCGCGGTCACGAAGGAGCACGTTCGGACGGACCTCATAACCCGAGCAGGGGCCGATCCCGTGATCGCTGACGATCACGACCGTCTTGGGCGGAAACGCCTTTATCGTGGCTTCGACCTCCGCGTCGATCGCGGCGTACACCCGATCTGGCGCGTCGCCGTCGGGGAACTCGTGGAAGACGGTGTCGCTCTGTTGGAACTGCACGAACGCGAACTCCGGGTCTTCCCGGTCGAGCAGGTAGCGAAACGCCTTCCCGCGCATTCCGATCAGTTCCTCGTAGCCGTCTACGCGTTCGTCTTTCGAGGCCCCCTCGCGGAGTTGCCTGTTGTAGAGTCGGTACTCGCCGATCGCGTCTCGGACCTCCTCGAGGAGCCCGGACG
Organism: Halobellus sp. LT62; assembly: GCF_037031285.1. NCBI lineage: Archaea > Methanobacteriati > Methanobacteriota > Halobacteria > Halobacteriales > Haloferacaceae > Halobellus > Halobellus salinisoli. The sequence continues at coordinate 1,737,564 of NZ_JAYEZO010000001.1, forward strand.
GGTGGCACTCGGGGTCCTCCGGCGCAATGTAGCCCGGAATCAACGCCCCCTCGAACGACGAGGGCGGATGCGTGACCGGCACGTTCACGACGACGCTCGTGAGCCCCTGTGCGGAACAGAGATCCCAGAGCGTCCGCTCTCTGACGTCCGTCGAGTTGACCACGTCCCAGTCGTAGCCGTCGAACCGAAGAAACCCGTAGACGCCGTGTTTCCCCGGGTTGACACCGGTGTAAATCGACGGCCACGCACTCGGCGTCCACGGCGGCAGTTGCGATTCGAGCGGACCGCTCGCTCCCGACGCCAAAATCGACTCGATCGTCGGCACGGTCCCGCGAGAGAGTCGGGAGAGCACGTCCCCGCTGAGCGCGTCGATCCCGATCACGAGCGTTCGGGGACCCGCTGCACCTGTCTCAGACATACGCCGGAAATCGCACACAGTTCGGCTTTGTTAGCCCCACGATACGCCCGAATCTGTCGTCGGATGCACGGATTTCGCGGTGCCTCTCGGAAGTCGACCAACGGCGAAACCGACCTCGCCGATCTGGGAGTGTCGTCGGTTGCAGGTGAGCAGTCGGAGACCGCGCGATCACGGGGAAAACGGAAAGATCGACATCGATGAAAACGATTCTGTAGGGCTGTGTACCGCGAAATTAGCTTCTCTGGTAAACCCCCGACTGCGTCGAAGTCTGGCGCTACGGCGGAACGTATCGCATAACAAAGTGCTCCAGCGGAGATGGTCCGACAGATCACCCGACGGTTGGAACACCGTCGCGGACGGACGATCTAGCGCAGTTACCACCGCTATGAGACGCAGTTACAACCTGAGTAAACCGAACCGGAGTAGAGCCACCGATCGTCGGGCATCGAGCGGCAGTCAACCGCACGCGGGCAGATGACGAAGTCGAACGACTCCCGCCCGGACGCGGTGGGAACCGACACCGGGATCGACGCCGACACCGAGATCGACGACGGCGTGCGAATCGGTGGCGACGACAGCGACGCCCCGACGGTGATCGGCGCTGGGGCGCGGATCCGCTCGGGGACGGTTATCTATCCGGACGTGCGGATCGGCGAGAACTTCACGACCGGGCACGACGCGGTCGTCCGCGAGGACACGTGGATCGGCGACGACGTGCTCGTCGGGACGAAAACCGTGATCGACGGCACCACGACGATCGGCGATCGGACGAGCCTCCAGACCGGCGTCTACGTCCCCAGCGAAACGTCGATCGGATCCGACGTGTTCGTCGGCCCACGGGCGGTGCTGACAAACGATCCCTACCCCGCTCGGACCGACGTCGAGCTGGTTGGGCCGGCGTTGAAAGACGGCGTCAGCGTCGGGGCGAACGCGACGCTGTTACCGGGGGTCACGATCGGTGAACGAGCGTTCGTCGCGGCCGGGGCAGTCGTCACCGAGGACGTTCCCCCGGAAACGCTCGCGGTCGGCGCGCCGGCGAGACACCGGCCGCTCCCCCCCGAACTCGACGGGAGGAACGAGCTCTGATGACCGGACTCTACGAGTCCGATCTCACACCGTCAGCGCAGCGAGACGCCTTGGTGAGCGGAGAGGTTCCGATTGCCGTGTACGGGCTGGGGAAGATGGGCCTGCCCGTCGCGTCGGTGCTGGCGGACGTGACGGGTTCTGTGATCGGTGCCGACGTCGACCAAGACGTCGTCGACGCCGTTCGGCACGGGGAGTGTCACGTCACGGGGGAGCCCGGGCTGCCGGAGCTCGTCGCCGAAATGGTCGCCGCGGACCGACTGCGAGCGGTGTCAGACCCCACTGAAGCCGCCGAGTCCGCGGCGGTGCACGTCATCGTCGTGCCGACGCTCTTAGACGACTCCGACGAGGTGGATTTATCCGCGCTCGGGTCGGTGCTACGCGACATCGCCGCGGGGCTCGATCCCGGCGACACCGTCTGTCTGGAATCGACGGTGCCGCCGCGGACGTGCGAGGACGTCGTCGTCCCGCGGCTGGCCGGTCGCAGCGGCCTCGACCCGGCCTCGTTCGGCGTCGCGTTCTGCCCGGAGCGGACACTCAGCGGACGCGCGCTGACGGACATCAGGGAGGCGTACCCGAAAGTCGTCGGCGGCGTCGACGACGAGAGCACTAGGGTCGCCGCGCTGCTGTACGACGAAGTGACCGAAAACGACGTCATCACGCTCCCGGACGCGACGACCGCCGAGGCGACGAAAGTGTTCAGCGGCGTCTACCGCGACGTCAACATCGCGCTGGCGAACGAGTTCGCCCGGTACGCAGACGAGCTAGCCATCGACGTCAGAGACGCCATCTCCGCCGCCAACAGTCAGCCCCACGCCAACATCCTCTCGCCGGGGCCCGGCGTCGGCGGGCACTGTATCCCGGTGTACCCACACTTCCTGCTCTCGCCGTTCGACGTCGAAAGCCCCCTCACGCGAGTCGGACGCGCGGTCAACGAGTCGATGCCCGCGTTCACGGTCGACCTCGTGCGCGACGCGCTGGCGGACGCCGGCGTCGAGACCGCGGACGCGACGGTGCTCCTCCTGGGGACGACGTACCGTCCCGGCGTGGCGGAGACGCGGAACAGCCCCGCCCTGCCGATCGCGGAGGGGCTGGCGAAGTACGGCGCGGACGTCTACAGCAGCGACCCGGTCGTCGACGGTCCCGACCAAATTGCCGCCGAACCGGTCTCACTGCGACAGGGCCTCGATCTCGATCCGGACGCGATCGTCGTCGTGACGCCGCACGAGGAGTTCACGTCGATCGATTGGGCGAACGTCGAGCCGACGGTCGTCGTCGACTGTCACGACGCCCTCGGTCTGGACGGGACCGCGCACGCCGAGTACGCTATCGGGTCCCCGAGAGCGCGGGCGACGGTAGCAGCCGAAGCGGGCGCGGCTGAAAACACGACACGCAGCGATTCGGAAGCGGTGAGTCACGGATCCGACGGGACAGATCGAACTGCGACCGTTTTCGACGGGGGAGACCTCGGTGCCGCGAGTCGGGAGGGGGGCGACCGGAGCGAGCGATGAGCCGCGTCCAGTTCGACGTCACGCATCCGGCGCACGTGCACCTGTTCAGACACGCGATCGGGGAACTCGTCGCCGACGGGAACACCGTCGCGGTCAGTTCGCGGGAGAAGGAGATCACGACCGACCTGCTCGACGCGTACGGCATCGAACACACGGTCCTCTCCGAGAAGGGAGTCCGGAAGGCGGCGCTGCTCTCCGAGTGGGTCCTCCGAGATGTGAGGACGCTGCGGTTCGCCGCCCGCTTCGATCCCGACGTGATCGTGAGCCGACTCAGCCCGACAGCGGTGCACGCCGCGGCGATGGTTGGGGCGGGGTCGGTGGCGTTTCACGACCACGAGGGGACGAACCGGTTGGCGAGTCTCCTTGCACCGTTCACCGACCGACTCTGCACGCCATCGACGTTCGAGGCTGACTTCGGCGCGTCGCACGATCGCCACGACGGCGTCCAAGAGTTGGCGTACCTCCACCCCGATCGGTTCGAACCGAACCGCGAACGGTTGCGCGAATTTGGGGTGAACCCGGACGAGCCGTACGTAGTCCTTCGGTTCGTCGAGATGGGCGCGCATCACGACGTCGGCTTATCAGGCATCTCGGCGGCCGCGAAGCGACGGCTCGTCGACGAACTATCCGCGGACGCGGCGGTGTACGTTTCCTCGGAGGGAGCGGTCCCGACGGAAACCGACGCGGAGCCGGTTCCCGTTCCGCCCGCGCTGATGCACGACCTCCTGAGCGAGGCGTCGCTCTTCGTCACCGACTCGAACACGATGGCGACCGAGGCCGGCCTCTTGGGCACGCCGACGATCAGGTCGGGCGCGTACGCGGAGACAACCGAGTTCAGTAACTTCGAGGTGCTCGCCGAGGCGGGCCTCGTCGAATCGGTCCCCGCGGAGGATCGCGCCGTCGAGCGCGCAGTAACGCTGTTCGAAGATCCGAACGCCGAGCGTCGGTGGCAGCGGCGACGGGACGACTACGTCGCCGACAAACCCGACCTCACCGACTACATCGTCGACACGACACTTTCGGTCGCGACGGACGCGCCGCGCGAGACCGACGTGAGCGCCCGGCGACACCGAGGGCTGGAGGACGAACCAGCGCGAGCGGTCCCGCGAGGAGAGGGCGATGACTGAGATCGAGTCGGCAACCGCGGCGGACGACGGTGTCAGGGAACGCGTCGAGGCCCGTCGTCGGCGACAGGTCCCCGAGGGCAAGTCGTTCGCGCTTTGTCTCACGCACGACGTCGACCGTCCGTACAAGACGTATCAGTCGATCTACTACGCGGTTAGTCAAGGGAAGCTCTCGCAACTGAAATCGCTGCTTCCGGGGCGGAATCCGTACTGGTCGTTCGATCGGATCAAAGCGATCGAGTCCGACCTCGGCGTCCGCTCCTCGTTCAACTTCCTCGACGAGCAGTCGCTCTTCACCGACCGGCCGCGGCGAGAGCTCCTCAGCCCGGAGTCGTGGATGCGCTATGCCGGGCGATACGAGCTCACCGATCCGAAGATCATCGATCTGATCCACGACCTCGACGCGGGCGGGTGGGAGATCGGGCTACACGGGTCCTACGACTCCTACCGGGACCGCGAGCGGCTTCGCGCCGAGAAACGGGGCCTCGAATCGGTGTTGGGTCGGGAAGTCTCCGGAATCAGACAGCATCACCTCAACCTCTCGGTGCCCGATACGTGGCGACACCACTCGGCGATCGGTCTCGACTACGACACGTCTCTCGGATCGTCGGTCGAGTACGGGTTCCAGCACGGCTATGGGATCGTGCGTCCCTTCGACGACTCGTTCGTCGTGTTCCCGCTGACCGCGATGGAAATCGCGTTGCCCATCGACCGCGATCCGCAGGCCGCGTGGGAGGTCGTCGAATCGCTCCTCCTCGAAGCCCGAGAGAACGGTGCGGTGATGAGCGTGCTCTGGCATCCGCGGTTCTTCTGCGAGGACACGCCGGCGTACGGCCCGCTCTACGAGCGGTTAATCGAGCGCGCGCTGGAACTCGACGCGTGGGTCGGGCCCCCCGGGGAGTTATACGAACGGCTCGATCACCCCTCGTCGACGGCGGGTCACGCGTCTCCCTCGGACTGATACGGCTCGCCGACCGCCTCGCGGGGGAGCGTGTTGTGCAGTTCCGATTCGAGGTCCTCCGCCGACTCGAACCTGTCGCTCGACGTCTCTTCGATCAGCTCGCCGAAGTTCTCCGAGCCGTCCGCCAACAGGAGCGTGACGTCTGCGAACTCGTCGGCCGCGTTCGCGCGGTCGATCGGATACTCCAGCGTTTCGAGCGCCTCTCTGACGTGGCTGAATTTCACTTCTCTGCCCATACCTTTCGTACGTCGACACGATACTTGAAGCTGCTCCGTCGGAGAGTGATTCGAGGGCGGACTCGCCCGGGGTAGTGCGGGCGAGAACGAGCTAATCACACGACTCCGTCGACGAGAGGTCGTCGTATGCGCCGAGAGCGTGCAGGTGATATGACAGTATGAGCGAGTTAACAAAGCCTCCGAGACCGGAGGATACACCCAATGGAACTCGAACGGCTCTCGCTATCGGAGTGGGACGACGCACTCCCGAAAACCGGATTCGAGGTGTTCCACTTCCCGGAGGCGCTGTCCGTGCTCGACGATCACACGCCCGGGCAAATGGAGTTACTCGGCGGATTCAAAGGCGACAGACCGACGGCACTGATCCCGGTTTTCGTTCGAGAGCACGCGGTGGGCCGGGTCGTGACCTCACCGCCGCCGGGGATGGGCGTTCCCCGCCTCGGTCCGGTTTTGATGCCAGCGAGTCCGAAGCGTCGGAAACAGGAGAAAGTGAACCAGACCTTCGCGGAACTCGTCATCGACGAACTGGGTCTCACCGCCTCGACGACACTGTTTTCGATGGTGTGTCACTCTCGATTCAGCGATCCCCGGCCGTTCGGCTGGGCCGACTTCGACGTCGGGACGCGATTCACCTATCGGCTCGATCTCGCCGGCCGGGAACCAGAATCGGTGCTCTCGACCGCGAGTAAGAGTCTCCGCCGCGAGGTGAACGACGCCCGCGAGTTAGATCTCAGCGTCGATCGCGAAGGGATCGATTCCGTAAAGCGGATCTTCGAGGACACGCGCGACCGATACGCCGAACAGGGCGAGACCTTCCCCCAGACGTGGCCGTACGTCCGTGACCTCTTCACGGCACTCGGTGAGTACGCGAGGGTCTACGTCGCCAGAGACGGTGACGGCGAATTTCTCACCGGCGTCACAGTCCTGTACTCCCCCCAAGACGCGTACTTCTGGCAGGGCGGCAGTCGGACGGTTCACGACGGCGTCGCCGTGAACAGCCTGCTCCACTGGCGCGTGATCGACGACATCATTCGGGATCCGCCGGTAGAGACCCTCCGATTCTACGACCTGCACGGAGCCAACACCGAGCGGCTCTGTCGCTACAAGAGCAAATTCGGCGGCGATCTGATCCCGTATCACTCCGTCGATACGAACGGGTACCGTATGGACGTCGCAAAGCGCGTCTACGAGCGGTTCGTGCGGTGATTCGATGCGGGTGCTCAGCCTCGTCACCAACAGTCACTCGCGGTTCTACCGCCAGCAGTGCGCCGGGCTCACCGAGCGCGGTCACGAGGTCAATACGGTGGCCGTGCCGGGTCGCTCGAAGGAGTCCGGGCGGTCGCCGTGGACCTACGCCAAGTACTATCCGCGCGTCGTCGCCGCCTCGTTCGGCGACTACGACCTCGTCCACGCGAACTACGGTCTGAGCGCACCGCCGGCGGTCGCGCAACCATCACTGCCGACCGTGCTCTCGCTTTGGGGGAGCGATCTGATGGGCACGTACGGGTGGCTCTCGCGGTACTGCGCGCGGTTCGCAGAGGAGGTGATCGTGATGTCACCGGAGATGGCCGCGCTCCTCGATCGTCCGACGCACGTGATCCCGCACGGGATCGACCTCGAACTGTTCCGACCGCTGCCGCAGTCGTTCGCGCGACGGGAGGTAGGCTGGGACGACGACGCCTATCAGGTGCTTTTCCCGTACCGCCCCTCCCGCCCGTTGAAGAACTTCGAGCGCGCGGAGCGCGTCGTCGACATCGCTCGCGAGCGCGTCGACCGACCGATCGAACTCCGAGTGGCGATCGACGTCGAACACAGCCGGATGCCAGTGTTGATGAACGCCGCGGACGCGGTGCTGCTCACGTCGAAGCGCGAGGGGTCGCCGAACACGGTGAAAGAGGCGATGGCGTGTAACGTTCCGGTGATCGCCACCGACGTCGGCGATCTCGCGGAGCGACTGGAGCCGATCTCACGCTCGGCGGTCAGCGACGACGATACCGCGCTCGCCGCCGCGCTCGCGGAGACTCTCCGCGCGGGAGAGCGCTCCGATGGCCGCGAGGCGATCGCCGAGATCGGCCTGCAGCGACAGCTTGACCGGCTCGAATCGGTGTTCGAGCAGGCTGTAGACGCGGCGTGAGGGCTGGAACGATGCCGTTCGATATCCCGCATCAACTTCCGAGAAACGGAGAGACGACCGCTTTTGCCCCCTCCACGAGATGCGGAAGCGGATCGCTCGCAGAGAGGTTCGTGCCCGTCCGCGCCGAGACGAGGTCGCCGGCGACCGCGGGCGTCGAATCGGGGCGGGCGACGGCGTGTTGGATGTCTCCCGAGAGCGGCCAGTGAAACCGCCGAGAGGAAAACGAGAAGTCGGGACGGGTTCCGTCCCGGAGATAGCGTACCATCGCTGCGGGGAAGTCCAGTCCCGAAGCGATCGCGAGGTCGAGCGAGCCCCAGAACTTCGGGTTGATCTCGATCAGGTTCGGCGTCCCGGACGCGTCGCGTTTGAACTCGACCATCACCGGTCCGTTCCAGCCCAGGGCATCGAGGATTTGAGTCCCGTACTCGGTGAGCGTCTCGTCGGTGATCGATTCCGCACAGGCGCTCTTGCCGCCCGTCGGCGGGAACTCTCGGATTCTCCTGTGTGAGTAGGTACCCGCCGGTTCACCGCCGAGGTAGAGCGCGAAAAAGCCACAGCCCTCCCCGGGGAGGTACTCCTGTGCGAGCGGTGAGTCCGCGTACCGCTCGGCGTAATCGTCGACCGCCGCGCGCAGTTCCGTCTCCGAGGAGACGTACTCGACGTATCTGGGGACTGATTCTGTTCCGGCCTTGACGACGATCGGAAACCCGAGGTCCGCCGCGTCCGAGAGGCTGCCCGCGGGATCGAGCTTCACTGTTTCCGGCGCGGGGACCTCAAGCGCTCTCGCGAGGAGGTAGCTCCGCCATTTGTCCTGTGCGATCCGCATCGAATCGCGGCTCGGGAGGACGTCGTCGACCGGGGCGGCCAGCGAGTCGCGGTACTCCGAGAACACGTTGGTCGTCCAACCGCCGACCGGAAGCACGTATCCGTAGCCGAAGCGGTCGATGACCTCGTTCACGCCGTCGACGTACGCCCCCGGCGAGGTCCGTCTGACCCGGTGCTGTCCGTCCGCGAATCGAGACATCCCGGCCATCGAACGCCGATACGACGAAACGACGCCCGTCCGCGAGGCGACAGGCGCGACCGATCGGAGTACCGAGAGCGACTTTTTCATCATTCCGTCGGTTATGAGGACCTCCATACTCCCTACTCAACGCGAAACCACAAAACCGCACGTGACAGGTACTTGTCTTTGGTGCCGTAAGATGAGCGTACGCCGCAGAGGTGGGGGTGTGCCGCGCCGACCACACCGAGTGGTGCCAACGCAGATGTGCCACCGCACGACGACGAGGCGTGTGGCTCACGAGGCCCGATCGGAGCCGTGTTTCCGGTCGCTAGCTCCGAGGTAGACGGACTCGAACCGACGGCGCTTCCACGATAATTACCGCCTTACAAAGCCGCGAGCGGCACCGCTATCGGTATGACAGATCTCCCGCTGCCGGAAGCTGATCTCGGAGACGCGACCGTGCTCATAACCGGCGGTGCCGGGTTCATCGGAGGCCACTTGGCGGCGGCCTTGCTGCCCGAAAACGAGGTTCGCGTCCTCGACGACTACTCGACCGGTGAGACGTCGAACGTCCCGGACGGTGCGGCGGTGTTCTGCGCGGACGTCCGAAACGAGGACGCCCTCGAACGCGCGATGGCGGGCGTCGACGTGGTGTTTCACCTCGCCGCGGTCGTCAGCGTCGAAACGTCCGTCGAGAATCCCGTCGAAGTCCACCGCGTGAACGTCGACGGGACGTTGGCGGTGCTCGAACGCGCCCGCGACGAGAACGCTCGCGTGGTAGTGGCGTCGAGCGCGGCCGTGTACGGCGAACCGACCGGTTTGCCGGTGAACGAGGACGCAGACACCGATCCACTGTCTCCGTACGGAGCCGATAAACTGGCCGCGGACACGTACGCCAGAGTGTACGCTGACGTCTACGACCTTCCGGTTGCAGTCCTTCGATTTTTCAATGTCTACGGACCGGGGCAACGGGGCCCCTACAGCGGTGTCGTCGACGCGTTCTTACAGCGCGCTTTCGCAGACGAGCCGCTGGTTGTCCACGGTGACGGCGAACAGACCCGAGACTTCGTCCACGTTACCGACGTGGTTCGGGCGCTACTCACCGCCGCGTCGACGGAGCACACGGGACTGGCGTTCAACGTCGGCACCGGCAGCTCGGTCTCGATCAACGAACTCGCCGACGTGATACGCGATGCGACCGGCGCAACCGCCGGCGTCGACCACGAGCGCGCACGCCCGGGCGACATTCGCCACAGCCGGGCCGACTGCACCCGAATGCGGGAGCTACTCGGCGTGCAGCCGACCGTCTCGCTGCGGGAGGGAGTCGAACACCTCGTCTCCTACCGACTGGACCGGGCAGCCAACGCGACGGGCCGAGACGAGGCAATCAGTGACTCCATCGCGGAATGACGCACCACGTCGCGCCGATCCGTCCCCGGTTCAGATTCAGCTGGCTGCTGGACCCGTGCCCTCGGTCGATCGGTTGGCTCGACGACGACTCGTGGATACCGCGCGGGCACCGGCGGGTGTATCGATGGGCGAAACAGGGGCTGACGGCGGCGTTCGAGACAGTCAAACCGGAGGAAACGGTGCTTCTTCCCGCCTACGCACCGGGCGGCGTCACGTGGGCGGCACGTAACGCTGGGCTCGACGTCCGGTACTACCCGGTCTCCGCCGATCTCACGCTGCCACTCGCCGAAATCAGGCAGCGAATTCGGTCGATCGGCCCCGCGGCGATCCAAGTCATCCACTACTTCGGCTTCGTCGACGAGGGATTCGACGAACTCGTCTCCATCGCCCACGAGCACGACGCGCTGGTGATCGAAGACTGTGCGCGGGGGTTGTTCGGTCGCGACGAGAACGGACGATTACTCGGATCCCGAGGAGATTTTGCCGTGTTTTGTCCACACAAGACGCTGCCGGTCCCCGACGGTGGAATCGTCGTCTCGCAGACCGATGCGAGGCTTCCGGAGGCACCCCCGACGTGGAACTGGCGTCACGACGCCCAGTACCTCTTCGGCTCGCTTCGAGATCGAATTCCCGTCGATCTCGTACCGGAGGCCCTGCTCGGTCAGTTTCACTCCAGCGACGCCGAGGAGGTAGCACCGGAGGAATCGTTGGCTGGACCCAGTCCACTCACGTCGTTCGGACTCGCTCGGTGCCAGCCGGCGGCCGTCAGATCGGCGAGACAGGCCCGATATCGCGTCCTCAGGGCGCTTCTCGACGGAAGCGACGAGTTCCGAGTGCTCTCGGGCGACGTATACGACGGCGCGTGCCCGTACGGCGTCGTCGGGATCGCAGACTCCGCCACGGCGCGCCAGCAACTGTTTCGAGAGCTTCAAACGGACGGGCTCCCGTGCGAAGCGCTCACGTGGCCGCCGGTGTACCGACACGAGGAGGTACACGGCTTCGAGGAGTCGACAGCCCTGCGAAATCAGCTGTTAGTGCTGCCGACGCACCAGCAGTTGTCGTGGAGTACGATCGGCCGGATAGCCGCACACGTCATCGAATGGTGACAGCCATCGGATGGCTACGTCCTCGCGTTCTCGATGAGGGGAGCGAGGTCCGGGTGGTCGCGAAGCCGCCCGCGGAGTTCGCCGCCGTCTTCGAGAAACGTCGCGACGGCGTCTCGACAAGCGGCCCACTCGTCGTGTCGCCGGAAGATAACCACCGGAACGACCTCGACGCCGAGGACCTTCGCGATGGCCAAGCGGTTGCGTCCGTCCGAGAACAACAGCTCGCCGTCGCGGCCGACGTCGACCGCGATTTCGTCGTTGATGATCCGTTCTGCGACCGTCTGTCGGCGGCGTTCGATTGGATCGTCGACGCCGGACTCCACCAGTTGTCGCTGACTGAGAAAGCCGTGTTCACGGATCGACTCGTACAGCTGATCGAGCCGGTCACAACGGTCGTAAAAGTCCGCTCGGGACGTACAGCCCCACCGTTCCCTCCCGTCGTCGATCTCCGCGACGACCCGGTCGAAGAACGCGGTTTCGTCCCACGGGACGCCGTCTTTGTAGTGGCTCTCGAACGCGCAAAACACGTCGGTATCGCGGAAGCGGATCTCGCAGCGATCCCAGTCTCCGTCGGCGACGGTCCCGAAGCGACGGAACCGCGGGCGGGTCGACCGCGCCGAGAGCCGGACGATGCGCCCCGGATCGACCCACGCTACTCGATACGGTTCGATAGGGGCCGAGTGTCGGCGGTTGTATCGCCAGCACGTGAGGCGTACGATGGCGTCGGCGTACACCGACCGACCGAGACGAAGCTGTGTCTCGAACGCGGGGAACGCATCGAAGAGCATCCGCCCGAATCGCCGGAGTGACGAATCGAGCGACGTGCCGAACTGGCCCGCGAGGCCATCCGACGGCTCGATCGCGGATTCGGCGGGCCCGCGGGGCATCGGTACGGGTTCGCGCGGCGGTCGCTCCGGAGCGCGCCGGCCCTCCACAGCGGGGCCAGACGGGGGAGGATCCATAGCGATCAGGTACCCGAAATCCGAATCAACGGCTCCGAAACGAGCCGTGCAATCGCGGCGGTCGGGACGCCGTACGTTCGACTGATAGATGCGGGATAGCCCGAGACGACACCGCGGGACAGGTCACGGAGGCGCATACTTCGTTCGAACGGTCCGGTCACGCTGGAAGCCGACGTGAACGAACCAGTTTGTATTGCTCCGGATACCGAGGATACGGACTGACTACGTTCGACGTCGGAGAGCCGCCCGCGGATCCCACAGGACGCTCAACCGCCACGACGACACACGTTTGGGGAGGTTGCCGATCCGAGCGTCGTCGAGCGCGTAGGAGAGCCGAAACAGGACGTCCGGAACAGACGACGGGAGTTGGCGAGTCGCTAAACGAATCGATAACGCAAAGTAACGTTCCGATACTGAGACGATACCCGACACAAAAGTCAGGTGGTTTTAATATTGTGCTTCTTAATAGTGTGTTTGTCACAAGAAAAACACCTATGGGCTGTGGCCGAGAATAAGACTTCCATCGAGATGAGGCGAAAAAGGTAACAACGGAGCGATCCATTCGTATGCAACAGACTACCACAAATTCGAGGGTGGAGTGTCGCGAGCGCCAGCGGATATACCGGCGCGTACCGACCGGAACGGGTCCCCGTGCTCGATCCAGTCGAGGGGCGGCCGATCGGCGGTTTAGTAAGCCCTCGAGGGCTATACGGCCTCCGGGAGTTCCCCTCAGTATTCCGGGAGTGGACCGCGTTGCACCCGTGCAATCGCACCGAAGACGCAGGAGGTGGGTATGACACCGCGCGTCCGCGGTCCCCAGTCAGTACCGGGACGACACCTCGGCGCGAAGAGCTCCCTGAATCGAGTTTTCGCAGTTGCCCTCACAGTGACGAGTAACGAGTTATGAGCGTATCAACACAGCAACACGAAGAACGGAGCGGCACCGAAGCGGAGTCAACAGAGACAGCGGAGGCGAGTCACGACGTCAGGCAGGGCGGGCCGTCACTGGACGTCATCTTCGACGTGCTCAGAAACCGCCGTCGACGGCTCGTGATGCAGGCGGTAGAGGAGTGCAACGGGGAAACGACGCTGAGTGACCTCGCCGAGCACATCGGCGGAATCGAGAACGACAAACCGCCGGAGGCGCTCAACGCGCAGGAGCGAAAGCGCGTGTACGTCGGCCTGTATCAGTGCCACCTGCCGAAGATGCACGACGCCGGCGCGATCGAGTTCGACAAGGACCGCGGGACCGTCGAGCGGGGAGAAGTCACCGAACGGTATCACAAGTACCTCCAACGAGAGGTTGAAGGGGGCTCACCGTGGCCGACGTACTACGGAGCGCTCGCCGGCGGCACGTTTTTCCTCTACGTCGGGACCGTCGCGCTCGTCGGCCCGCAACCGGTCGTCGCAGTCGCCTCGCTCGTTCTCATCGGCGCACTGTCGGCGTATCACTGGAAGAACGAATCGGCCTGAAAACCGCGGAGCGAATCGACCTGAGAACCGCTGACCGAGGGTTCACGCGCTGATTTTGCGGCATAATTAGGAGACCTCCGCATACGGCTGTGAGAGGGTTGTCACGGGGATCACGGTCATCGTGTCGGCATCGCTACAGCGACCACCTAACTGGTGTTGGTTCTGAGTGTCTCATCATAACAAAGCCCGGTGCTCCAGTCGAATACAGCCGTCCGCTTCGGTTCGGTTCCGGGCGGGTCACACAACGTATGGTCCCACAACGCAGATTCGATAGTTCACGGACGAGTCGTACCGAAACCGACGAGAGAGCGAGGGTGTAAAGATGTGTGGTATCATCGTCCGCGCCGGTGTCGGCGACGCCCTCGGAGAGCTCTTGACCGGCCTCCGAAACCTCGAGTACCGCGGGTACGACTCCGCCGGGGTGGCACTCCGGCGGAACGACGGAGAGATCGTCGTCTGCAAACGCGAGGGCGAGACAGACGCCCTCGAAGCCGACCTCGACAGTGACCGCCTGAGCGGTTCAGTGGGGATCGGACATACCCGGTGGAGCACGCACGGCGCTCCCTCCGACGCCAACGCCCACCCACATACCGACGGGTCAAACCGGGTCGCAGTCGTTCACAACGGGATCATCCGAAACTACGAGACACTCAGACGCGAACTCCGAGATCGAGGCCACGAGTTCACCAGTGAGACCGACACCGAGGTTATTCCGCATCTCGTCGCCGACGCGCTCGACGCCGGTATCGATCCCGAGACGGCGTTCCGATCGGCGATAGACCGGATCGAGGGGAGTTACGCGATCGCGATGGTCGTCGACGGTCGCGAGGAGGTGTACGCGACACGGCGCGGATCGCCGTTGGTCTTGGGGGTCGGCGAGACCGCGAACTACCTCGCGAGCGACGTCCCCGCCTTCCTCGAGTTCACCGACCGCGTGGTGTATCTCGAAGATGACGACGTCGTCGTCGTCGACGCCGAGGGCTATCAGATCTCCGACGTGGCCGGCGATCCGATCGAACGGACCGTCGAGACGGTGGACTGGGACGCCGGGGACGCCAGGAAGGGCGTGTACAATCACTTTATGCGAAAAGAGATCGACGAACAGCCCGTCTCGCTCAGACAGACTATCAACGGCCGGATCGAGGGCGGAAAGAGCGTCCTTTCGGAGTTCCCGCAGGGATCGCTCGCGGACGTCGACGAGGTGATCTTCGTCGCCTGCGGCACCTCGTATCACGCGGGGATGTACGGCTGTACGCTGCTTCGGCGACGGGGTATTCCGGCGACAGCGGTTCCCGCCAACGAGTTCGCGCACGAACCGATGCCCGTCACGGACCGCACACTCGTAATTGCCGTGACACAGAGCGGCGAAACCGCCGACACACTGGCGTCGTTGCGGGCGGCAAACAGCTCGCCGGCACGAACGCTCGCGGTGACCAACGTGGTCGGCTCCACGGCGGCGAGGGAAGCCAACGACGCGCTCTTCATCCGCGCGGGGCCCGAGATCGGCGTCGCCGCGACGAAGACGTTCTCCTCGCAGGTCGCCGCGATCGCGCTGCTGGCCGATCGGCTGGAAGACGACGGAGCGGGACAGAGCGCGGGATGGTCGACGGCCGAGGAGACTGATCGATCCGCGGATCAGATCGATCGATCGGTTTCGACGACCGCAACGAAGAATCGCGAAGGCGCGAACGGTCGGACTGGAGGAGGCGATCGCGCGGAGAACGACGGCCAAACCGCGTACGACAACGGTGATGTTTCCGAACTTCGCGCGTTGCCGGACCACGTCGAAACCGTCGTCGGCGACGGCAATGCGGCGCGTTTGGCCACACAGTACGCAGATGCGGACTCGTACTTCTTCATCGGCCGGGGCGTCGGGTATCCAGTGGCGCTGGAAGGCGCGCTGAAGTTCAAGGAGATAACCTACGAGCACGCCGAGGGGTTCGCGGCCGGAGAGCTGAAACACGGGCCGCTCGCGCTCGTGACACCCGCCACCGTCGTCGTCGCGATCTTCACCGGTCGCAACGACGAGCGGACGCTTCACAACATCCGCGAGGCGCAGAGCCGCGGTGCGCCCGTCATCGGAATCGGTCCCGAATCCGCCACGGACGTTCGAGAGAAAGTCGACGAGTATCTGTCTTATCCCGACGTCGGACCGAACCTAGCCGGGATCCTCGCCAACGTCCACCTGCAGTTGCTCGCGTATCACGCCGCGGAAATTCGCGATCGAGCGATCGACAAACCGCGAAACCTGGCGAAAAGCGTCACAGTCGAGTGACTATCGAGCGGTTCGATGTCCAGTATGAGCGGTGCTGTATCCGGAATAGAAGCAGGACTCAGGGGGTGGCACGGAGTGGGAGACGCAGAGAGTCAGAGAGTGGAGTACGTGAGAGAGACAGGGAGAAAACGAATTAGGGCGCGTTGCTCGTCGGCCATCGGATCCCCGCGCTGGCCTCCTTCTCCTCTGTCTCCGTCCGCATCGCAGCCTCGCCGACCGCCAGTTCGGTACGGGTGAGACAGTTGAGACAACCGTGAACCGTGTTGTCCAAGCCGAACACCCGAACGAACTGTTTGCTGACGGCCGCACCGCACCGTTCACACTGCCGGTTCGTGTCCATCGTGTACCTTCGATCTGGCATACACACCCCGATTGCCGAATATGGTCTTGGTTATGTGGGAGGTAATAGAACGGCCGATTGTTCACAGAGGAGTACCGAAGGGCACACCCCGAGAGTGTGGTACCGCCCCCGCGAGAACTGTTCACACGGATCCTTTCGGACAGTACGGGGGGAAATCGTCCGTAGTAGGTGTCGGCAACCACGGTCTAACGGGGTGATAACGAAGGCAGTGGGGGATGTGGTTCCGAACGCCCGGAGCGCCCGACGGTCACCCCCCCACCCCCCTTCACTGGCCCCCACACGATGCGTCGGGTTCTCGGGCAATTTTTCGGCCACCGGTCAGTACCCACCGAACACGCATCCATACGCGAGCGACGGCCAAACCCGTGAGTACGAATCTCTCTGACGAATCCGCAAAGACGAATCCACAATAAGCCGAAACGAAACTGACCGAGAGCCTCAGGAACCGGGACCGAGGAGACGCGGTGCGTTCGTTGAGGGCATCGAAGCGGGCGTCGTTCCCGCGACGAACGTCTCTGACCCCGCGACTAGGGCGCGCGACACCGTCGGCGGCGACGCCGGATCGACGACGATTACGTCGGCGCGCGCACCGGTTTCGAGTCGCCCTCGATTGTCGAGCCCGACCGCGTCGGCCGGGTTCCTCGTCACTCGGTTCACCCGCTCGTAAAGCGGTTCACCCGTGTCAGTGAGAGCCGCTGCGAGGAGCGACGGCGGGTGGTAGTCGGCACAGAGAACGTCGACGAGACCCTCGTCGATCGCCTCGCGAGCCGAGAGGTTATCCCAGAGGCTCCCGCCGCGAACGAGGTTGGGGGCACCCATCGCGATACCGATGCCTCGGTTCGCGGCGCGTCGCGCGGCCGCGAGAGTCAGCGGGTACTCGCTGATCGAGACACCGCACGCGGCCATCCGGTCGACGGTCGCCGCGCTCTCGTCGTCGTGCGACGCGAGCGGAACGCCGAGACGGTCCGCCAGCGTCGCCATACGCTCGACAAGGTCGTCGCGTTCCGATTGTGAGAACGACCTTCTCTCGGTGGCGGCCCGAGCGACGGTATCAGCCGACCACCCGCGGTTCTCTCCGTAGTGTTGCTCGAACTGCTCGCGATCGAACTGCCCCTCCTCGGGCGCGTGGTGCATCACTGAGAGGAGGTCCACGGAGACGTCCGAAGCCAGCCGCTCGACCGCCTCCACGCTCCGTTCGACCAGTTCGCATCGAGCGTGAAACCGGTTGTCGGCGATCGTGTACGACGCCGAGTCGATCTCGCGGGCGATGGCCGCCGCGTCATCGAGCGACCGGGCGTCGTCGGGAGCGTCCTCGAAGGCGACGGCGTGAAACTTGGTCGTCACACCGTTGAACAGGTTCGTTCGATCCGCCGACGCGAGAGCGGTTTGGGCGTCGACCGGGGCGTCAGACCGCGGGTACAGGTGGCTCTCGATGTCGTCTCCGTGGAGATCGACGAGTCCCGGCAGGACGAGCTGTCCGTCGACGTCGATCGATCTCACACCCGCCATCGATCGGGGTGTCGTCTCTCCGACGTGCGTGATCTGGCCGTTCGCGACCACCACGCGACCGCCTTCGATGGTGCGCGTCGGTGTGACGACTCGGCCGTTTTTGAGCTCTATCGGTCGGGTCATCGAATCCGAACTGACCCCCGGACAACCCGCGGTGACGAACGTAATTCGGCCCGGTTTAACAGTAGATGACTCTGTCTCGCGGTACTAATTGGAGCGTGCGACATACTTCGAACCGACGAGGAAATACGGCTTTGTTAATCACCGTACGGGTTCTGACTGCGGGAAGTCCGTCGTGGTAGTAGGTTACTACCCGAAGAAAGAAAGAGTGAGGATAGGCGAGATATATAATATAAATTTATATGTAATATTGATTTGGTAAATAAAACAATAAATAGTCAAAGATCTAATAAACGACGATTATACCCTATTCTTCTTATTTTTAAATGTTGGAGATCTTATTTATACAGTTAAAATTATTATTTCATATGAATCATCGGAAGGCTACTGATCCGGAACCCGCCGGGGGAAGAGACACAGATCCGCCCGGCCGGTCGCAACGAGCGTGTTCACTTTGTCGACGGACGTCGTCGGCGCAGTCGCGATCGTGGAAATCCCGGTTTCGTTGCGGAGATCGTCACTGAAATCGCTCGGACCCGATTGATCGAGGGCACGCGAGCCACGCTGCGCGTCGACGGGGGCGACCACATCACAGCCGACCGTCGCGAGTCGATCTGCGATTTCGAACGCATCCGTCATCGATATTCCCGTTGGTTCCGCCCCAGAAACAGGGATCGTGACGCCCAAGGCGTTCGAATCGGGCCACGACTGAGAGACTGCTGAAACGACGTCTCGGAGGAGTTCAGTGCGGTCGTCGAGCGACCCTTCGAGAGCGAGGAGATCGCCGAACAGCGAATCGGTACCGCCGTCGATCTGGAGGTACTCGAATCCAGCGTCGGCCGCCCGCCGCGCTGCATCCGAGAAGTTCTCGACGACCGCTTCGCGCTGAGATGACGAGAGTGCATCCGGCGCGAACTCGGCTGGCCGAACCGGATACTCGTCGCTGAGTCGCGGAGCCCACGTCGATTCTCGTTCCTTGTATCCCCCGGATTCGAGAATTTGAGCCTCAACGCCACCGTGAGCGCCCGCGTGAAGTAACCGCGTTCCGACGGTGACGTCCGCGGGGACGGACGCGAGGACATCGGCCCACGCGTCGGTATGTTCCTCGGTGTACAACCCCGGTGATCCGGTGGTTCGACGCGCGTCCGGAGCGACGGCGAGCGGTTCCGTGAGCACCAGTCCAGGACCGTCCGCGGCGGCGTCGGGCACCATCGACAGTTGTTGGGTGGACGGTGTGCCGTCGACCGCGGAAAATGTCGTTTCGAGCGGTCGAACGAACCGGTTTTCGAGGCGGGTGCCGCCGACATCGAGGGGTTGATACGCCGGGGGAAGCACCGAGTCGCCCGGCGTCGTCCGTGCGAACCACTCGTCGAACGCCTGCACGAACGACGGATCCCGTCGCTTCAGACTCCCGTAGGTGAGCCGACCGCTCCGCGTGAGATGGTGCACCGCGAACTGTCGCGGGGGCAGGTCGTAGTATCGCGCGACCTTCTCGAAGTGGATTCGGCTGCGCTCCGCCGCCGAGAGAAGGTTATCGACGAACGGCCGCCTCGATGCCTCATAGGCCGAAAGCGCCCGTTCGATGTCGTCGTGAGACTCGAACGTCTCCATCAGTCCGATTGCGTCCTCCATCGCGAGCGTCGTTCCCGATCCGATCGAATAGTGGGCTGTGTGGGCCGCATCGCCGAGGAGGACCATATTGTCGTGGTGCCAGCGCTCGTTCGTCACCGTCTCGAATCGCCGCCACTGGTCCTGTTGGGACAGCAGCGAGTGTCCGCCGAGGTGGTCGGCGAACACGTCTTCGAGGTAGGAGAGGTACTCCGACTCGCTGGCCTGTTCGAGGCCGGACCGTTCCCACGTCTCCGCGTCGCAGTCGACGATGAACGTGCTCGTCGGGCTCGGGTACGTGTGCGCACACCAGATGCCGTCGTCGTTCTCGACGAAGATGTGCGTGAGCGCCTCGAAGTCCTGCTCGGTGCCGAACCACGAAAAACGCGCTTCGCCCTCGACGATGTCGGTGCCGAACTCGTCGGCGAACGCGTCGCGCGAGCGACTGTGGATACCGTCTGCGAAGATGCAGAGGTCGGATTCAGCCGCCAGTTCCCCCGGCTCTGAGATGGTCGTCTCGAACTGGAGATCGACGCCGACGTCCCGACAGCGATCTTGCAGCACCGTGAGCAGATCAGTCCGCATCATACTCGCGAACGTGTTGCCGCCGCAGCGATAGCGTTCGTCGCCGTAACGGATGTCGAACGGATCCCAACGCTCGAAGTTTTCGGTGATCGCTCGATGAGAGGGGGCGTCGGCCTCGGCGAGGTTCGAGATCGTTCGATCGGGGAAGACGATCCCCCAGCCGTACGTTACGCCCTGTGGATTGCGCTCGTAGACGGTGACGTCCCAGTCGGAGTGGGTCTTCTTGAGCAGGATGCTCGCGTACAGTCCGCCGGGGCCGCCACCGATGATGTTGACGTTCATGAGAGAGTGTGTCGAATTAGGGCGCTCACAGTCGCGTTCGCGACGTGAGCGGTGGTTTCAGTATGCTGTGCAGCGGTTACCAGATGTTCTCGAACAGCTGTTCGTACTGTTTCACCTTATCCTTGGGGGGTTTCTCCGTGGCGTAGGCGACGAGCACCATCAGAACGATTTGGGTCACGACGAGGGGAACGAACGGCAGGAATCCGAACGTCAGACTGGCCGGAAGCAGGCCCAGTTCGAACGCCCAGATGCCGATGAATCCCCAGATCAGTCCGGCGTACGCCGCGTACTTGTTCGAGCGACGCCAGTAGAACGCCGAGCAGATGGGGAAGAACATCAACCCATAGCCGGAGAACGCGAACGTCGCGGTATCGACGATGCTGTCGCGGGTGAGCATCGCGCCAGCGAAGGCGGCGAGGAAGATGAGGATCAAGAACCCGCGTGTGTAGTAGATCTCGCGGTACTCCCCGATGTGGAAGAACTCCCGGAGGACGTCCTCGGTGAAGAACGTGCTCAAGGTGAGCACCTGTCCGTCCAGACTGGACATCAGCGCCGCGAGAATCCCCGCGAGCGCGAACCCGACGACCCACACGGGGAGCGTTTGTTGGACCAACGTCGGAAGAATGAAGTCTGGATTCGCCAAGTCCGGGAACTGCGCCACGCCCCAAAACCCCAAGAGAACCGCCGGAGTCCAGACGACGATGACCGCGATCGGGTACAGCACTGCAGTCTGCTGTAGGTTCTTCACGGAGCGGGCGGTCATATACCGCACGAACAGGTGCGGGAACATAAACGCGCCAAGGGCGACGATTAGTCCCTGTGAGAACCACGGACGGGGTTGGAACGGCGGAATACCGCCCCTGTTCAGAAGGACTCCGTCGTTGATCTGTGCGACCGCCGCCGTGGCGCTCTCGAAGCCGCCCAACCGAGTGGGCACCCAGAAGAACATCGCGAGGAGAAAGACGATGAAGACGGCACCTTGGAAGGCGTTCGTCCAACCGGTACCGCGCATCCCGCCCTGATAGACGTAGCCGCCGACGACGAGGAGGACGATCGCGGCACCCAACCAGTACGGGACAACTCCGCCGGTGAGCGCCTCGAAGACGATACCGCCTCCCTGAACGCCGACGAGGATGTAAGGGATCGTCCAGATAGTGAACATCAGCATCGCTACGAGACCGAGATACGACGCGTCCCACCGGTGATTGATGATCTGGGCGGGCGTGATGTGACCGAACTCCTTGCCGACCATCCAGATCCGGTATCCCACCGTCATCAAGAAAACGGGGAATAAGAACGCGAACAGCACGACGAAGAACCCGAACGCCCCGGCACCAGCACTGTACGCCAAACCGGGGGCACCGATCATCACGACAGCGGTCATATTCGTCGCGAACAGCGCAGCCAGCAGGATGATCGTGCTGAAGGAGCGATCCGCCATCAGGTAATCCTCTCGCGAGGTGCCGGTCGCACGCGCGGCCACGTGGCCGACGCCCAGCACGATGAGTAAGTACGCGGCCGTGATGCCGATAATCAGGAGATTCGAGCTCGAAACCATTATTCACCACCGTTCCCGACCGTCGAGGAGTCCGTCGAAGTCGCGTCTCCGTCGATAGTCGCTTCGTGTTCGGCTGGCGGTTCGGGAGCGAGCACGTACATCACTGCGAGAATGGCGGTCCCGACTAACAGGAACGCGACGTCGTAGGCGATCTGTACGGGGATCCACCCGAAGACGAGTGCCTGTGAGTTCATCAGTCCGAGCAATTCGCTCTGATGCAAGACGACCATCGCGAGCACCGCCCCCAGTAGGGCGATCCGCACCGGTCGCTTCGGTGTCCAAAAGCTATCGCCGATCATGATAACGATACCCACGTTTGAAACAAGGGTACTTGAAACTATCTATAAAGTACGTTAATATTCGACCTTCGTAGCAACGAGGTGGCTGTCAGCGTTTGCGGCCGGTAACACTATAGATTTATCACGCTGGATTAGCTACGTGACACCGTATCAATGACCGCAGGAGAGTCTACGGATACGTCCTCGTTAGCCGGATACGTCCCGTTCGACGCGCAGCGGCAGCAGTCCTACGTCGAAGAGGGATACTGGCGGAACGAGACGTTCCACGAGGTGGTCGACCGGCACGCTGAATCGACGCCTGACCAAACGGCGCTCGTCGGACCGAAGCGCGAATTGACCTACGCAGAACTCGCGAAGAACACACGACAGATTGCGGCGTATTTCCTCGGTGAACTCGGCCTCCGTCCGAACGAGCGGGTAGTGTTCCAATTGCCGAACTGTACGGAGTTCGTCGAAGCGTTCCTCGCCTGTTCGCGGATCGGCGTGATCCCGGTGATGGTTCTCCCGCGTCACCGCGAGGCGGAAGCGAACCACGTGGTGGAGTTGACTGACGCGCGTGCGTACGTCGTCGATCACGACAGGTACCCGAGCGGGTTCGACTTCGTCGATCTGGCCGATGACGTCCGAACGTCGCACGACTGTCTCGACCACGTGATTACCGTCGTCGACGAGGAGACCGACGCTGTAGATGGGTGTGTGACGTTCAGTTCGATGCGGGACGAGCAGTGGACCGAGCGGCATAGTGAAAACGTCGCAGAGAGGACTGTCGATCCGACAGAACCCGGTGTGATGCTGCTCTCCGGCGGGACTACTGGACTGCCGAAGGCGATTCCACGGACCCACAACGATTACGTGTTCCAGTGGGAGAAGATGGCCGAGGTCGCCGGGGTCGAAGACGACTGGGTGGCCTTTCCGAGCGTCCCGATCGGACACAACGCTTCGCTGAACTGTATCGTCGGTGCTGCGCTGTGGCGTGGGGCGACCGTCGCAGTCGAGCCAACGCTGAAGCCGGAGAGCCTGATGGCGTTCATCGAACGGGTCGGCGGTAGCTACACGCTGCCGATGCCGACGCAGATATTGGATATCTTGGATCATCCGGACGTCGACCAGTACGATTTGACGTCGCTGAAGGTCCTCGTCAGCGGTGGACAGAAGGTCCCGCCCGCGGTCGTCGAGCAGTCGGTCGATCGTTGGGGAGTCGGGTTCTGCAACATCTTCGGGATGGCGGAGGGACCGTTAATCTGCTCTCGTCCCGACGACGCCGTCGAAATACAGGCCAACACCGTCGGGCGTCCGATCGCCCCGGAAGCCGACGAAATTCGCATCGTCGGCGGCGACCGCGAGGACGAACTCGACGCCGGAGAACCCGGCGAACTCTCCGTGCGTGGACCCGGATTCTTCACGGGCTATTTCAGAAATGAGGAGGAGAACGCCGAAAACTTCTCTGCGAACGGCTGGTTCTTTACCGAGGACGTGCTCGCGCGGCGACCCGACGGAAATCTCCAAGTGTTCGGACGAATGAAGGACACGATCATCCGCGGCGGAGAGAACATCTACGCGCCGGGCGTCGAAGACGAACTCATCGAACACCCGAAAATCGCGAACGTGGCCATCATCGGCGTCCCAGACGACCGTCTCGGAGAGCGTCCCGCTGCGGTCGTGGAATTGGCTGACGGCGTCGAAGAGATTACGCTCGAAGAGATATCCGCGTTCTTGGACGAGCGAGGAATCGCCGTATTCAAACGCCCCGAACGGCTGGCTACCGTGCGCTCACTCCCGCGGACGGAGGTCGGTAAAATCGAGAAGAAAGAGCTCGAAGATCGAATACTCGATCTGATCGAGTCGCCCGAATCGGACACCGAGTAGTACCGCAGAGCGGATCGGTTGTCTCAATTTCTGTGTTCTGTAGCGCCGCAAGCGATTGGTGTAGTACCTCGAATGCGAGTTGGCGTCGTCCAGCTCGTTCAACTGGCAGACGACCGGAGCTCCTGAGAACTGGATGTGATGATGTATCACGATGTGCAACCGACGATCCGAACAAGGCGGATATATATCTCACAGGATGCAGATAGTACGAATAGAATTGGGCTGATAGATCGAATAGTAGTGTATTTCTTCGTGTAAAAGACCACAATATCCAGATCTGACAGATATTATAAAAATTCCACGTCACGGAATATCAGCGGGAAAACCGAGGAACGGTCGTGAATGACTCGACTGGCGTTGCACGAGGCGGAACAAATTTGTAGGAGTCGATAATAGAAGATAGCGAAATGAACGCACCACCTCGGGACACAATCAAGTCGGACGAAACACTCCTAGAGATACTCGACGCGCTTCACAGTCTCGAAACAGCCACGCTGACAGCGATCGCGTCGGAAGTCGGCGTCTCCAAGAGTACGGTTCACAGACACTTAGAAACGCTCCGAGCGCAGCGGTTCGTCGACAAGCGTGACGACGAGTACGTTCTGGGACTCGAGTTTCTCCGGTATGGCGGGGCGGCCCGCGAACGCTACTCGTTTCATCGCCAATCGAAATCGATCGTCCAACAGGTGGCCGACCAGACCGGTGAGTTCGTCGGATTCCTCGTCGAAGAACAGGGCGTCGGCACGTTCATCTACTGTGAGATGGGGACGGAGGGAGTTCCGTCGGAGGCGAGAGTCGGACAGAACGTGTTTCTCCACCAATCGGCGTCCGGAAAAGCGATTCTCGCGTTTCTTCCGGAGGACCGACGGGACCGGATACTCGAACGGTACGGACTGCCGCCACGGACGGAGCAGACGTTGACCGATATGGACGAACTGCGCGCTGATCTCAGTGACGTCCGAGAGCGGGGGTACGCTTACGCCCACGAGGAGTACACGACGGGACTTCGAGCGGTGGCCGCACCCGCTTTCGACGCCCAAGACGACGTCATCGGAAGCCTCGTCGTCGCCGGACCGACCCACAGGATGCGCGGCGAGCGCTTCGAGTCAGACCTGCCGGAACTGGTCACGGGTGCCGTAAAGGAGTTTCAACTCACTATCTCATACACGTGACGGCTACCGAGACATACATAACACGCGTACGTCCGTTAGGTGATTTCGAGACACGCGTTAGCTAAACGTCGGGAACTCCTCGTCGGTCTCTTCCATATTGATGTTCACCTCGATGACGTTCGCCGTGTTGACGACGTCCTCGATCAGTTGTTTGTGGTAGTCAGCACGCTTCATTCGACGAACGGGGCCGGATACGCTGATCGATCCGAGGACGCGCCCGTGACGGTTCGTCACCGGCGCACCGATGGCTTGCAGTCCGGTGATCTCCTCCTCATCGTTGAGAGAGTAGCCACGTTCACGTATCGTGTCGAGCTCCTCGAACAGGTCCTCACGGTCGGTGATCGTCGAGTCGGTCTTCGCCGGAAGTCCGTACTTGTCGACGATCCACTCGACGCGTTCGCGCGGGAGATGCGCCAATATCGCCTTCCCTGTCGCCGAAAAATGGAGGTAATCCGCGCGCTGAAGCTTGTTCACTTGGTAGTCGCTGCCGACGGCTTTCTCGCCGCTCACCTTGTAGAGATTGACCCCCAGTCCGTGCTGTTCGGTGGCGAGGTGAGCGAACTCGCCGGTCGTTTCGGCGAGCTCTTCGAGTTCGGGCTTCCCGATCCGATAGAGCGTGTTCTGATATCGTACGTACTCGCCGACAAGCAGAAACTGCAACGAGAGCCGGTAGGTGTCGCCCTCCTTGACGACGAACTTCTCCGCGCGAAGCGTACTGAGGTAGTTGTAGACGACGCTCTTCGAGAGGTCCAAGTACTCCGCTAATTCGGTGACGCCGGCCCCGTCTAACTCCTCTAAGGCCCGAATGAGATCGAACGCGCGCGATACCGTCTTCAAGGTCCGCGGCGAACCGGTCGGCCGTTCGTCCGTCATACCTGTTGTTCTGGTCCGTGCGACTATAGTTGTTTGTATTTCGTAAACCCGCAGTTTCGAGGTGTCGAGTTCAACCCCTCGGAGACGGCGTTCAGGGACGTCCGCGAACGAGTTGAAATATCGAAAACGCCAATTACTGGGTATTCATCGGCAATGAAGGCCGAATACGACCTCGTTCACATACAGCAGAAAAAC
Source organism: Halobellus sp. LT62 (assembly GCF_037031285.1). Taxonomy (NCBI): domain Archaea; kingdom Methanobacteriati; phylum Methanobacteriota; class Halobacteria; order Halobacteriales; family Haloferacaceae; genus Halobellus; species Halobellus salinisoli. Next base: position 1,763,691 of record NZ_JAYEZO010000001.1, read on the forward strand.
GGGTCGTCGTTCCGGCCGAGGACGGAGACCAAACGATTGCGTATCAGCGTCGACGACGTGTTACCGATCGACGGGCCAACGGGCTGGCGAATCGAAAAGGCGTCGAGAGCCAAAGTGATCCACGGAGAAGCAAGAGTGCGCTATTCAGACGAGGAAACGCTATTCGGACGCCAGTCGTGCGAGCGCACCCGCGAGCACTCGCGTCGCGTCCGCACAGTCCTCCCAGTCAGTCCACTCGAGCGGATTGTGAGAGATCCCGTCCCGTGACGGCGCAAAGAGCAGCGCGGCGTCGGTCACGTCAGCGACGTGCATCGTGTCGTGGCCCGCGCCGGAGTGGAGGTCGATCGTATCGAGGCCGCCGTCGGCCCCCGCGGCGTGGAGCGCATCGCGGCAGCGCCGACTCATTTCGATCGGGCGACGGTCCCACGGATGCTCGAGCGACGTTTCGACGGCTCTGTCGGATTCGATCCGGTCGAGACTCGATCTCGCGGCGTCGATGACGTGAGTGATCGAGTCGTAGTCGACGTCGCGGACGTCGAGGGTGAGCGACACCCGACCCGGGATCACGTTGGGCGCGTTCGGCGACACGTCGAGCTTCCCGACGGTGGCGACAGCCGACTCCGAAACCGATCGGCGGTCGTTCGTCGCTCGTTCGACGTCGAGGACGAACTCGCTGGCGGCCGCGAGCGCGTCCCTTCGTTCGTCCATAAACGTCGATCCGGCGTGATCGGCCTCGCCGGACAGTTCGACCTGACACCGGGAGAGACCGACGATGGTCGTAACCACACCGCCGACGGCGTCGGCAGCTACCAAACGCTCGGCCTGTTCGATGTGGAGTTCGATCCACGCATCCCACGCGGCCGCGTCGAGCCGGCCCTCCCCGCAGTAGCCGATATCCGCGAGCGCGTCGCCCAGTGGAACGCCGTCGGCGTCCTCGATATCGAGTGCCGTTTGGACCGTCATATCACCCGCTGCGACCGCCGAACCGATCAGTCCCCCGTCGAAGCGTTGGCCCTCCTCCTCGGTGAAACAGACGACTTCGATCGGCCGGGCGGGCTCGGCGGCAGCGTCCTGCATCGCCCGGATGCTCTCCAACCCGGCGTACACGCCGAGCGGACCGTCGAAAATTCCGCCCTCCGGGACAGAGTCCAAGTGACTCCCGGTCGCCACAGCGGCAGCGTCAGGGTTGGCACTGTCTGGGACCCAGCGTCCGACGATGTTGCCGACCTCGTCGATCGAGATCGAGAGGTCGGCGTCGCGGAGTCGTTCGCAGAAGAATTCTCGGGCCCGCCGGTCGGCTTCGCTGCCGGTGAGAACCGTCCGTCCACGGCCCTCGTCGGTGGGAACGGCTCCGAACTCCGCGTTGGACTCGATGTCGCTTCGGAGTCGCTGCTGGTTGATCTGCATAGCGCGTATTCGCTGTGTCTATCTTCTCCTATATTATCCTATCGTCTATCTGTGGGTGGGGGGCTGGTCAGTTCGACGCATAATACTGCGTATTCCAAAATATTTATATGATAGTGTATTCTCTGACGAGCCATATGCAAGAGAATGGCAAGGAGGTAGAGTCAACTACGGATAATGATAACGGGTCGGGACGCCTCGGGCGTCGGACCTTCCTCGGTACCGCCGCGGCGACGGGTGCGGCCGCGCTCGCTGGGTGTTCGGGCGGCGGTTCCGGTGACGGCTCCGGCGACGACTCCGGCGACGGGAGTGGCGGGGATAGCAGCGGCGATTCCGGGACGGGAACGGAGTCGTCCGGGAACCCGAAACAGGGCGGCACGCTGAACTGGGGCGGCGCGGTCCCCGTGCAGGGGCTCGATCCCCACATCGACACCTCCGCGGCGTCGAAGCGCGTCCTCGAGAACATCTACGAGGAGGTCGTCGCACTGCAGGACGACTACTCGATCGAACCACACCTCGCGGAGTCGATGGAACAGTCCGAGGACAACACGCTCCTGACGTTCGAGCTCCGCGAAGGCGTCACGTTCCACAACGGAAAGGAGATGACCTCCAAAGACGTGCTCGCGACGTACGAGCGCGTTCAAAACGGCGATTACCTCGCGACGGGCTTTTTCGAGTACGTCGAGGAACTCCGCGCTCCCGACGACTACACCTTCGAGATCCAGCTCACCGAACCGTTCGCGCCCTTCCTCGCGAAGATGGCGACGGCGGAGCTCTCGGTGATGCCCGCCGAGAACGCCGAGAAGGACATGGTCGAGGAGCCGATCGGCACCGGTCCCTACAAGTTCGAGAGCCGTGAGATCGAGACCTCGTTCACGATGGTCCGCAACGAGGACTACTGGGGCGCATCCGAGGAGGATGGCCCGTTCATCGACACGATCGTCAAGAGCGAGATCCCCGATTCGAGCGTCCGACTCCAGTCGTTCCAAGCCGGCGAGTACGACTTCATCAACGGCGTCGCTCCCAAGGACGTGTCCACCGTCGAACAGAATCCCGACGCCAGGTTCGAGCGGCAGTTCCCGAAGTCGCTCGTCTACCTCGGACTGAACTGCGACGAGGAACCCTTCGACAACAAGGACGCCCGCCTCGCGCTCGATTACGCGATCGACAAGGAAAAAGTCGCAGAGGCGGCCCTGTACGGCACCGGACAGACGACCGCATCGCCCGCAGCACCCGGCAGCCCGTGGGTCCACCCGGACATCGGACCTCGCGAGCGCGACCTCGACAAGGTGCAGGAACACCTCGACGCCGCCGGGATGCCCGACGGCTACTCCGCGACGTTCAAGGTCCCGCAGTCGTACCCCGCACAGGTCCAAGCCGCCGAGGTCATCGCGGGCGACGCCGCGGAGGCCGGAATCGATCTGGAAATCCAACAGATCACGTGGAACTCTTGGCTCTCGGACGTCTTCACCGACCAAAACTTCCAAGCGACGACGAGTTCCTACCTCGCGCTGTGGTACCCCGACGTTTCGTTCTACAAGTTCCTCCACCCGAACGGGGCGTTCTTCTTCACCAACTGGGTCAACGAGGACTACAACTCTCTGGTCGAGGAGGCCCGAACGCTGTACGACGAGGACCAGCGGGCGGATCTGTACCACCAAGCGACGGAGATTCTCCACGAAGAGCGTGCGGGACACCTCTTCCTGTGGTGGCAGCCCAGCCTGTACGCGGCAGCCCCGCAGTACAAAGGTGACATCGGTGCGCCGGACGGATCGACGCTCCAGTTTTCGGACAACTGGCTCGACAGGTAACTCACCGAAAGCCATCGATGTACAATTACGTTTTACGGCGCGTCGGATTCATGGCGGTAACGCTGTTCTTAGTGACGCTTATCGCGTTCGCCGTCACGAACATTCTCCCCGGAAACGTCGCGCTCGTGATACTGGGCCCGAACGCGACAGAGGAGTCACTCGCCGCGCTCGAAGCGCAGTTGGGGCTCAATCGACCGCTGTACATACAGTATTTCGACTGGGTGTTGGGACTCCTCCAAGGAGATATGGGTCAGTCGCTCCGCTTCGGTGAGCCGGTCACGGCGCTCATCGCCGAACGGCTCCCCCGCTCGCTGTTGCTCGCGGTGACCGCGACGCTCATCGCCGTCGCGCTCTCGATCCCGCTCGGGGTCTACGCCGCAGTCAACCAGAACGAAGCGCCCGATCTGACCGCGTCGATGTTCGCGTTCATCGGGATCTCGATGCCCATCTTCCTGTGGGGGCTGGTCTTCATCCTCGTGTTCGCCGTCTGGTTTAACCTCTTTCCGACCGGCGGCTACGTCTCGCCGACCGAGAACCTCGTCGGTTCGGTAAAGCGGTTGGTGCTCCCGGCGGGGGCGATGGGCTTCGCACTCACGGCATACATCATGCGAATGACTCGATCGTCGATGCTGGAGGTGCTGAGCGCCGAGTACATCAAGCTCGCTCGCGCGAAGGGGATGAGCCAGCGGGTCGTCGTGCTCAGGCACGCGCTGAAGAACGCGGTGATCCCGGTCATCACCGTCATCGCGTTCCAGTTCAGCTACGCCTTCGGCGGCGTCGTCGTGCTCGAAGAGGTGTTCTTCTGGCCCGGCATCGGTCGCCTGACGCTGACGGCCATTCAGAGCCGCGACATCCCGCTCATCCAGGGATGCATCATCGTCGTCGCACTGATCTACATGATATCGAACTTCGCCGCGGACCTGCTGTACGCGTACTTCGATCCGCGGATCAGATACGGAGGTGAAGAGTAATGGCCGTCGAACAGCACCGCGATGAGGGCGAAGACGAGGGATTCCTCTCGGAGTCGCAAAAAGAGCGCATCGACAACTTCGCACGGAAGTTCCGATCGAACACGAAGGCGATGGTCGGACTGTTCCTCGTGGTCTCGCTGATCCTCGTCGCCGTGTTCGCGCCGTTCATCGCCCCGTACGGAATGAACGAGACGAGTATCGAAGACCGGACGGAGGCACCGTCGGTCGAGCATCCGTTCGGCACGGACGATCTCGGGCGCGACATCTTCAGCCGCGTCGTTCTCGGCAGCCGAATCTCGCTGTACGTCGGCTTCGGCGCGATCTCCGGCGCGCTCCTCGTCGGGGCCGTCGTCGGCGTCATATCCGGATACGCCGGGGGACTCACGGACGAAGTGATAATGCGGGTGATGGACGCCGCGATGGCGTTCCCACCCGTGTTACTGGCACTGACGTTGCTCGTCGTGCTGGGTCCAGAGTTGGTGAACGTGATCATCGCGCTCGCGTTCGTCTACACGCCGTACATCGCGCGCGTCTCGCGCAGCGCGGCGCTCGCCGAGCGCAACGAGGCCTACGTCGAGTCGGCCGTCGCGCGCGGCGAGAGCGATACGAGAATCGTCTTCAGTGAGGTGTTCCCGAACTGCACGGCACCCATCCTCGTCCAAGGGTCGCTCAACGTCTCGTTCGCGATTCTGGCCGAGGCCAGTCTCTCTTTCCTCGGACTCGGCGCACAGCCGCCGCGTCCGTCGTGGGGACTGATGATCAACACCGGTCGAGGGTTCATGGAGACCGCACCGTGGATGCTGCTGTTCCCGGCGCTGGCGATCGGCATCGCCGTCGTCGGGTTCAACATGCTCGGTGACGGCCTCCGCGACGTCCTCGATCCGAAAGTGGAGGCGATAGAATGAGCACACAGCGCATCGAAAACGCAGAGCCCGCCGACGGCGTCGAGGAATCGACGGATGCAGAGGCACCCCTCCTCGACGTCCGGGGGCTTCGCACCGAGTTCCGGACGGAAGACGACCCGGTCGTCGCCTCCAACGGCGTGTCGTTCTCGTTGGACCGCGGCGAGACGATGGGTCTCGTGGGCGAATCCGGCGCGGGCAAATCGGTCACCGCGCGGTCGCTGATGCGTCTGATCGATCCGCCGGGCGAGATCACGGGCGGCGAAGTCGTCTTCGACGGCGAGGACCTGTTGAAGAAGTCCGAAAAGCAGATGCGCGACATCCGGGGCAACCGGATCGCGATGATTCCGCAGGATCCGATGTCCTCGCTGAACCCGGTGATGACGGTCGGCGAGCAGATCATCGAGACGATTCGGCGGCATCAGGACGTCTCCAAGTCGGAGGCGCGTGAGCTCGCGATCGAGTGGATGGACGAGGTCGGAATTCCGGACGCCGGAGAGCGCATCGACGACTACCCGCACGAGTTCTCCGGCGGAATGCGCCAGCGCGTCCTCGTCGCGATCGGCTTCTCGTGCGAGCCCGACCTGATCATCGCCGACGAGCCGACGACCGCGCTCGACGTCACGACGCAGGCGAAGATCCTCGACCTGCTCAACGAGATGCAGGCGCGGGAGAACACGGCCGTCCTGATGATCACGCACAACCTCGGGGTCGTCGCGCAGACGTGCGACCACGTCGGCGTGATGTACGCGGGCAACCTCGTCGAGACGTCGGAGTTAGACGACCTCTTCGAGCGGCCGCGGCACCCCTACACGCGGGCGCTGATCGACTCGATCCCCGAGGTCGACACCGATTACGACGAGCTCCCGACGCTCGACGGTGCGATGCCGGACCTCTCGGATCTCCCGAACGGTTGTAACTTCGCGCCGCGGTGTCCGCACGCGACCGACGAGTGTCGATCCGGCGGCGATCCCTCTCTCGACAGCGTCGGCGACGACTCCTCGCGCGCGGCGTGTATCCACGCCGAGGAGTTGGACCTCTCCGAGAGCACCGCAGCGAAAGCCGGAAGCGGACGAAAGGAGATCGACCGCTCCGGCGAACCGCTGTTCGAGGTCCGCAACCTGAAGAAGTACTTCAGCGCGGGCGAAGGGGTGCTCGGGAACGTCCGGCTCTCGTGGGACGGCGGCGGGTTACCGTCGATCGAGCGCCGGTACGTCAAGGCCGTCGACGACGTGAGTTTCGACATCTACCCCGGCGAGACCGTCGGCCTCGTCGGCGAGTCCGGCTGTGGGAAGTCGACCGTCGCCCGGACCGCGCTCCGACTGTTGGAACCGACCGACGGCGAGGTCTACTTCGAGGGCGAGCCGGTCCACGAACTCGGATCGGGGGCGATTCGAAGCCTACGCCGGGAGATGCAGATCATCTTCCAAGACCCGCACAGTTCGCTCAACCCGCGGAAGCCGGTCGGCCGGATCATCGGCCGCGCGATGGAGCGACACGACATCGCGACCGGCGAGGAGAAACGCGAACGCGTTCGAGAGCTCTTAGAGCGCGTCGGCCTCTCGGGCGACGCCGCGAGCAAGTACCCCCACGAGTTCTCCGGCGGCCAACAGCAGCGCGTCGCCATCGCGCACGCGCTCGCCGTCGAGCCGAAGCTGATCGTCTGTGACGAGCCGGTTTCGGCCCTCGACGTGAGTGTGCAGGCACAGATCCTCAATCTGCTGAACGAGATCCAAGCGGACTCGGACATCTCGTATCTGTTCATCTCGCACAACATCGGCGTCGTCCGCCACATCTGCGATCGCGTCGCAGTGATGTATCTCGGCAAAATCGCCGAGTTCGGACGCATCGGGGACGTCTTCTCCGCGCCGTTCCACCCGTACACCGAGAGCCTGTTGTCCGCGGTGCCGCACGCCGATCCGAACCGGAAGACCGACCGGATCCTCTTGGAGGGCAGCGTTCCGAGCCCGATCAATCCGCCCTCGGGCTGTCCGTTCCAGACTCGGTGCCCGAAGAAGATCGGCGACGTCTGCGAGACGGACGTACCGGAACTGGAGGCCGTCGGCGACGGCGACCATCAGATCTCCTGTCACCTCTCTATCGAGGAGATGAGCGAGCGCGGTTCGTTCATTAGCACGGAACCGAGCGGCGTCGAAACGGCCGAATCAGACTGATCGGTCGAAGCCCGCGGGGCCGTACTCAGTATTTGACGCCGAAATTCAGCAGTTCTTCGGGGTAGTCGTCGAACACCTCGTCGGTCTCAGTCCGCACCCGCTCTCTCGCCTCACGCGCTTCCGCAAGTAACGCGCGGAGGTCCGAGACCGGCGTCTCAGAGCGGTCGATTCGGAGGTTGTGGTAGAACTGCGGTTCGGGCGCGTGAACGAGTATCGCCGCGCTCAGTTCGCCGCGGTCGTCGCCGCCGGCGCGTTCGCCCGCTTCGAGCGCCGAGACGAGTCGTTCGGGCATATCCCCCGCCGCGGATTCGTATGCGTCCGCCACAGCCTCGACGACATCAGGGCCCGTGAGGAGGTTTCCCGCGACGGTGTAGTGCTCGCCCACGCGGTGGCCCGCCCACTCGCTGCACTCCTCGCCGGTGAAGGCGAACTCCGTCTCGGCGTCGACGCCGTGGACCTGCCGATAGGACGCGTACTCGTCGGCCGCGAGCAGCGACTCGAACGCCTCGTCGACCCGTTCGCCGGCGTCGACGCGGGCGACCGTGTCGCGACCGTGCTCCGTCTTCGTGAACGCCTGCGTGAGTGCCGCCGCGTTCTCACTCACGTACGGACAGGTCGCGCCGACCGCGACTGTACCAGTCGTCACCGCGGCACCGAACGTGTTGGTCTCGGGATCGTGCGCCGCTATCGAGAACGTGCCGGGAGTGTATCGCATTGCTTCGGTTCGTGTCATCGTGTGGAACCGCTAAATAGGTGCCCGTCTCGGTCGCCGTCGCGTGCGACACGCGGTCGTCGATTCACACCGGTTCGTACACACCGCGATCCGTCGGCGAACCACAGGAGGCGACAAGTGGGGGATAGCAAAATCTTACACATAGATAAGTATGACAGATTACGTTTAATTTTTTGATGATTCTCGCGTAAATGTCGGTACCGGCCTGAAACAAGACTTTTTAGAATAGTCGTGCTATTGTATAACAATCGAATCGGACAAATTTCAATGATACGATCCCGGAAGATTAGCTAACAAAGGTACGACTGTTATTTTCTCCCCCGGAAATACTATAAGATAGTATCGTATACTCGAACTGGCTCCGGTATCTGGTAGTTCCAGAAGAGTATCGAAAATATATGTTCGAACTTGTGTTTTATACCTACAAAAGTGGAGTAAATTCGAGTATTTGGGTGTTATCCGTATGTGTTTGGCAGGAGAGTTGGGGATACGTTTCGATCGGAAAATCGGCCTCCTATCCGGAGGCACGAAGCGGCAGTGACGTCTCCGGAAGGCTCAGTCGCTTCACCCAAGCCACAGCGGAGTGCCGCGAAACGCCGTCCGATACTCGTAGCGGTGTGACTTTCTTGCCATCGCTTCCGAACGCGATGCGAGTATATTCGATTATACGAAACTATTATCATCCTATGGGAATACGTACCATTCAATGTCGGATACTGGCTCGACGGTGAAGACGACGCAGACGTCGCTGGAGATCGTTTCGACGATTCGAGAGCGCGGAGGCGTGCGGACGAACGAGATCGTCGAAGCACACGATGTCGCCAAGAGCACGGCTCACAAGCATCTGACCACACTCGAACGCGCCGGATTTCTGCGGAAGGTCGGCGAACGGTACTACATCGGTTACAAGTTCCTGAATCTCGGTGAGTACGCTCGCGAACAGTGGCCGTGGTTCACGGCGGTCAAAGCCGGCGTCGAGGAGTTGGCCGAGCGGACCGAAGAGGAGTGTGACTTCGTCGTCGACGACCACGGGCAGATAATCACCATCGTCGAGTCCTACCACAAGTGGGCCAAATACGGGAGCGGCGACGGGACCAAGCGCTATCGAGCGAACATCGGGACCTACTACCCGATGCACGCCACCGGTTCGGGTCTCGCGATACTGGCGTCGTATCCCCGGTCCCGGGTCGAAGCGATACTCGACAAGTGGGAGCTTCCCGCACTCACCGACCAGACGATCACCTCCCGATCGGAGCTGTTCGACGAGCTCGATCGCATCGAGGAGCGCGGGTACTCGATCGGCGACCAGTATTACGCCGAGGGACTGCGAAGCGTCGGGACGGTCGTCACGGGAGCGGACGGGACTCCCCTAGGAGCGCTCAGCGTCTCGGGACCGAGCTATCGGATCGACGGGTCGGTGCTCGACCGCGAGATCCCGCGTGCGATCACCGACGTCGCGTCGTCGATCGAAGCCGAAGTGGAGTCCATCGCCGGCCCCGTCTGAGCGTCCGCGTGGTACGCAAGTACGAATCGACGGGTATTCACGTGGGAGAAGATTTTTGGTAAGTGGTCACACACGTCAAGTCGTATGCGAGCAGCAGTACTCGAAGAGTACGAGGAGCCGTTAGCGATCAGAGACGTCGAACGCCCGAGCCCGGACCCCGACGGCGTCGTCGCGCGCGTCGACGCCTGCGGCGTCTGTCGCAGCGACTGGCACGGCTGGGTCGGTAACTGGGAGTGGTTCGACTACAAGCCGCCGCGAGGACATATCCTCGGACACGAGCCCTCCGGAACCGTCGTCGAGGTCGGCGAGGACGTCGAATCCGTCAGCGAGGGCGACGAGGTCGCGATTCCCTTCAATTTCGCCTGCGGGCACTGCCACGAGTGCCGCGTCGGATACGAGAACCTCTGTGAGAACCACCTCGGACTCGGGTTCCAAGAGGGCGCACCCGGCGCGTTCGCCGAGGAGGTGCCGATCCCGCACGCCGACATCAACGCCGTTCCGCTCCCCGACGGCGTCGATCAGGTGGAGGTCGCCGGGATGGGCTGTCGGTACATGACCGCCTACCGCGGGATGGCTCACCAAGCGGACGTCAGCCGCGGCGAGTACGTCGTGATCTACGGCCTCGGTGGCATCGGCCTCTCGGCGGTGCAGATCGCCAACGCGCTCGGCGGCAACGTGATCGGCGTCGATCTGATGGACGAGAAACTGGAGATGGCAGCGGAACTCGGCGCGGTCGCAACCGTCGACGGATCGGAAGTCGACGATCCCGTCGAGGAGGTCAGAGACATCACCGACGGCGGCGCGCACGTCTCCTTGGACGCGCTCGGAATCGAGGAGACCTGCAAGAACGCGGTTAACTCGTTGCGAACTCGCGGTCGCCACGTCCAGATCGGTCTCACGACGAAGGAGCAGCACGGGTACAACTCGCTTCCGACCGATACCATCGTGATGAACGAGATCGAGATCAACGGCTCCAGCGGCCTCCCGCCGTCGAAGTACGGCGAGATGTTCCGGATGGTCGAACACGGGAAGTTAGATCCCGGGGCGATCATCACCGACGAGATCGGACTCGAAGGCGTCACCGACGAGCTCGAAGCGATGACGGACTACCAGACGGTCGGCATCCCCGTCGTCACCCAGTTCGCCTGAGCGATGGTCCGATCGGACACGCGAGACGCGATTCGGCAGCGGCACCGCGAGGCCCACACCGAGGCGCTTCTCACCGTCGATGTCGGGCCGTGGATCGACGGGGAGACGAGAACCGACGAGGGCATAGGCGGCGAATCGGTCGCGACGATCGATCCGGTGATCGACGAGCCGATCGTCGAGGTCCCCGCCTGCGACGATACCGGGGTCGATCGCGCGGTCGACGCCGCGTGGGACGCCTACGAGCGAACGTGGCGCGAGACGACGCCGAGAGAGCGTTCAGAACGGCTCTCCGAGTGGATCGACGCGATCGAAGACCACAGCGAGGAGCTGACCAGACTGGAGTCGCTCGACACGGGGAAGACGCTCGAGGAGGCGCGCGGCGAGGTCGAAGGGACGATCGACACGCTTCGGTACTACGCCTCGATCGTGCGCGCACAGACCGGCGATCAGATCCCGGCAGGAGGGGAGTTACACCTCTACACCCGCTCGGAGCCGTACGGCGTCGTCGGACAGGTGACGCCGTGGAACTTCCCGGCGTGGGCGGCGGCGTGGAAACTGGGCCCCGCGCTCGCCGCCGGGAACTGCGCCGTGCTCAAGCCCTCGGCGCACGCCCCGCTGAGCACGTTGCGAATGGCGCAGCTCTCTGAGGACGTACTACCGGACGGCGTCGTGAACGTCCTCACGGGGCGGGGGTCGACGGTTGGCGAGGCACTCACACAGCATAAGGGAATCCGAAAGGTATCGTTCACCGGAAGCGAGAGCGTCGGCGAGGGAGTGATGCGAACGGCCGCCGGACGTATCGCGCCGGTGACCCTCGAACTGGGTGGGAAGTCCCCGCTCCTCGTCTTCCCCGACGCGGACCTCGACAAAGCCGCCGACGCCGCGGCCGACGGGGTCTACTACAGTACCGGTGAGATCTGCGATGCGCTCTCGCGGGTCCTCGTCCACGAGGACGTCCGCGACGAGTTCGTCGGTCGGTTCGTCGACCGCGCGGAGGAATACGTCCTCGGCGACCCACTGGTCGAAGGGACGACGATGGGACCGCTCACGAACCGAGAGCAGTACGACACCGTCCGGGGGTACATCGACGCGGGAATCGAAGCGGGGGCGACGCTGAAAGTCGGCGGCGACGTGCCCGAAGATCCCGCGCTCGCGGACGGCCACTACGTCGAACCCACCGCCTTCGCCGACGTCGACAACGATATGCAGATCGCCCGCGAGGAGATCTTCGGCCCGGTCCAGACCATCCAGTCGTTCGAGGCGTACGACGAGGCGATCGCGTTGGCGAACGACACGAAGTACGGGCTCGCGGCCGGCATCGCGACCGAATCAACTGACCTCGCACACGGCGCGGCGGCCGACTTAGAGGCCGGGATCGTCTACGTCAACGCCTACGGTCCGATCCTGCCCGAAGGCCCCTACGGCGGGTTCAAGCGATCCGGAATCGGCCGCGATCTGGGCGAGGAGGCGATCGATCACTACAGGCAGACCAAGACGGTCTACGTCAATCTCGACGATCCCGCCGGCGCGGGCGGATCGTAGTTCCGCTCGGACCGTGAGACCGAACGGCAGCCAAACGTTTTTTTCAGAGAAGCCGGATACTCCGACAGAGAGAACGATGGGACTAGTAGACACGCTCAAACGGAAGCTCAATCAGGAGAACGCATCGCGTGACACCGCCGGGATGGACAAGGAGCCGGGAGTGACTCGAATCTTCTACGCCACCGACATCCACGGCTCCACGGCCTGTTGGCGGAAGTTCATCAACAGCGCCGACTTCTACGACGCCGACGTGTTAGTGCTCGGCGGCGACACCACTGGAAAGGCGATCTTTCCGATCGTCGACGAGGGCGATCGATACACGTACACCCGGCAGGGCGACGAGCACACGATCACCGACGACGGCGAACTTGACGAGCTACTCGAAACACTCGAGAACACGGGCTATTACCCGTACGTGATGGACGAGTCCGAGTACGAGAGCCTACAGAACGCCGACGACGCCGACGAGCGACAGAACGAGATCTTCATCTCGGAGATGAAATCGCGAATCGAGGAGTGGATCGAATTCGGCGAGGAGCGCCTCGACGATACGCCGGTGTACGCCAGCCCCGGTAACGACGATCCCTTCGAGATCGACGCGGTGTGGGAATCATCCGATCTGGTCCGCCTCGTTGAGGGCGAGGTCGTCGAACTCGACCAAGGCTATCAGATGGCCAGTTCCGGCTGGACGCATCCGACACCGTGGGACACCGACCGCGAGGAGTCCGAAGCGGAGCTCAGAGAGCGGCTCGAACGCGTCGTCGGAAAGGTCGACGACTACGACCGCGCGATCTTCAACTTCCACGAGCCGCCGTACGACTCGGGCCTCGACGAGGCACCCGAACTGGACGAGGACCTGCGACCCAAGTTCGGTGCGCAGTCGACGGAACCCGTCGGGAGCGAGTCCGTCAAAGAAATCATCGAGGAGTACCAGCCGCCGCTCTCGCTGCACGGGCACATCCACGAGTCCCGCGGGCAGACCGAAATCGGTGAGACGACCGCGATCAACCCCGGAAGCGTCTACTCGGAAGGATCGTTACAGGGGGCCGTCATCGACCTGACGCCCGAGGTCGACGTCGTCGGGTTGGTCAGGGGGTAGGTTTAACTACCGGCGTAAGATGCTACACGGTAGCAAGGTGAGATCGTCGTGAGCCAAACCGAACCGCGGTCCGACCCGATCGAAGAGGCCCAACGAGTCATCGAGCGCGCCGACGAACGCGGCTTGACCGTTCGGTTGATCGGCGGAACCGCGATCAACCGCCACGCCGAGACGGCCCGTGAGGAACCGTTCAAACGCGGGTACCGCGACGTCGATTTCGTCGGACGGCGCGAGGAGGAACAGGAGATGACCGAGCTGATGCTCGATTTGGGCTACGAGGCGAACGAGCGGTTCAACACGATGCGCCGTTTCCGACTAGAGTTCTTCGATCCGGTGAACGAACGGAAGGCCGATTACGTCATCGATCGATTCGATTTCTGTCACGCTTGGGGCCTCCGCGACCGGATCGACCTCGACCATCCGACGGTCCCGATCGAGGACCTACTGCTCTCGAAACTGCAGATCGTGGAGGTCTCGGACCGCGACGTCCGCGATATCGTCGCGATGATCGCCGACCACGCCGTCGAAGCCGGGAGCGACGATACGGAAGTGATCGATTCGGCGTACATCGCCGGCCTCTGTAGCAGCGACTGGGGGCTGTGGCGGACGGTCACCTACAGCCTCGACCGGGTCCGCGAGTACGTCGAATCGAACGACGTGCCGATCGACGAAGAGGCGGTGTTCTCGCGTCTCGATAGTCTCAGAGGCAGGATCGACGACAACGCGAAAAGCCTCCGATGGAGGCTCCGCTCGATCATCGGCGAGCACAAGCAGTGGTACAAACGGCCCGAACTCGGCTGACGCGTCCCGAGTGGTGACTCTCGGCTTCTGATTCCGGCTGAATCGGATGCGAGACCGGCCCGAACCGCGGTTCTTTCGCTCGCGGGACTCCGGGTCGTGCATACCGCGTCAACAAAAAGGAAAACGTGAATTTGCAGACGCCGAGGCCGTGGCGTCGTGCTGACGATCAGTCCTTCGGGATCTCCGAGTGGAGGTTGCCGAGATCGACGCCCTCCTGCGCCCGGTAGTACTTCATTCCGAGGTAGATGATCGCCGAGAGGAGATACAGAACGCCGAGGAAGCCCATCGAGCGCGCGTTGTTGAGCCCGTAGACGCTCTCGGTCGCCCACAGGTAGAACACCGAGAGCAGGATCAGCACGTACACGCCGGCGACGATCGAGACGACCGGAACGCCCGCGATCGTGTACTTCGACACGGGGTTCTTCGAGAACAGCTCCGGACGCCGCCACGGGAACAGCATACACGCGATCGTCGAGCCGAGGAACGTCACGGCGATGGCGAACGTCGCGGCGAGCGTGAGCGTCTGAAAGCCCGGCGCGAAGAAGTAGATCACCGTGAGGATCGCGGCCGGAATCGCCATCAACAGGATGGCGTAAATCGGCGTGTTGTACCGGCCCTTGACCTCGGAGAACACCTCTGGGATCGTCCGGTCGAACGCCGTCGCGAAAATGACGCGCGTCGACGAGAGGAACACCGTCCCCGACCACGCGAAGAACCAGCCGGCCATCAGGATCGCCATCAGTTTCGCGAGGATCCCGTTGCCCATCGCGATCGCCGCGATCGTCGTCGGCGAGGAGAGCCACTGTTGGGCACCCGCGCCGACGAAGTAGTTGTAGTTCAGCGCCTGATAGAACGTGTACCCGACCGCGGAGTCGAAGAGCGGCCACAGGACGATCGCCAGCGCCGCGGCGGCGATCAGCGCGCCCTCGAAGACGCCGAACATCTTCTTGAACTCGCCCGCTTCGCGAACTTCACCGAAGAGCGTCGAGCCCCAAACGGTCCACATAATCCAGAACAACAGCATCGGGAAGAGCTTGTACGACGCCCCCCAGTTGAGACTCCACAGCGACGCGAAGCTGACTGAGGTCCCTTCGATGACGCCGTTGTACGTCACGTCCATTCCCCACGCGGTCATCTGAGCGTCGAACGCCGACTGAAACTGCGAGGGGCTCGTCGTGAGCAGGCCGCCGATGAAGAGGAGCATACCGACGACCCCCACGTAGAACAGCGCCTGCTGGATTCGCGCGTACCACTTCATTCCGAGGCTGACGTAGAGGAACACGAACGCGACGACGATCATCGAAGAGGTGAAAAGTCCCATACTGGAGTTCCAGAAGTTCGCCAGTTCGACGAACCCGAACAGCGCCGAAATCGGGCCGAGCACGAGCCACGAGAGGATCGACCCGTAGATCGGCACCCACAACCACAGAATAAACACCCAGCCGGGCCACGAGAGGAAGAAGCCCCAGAAACCGCTCAACAGGCGGCTCTGCCACACGTAGTCGCCACCGACGCGCGGCATCGACGCCACGAGCGTCGCGTAGACGACGTTCTGTAACGTGATCGCGACAACGGCAATGAGCGTCGCCAGTATGGGGCTTCCCTGCGGAATGAACGCGTTAAACGTCCAGATGTAGAACCCCAACGTCACGATGTTCACTGACAGGAACGCGTATATTCCTGCGTCGTACGATGACCAATCACGGACTAAGCCCGTGGCTTCTCGAACGAAGAGGGTATCATCCCCTGACATAATCGACCTCCGTGACAACGCTGATCACGTCAACACTTAACAGTGGTGGTTAGCGTGCAGATCGTTCGGACACCGTGCGTAGATCGAACGCGGTAATTCATAATATATTATAGAAATCAGTACTAGTAAATAATATTATTATTCAAGGTAGCACGAATTACTATGAATCCTATTTTTTGGAGGATACTGAGGTTGTATAGGATAAATTAAGTATGTTTATTTATAAAGTGATATTCAATAAGTAGAATCAATTCAGCTTCTTCGATCGAGTACCGAGTCGGGCAACTGGCAGTCAGTTCCGATTTCCGGGGCAGCTACGGGGCCCGATAGAGCAAGTCGTACTGGTGAGCGCTGTAAAATAACGTTCCACCGGCGAGTTGTCGCCGTCGCGTCGACAGCCACGAGTCGAACTGGCCGGGTGCGTGTTCGGTGGTCGCGAGCGCTCGCTCGACGAACCGAAGGATTTGAGAGAGGAAGTACCGCTCGTCCGCAACGTATCGCCCCTTACGCGGGCGTACGATCCAGTCCGAACTCGCCGCCGCGAGAAGGTCACCCTCGCCTTGGCCGAACCGGTGAGCCAAGTGCCGCCCCGCGCGGACGTCCCGTCCCGGCGCAGTACCCATCGCCGCGTGGTACGCCCGCTCGACTGCCTCGTCGGCCGGGTGGTCCGGTTGGAAGATCGTTCCGCCATCGAACGTCAGCGGGAGGTACGCCAGTCCACCGGACGTGAGCGCGGACTCGATTGCAGAGGTGAGTCGCGAAAGCGGGACCAGATCCGCGAACGACTGCGCGACCACGAGGTCGACCCCAGCCGACGATTCGAGGGCATCGAGCGCGTCACCAACCCCGAAGGAGACGCCGAGATCCCCGACAACGAAATCGCGGCCCCCAGAGACCTTCCGGGACGTCGAACCGTGTGCGCTGGGGTCCTCGGAAACTCGGTGACCGTCCCAGCGGAGCGCTGCCGGACGAGCGCGGCGAGCGAAAGAGACGATTCGTTCGTCGGTGTCGATTCCACGATACTGTCCCGCGTCGACGCCCCACGAGAGCAGTTGTGGGACAGTCACGCCGGTCCCACAACCCGCCTCGACGATCAGCGGTTCCTCGGGGAGCGCCGCGAGCAGTCGGTCGCGGACGCGTGGCGATCGGGCACGATCATCGACGGATCGCTTCGATTCCAAGTACCGCGGACGTGCGTGCTTCATTCGTTCAGGCGACGAGTGTGGCTCGCCCACGAGACCTCGTCCTCCCATATCCGGACGGTCAGCCCCGTTGGTGTCGGGTCGACTAAGCGCTCTTCGACACGGTCACCGAACAGGCGAGCGAAATGTTCGATACTGGGGTTCAGCCCCTCGAACTCGGGGAGATCGTTGAGAAGGGCATCCCGATAGTGGCCTTCGAGCACGTCCAGAACGCCTTCGACTGCATCGATATCGACAAGATAGCCGAAATCGCCGAGATGGGGGCCCGTGAAGTGGAGTTCAACCGTGAAGTGATGGCTGTGAACGTCGCCCTCTGGTCCCGGATCGGGAACGGTGAGAAAGTGCTGTGCGACGAAATCTCTGGTGACGGACAGTTCGTACGCGTCGGTGGTGTCAGTTCCGGACATAGTATCGGTCGTATCGTCTCAGTCGTAGGTGAGGAGGACTTGGAGGACACCGTCGCCGCGGTCATCGAGTAGTCGATACGCCTCGGACGCCTCGGCGAACGGAATTCGATGGGTGATGAGCGACGCGACGTCCACCGCGGCGAGGCGTTCCAGTGCCACCGACGAGCGACGGGATTTCGTCCACCGGCCCCGAGTCTCCGGTGCGAGCGTGCTCACTTGGCTCGATTCCACGGAGATCCGATCGCGATGGAACGACGTGCCGAGATCGAGGGTCGCCGGTTTCTCGCCGTACCACGAGCCGACGATGACGCGGCCGTCGTAGCCCGCAGCGGCGACGGCGGTGTCGAGAGTCTGCGGTCGCCCGGAAAGCTCATACACCAGGTCGGCACCGCTTCGAGGAGAACCGTCGGGGGCTGATCCACCCGCACCGCCGATATCGAGAACCGTGTTCAGTTCCTCCGGAGCGACGGCGACGTCTGCGCCCATCGCTTCGGCCCGGTCGCGGCGTTCGGCGATCGGTTCGACGGCAATGAGCCGTCCGAGCGGAAACGACGAGAGAATCCCGATCGTGCAGAGGCCGACCACGCCCGCGCCGAACACGACGACGTCCTCGCCGATCCGGGGTCGTCCGTCGAGCACGAGCGAGGTGGCCGTTTCGACCGACGGAAAGACCGCCATCGTCGACGGGGCGATCCCGTCGGGGACGGGGATCGCGTTCTCCGGAGCCACCGAAACGTGCGTCTCGTGGGGCGCGAACGCGAACACCGACCGCCCGAGCCACTCGTCGTCGACCGCCTCCCCGACAGCCACGACGTCGCCCACCGCAGCGTACCCGTACCGGAGCGGGAAAGAGAGGTCTCCGTCGAGCGTCTCGAGCGTCTCGTCGGCCGGGAGTTCCGCAGGTGCCTCTCCTCGGTAGATGAGCAGTTCAGTTCCGGCACTGACGCCGGAGATGTTTGTTTCGACGAGCAGCTCTTCGGGGCCGAAATCCACGGTCGTCCGCCTGATCGCCGTCTCGTGCGGAGCGGTGAAGTACAGCGATCTTCTGTTCATTGGTTCGGTTCCGGCGGTGTCAGTGGAACGAACGGGTCGCAGACGGTTCCGGAAACACCGCCCGCCGGTGAAACCGCCCCACGAACGAGCTGATCTCGACAGCGTTGGTACACAGTTCAGTAGTGTGGTGCGTTTTGCGCGGTATTCATACTGTCGGCCATATTGTCGCCTGAGAGGAAAAGATAGCGTGCGGAGAGTCCATCCGAATACCACATCGAGACGACTCGCTGTTTGTTCTTTCTACTCAAGAGAGTACCTCATAACTCTGAAAAAGTCTATATAAAAGGTAGAATTGAAAATTATTGTACTAGTGATCAACAAATAGGATACTAACAATAACTTCTAGTCTACTAACGTCACGAATCCAGATGTGTAAATATAAAATGGTTTATAATAATGATAGTATTGTATAATGATCTAATTCGGGGTTCAAGTCGGCACCATCGAGAGCAATGTATCGGCTAGATCGACCGGTCCGCTCCGTAATATGCATAAAGAATATGTAGTAGTACGGTAGAAAACCGTATGAGGAGTGGGGAACCGTTCGATGTAGTGACTAGGTCTCCCCTCTCAGTGACGACACCCTACTCCTCGATTATTTCGGATCGGAAGCGGCCAACGCCAGTGTTCTGACGTTATTCACTCCACACTGCGTCGACAGACGCTCGCTCGTGGATGATGCGGTCGAGTGCGGAAATGACGGCCGTGGGGTCCTCGGTCTTCCAGATCGATCGGCCGATCATAATTCCGCGTGCACCACTCGCTATCGCTCCGTCGACGTCGGTGAGCATCGCTGCGGTCGTCCCAGACTTCGGGCCGCCGAGGATCATCACCGGGACCGGTGAGTGTTCGACGATCGGTTCGAACGTTTCAACGTCTCCGGTGTACGGGAGTTTCAGGATGTCAGCGCCGTATTCCCAAGCCATACGGGCGGCCCGTGCCACGTACTCCGGATGCGTTTCCAGTTCAGCGGGGACCCGTTCGCCCCACATCACCGGTTCGACGACGAGCGGGACGTCCGTCCCACGGAGCTGTTCGGCCATTTCGGCGATGTACGAGAGGTTCCGTCGGAACAGCTGTCGGTCGTCGCGACCGAACACGAGCACCACTTTGACGCCGACCGGCTCAAGTTCCAACAGTAGTTCGGGATCGAATCCGGGAGTCCACACGTCGTGGCCGTCGTCGAACCCCGGACGCGTGGAGTTTGTCACGATATCTGCCGTCACGACGACGTCGACGCCGGCGTTCGCGATCAGTTCTCGATAGCGACGCGCGAAGTGTGGACCGACGAGAATCGCGTCCGGGTCGCCGTCCAAGACGGACCGAAGCGTCGCTTCCGGATCGCGGAACCCCTCCGTGGCACCGAGACTGAGGCCGTGATCGATGGCCGTGACGAGCGCGTTTCCCGATGCGGTGTCTAACAAGTCGTAATCGTCCATTGTCGCGTCCTCGGTCTGAGTGAGTCGACGACCGACAAAGTGTTTGGGGTTCGGCAACCTCAGACCGAGAGCAGTTCCTCGTATTCGTGTACGACATCGACGATCTCGTCGAAGGCGGGCGGGGAGCCGGTCCGGACGAAGTGGTTCGCGACGGCGTTACCCAGCACCAGAGAGGCCGGATCGTCGAGGCCCTGCAGCAGCCCGAGCGAAAGGCCGGCGTTGAAGTGATCGCCCGCGCTCGTCGTTATTTCGGGTTCGGCCACTTTCGGGACGTCAACGCGAGCGGTCCCGGCGTCCGAAACGGAGACCGAAAAGTCCACGTTGTGACCGACGAAGCGCGTCACGTCCACGTGGTCGTACACAGTCGTTACCGCCGAGGTAAACGATCGCCCCGGGTCGTCGGTCGTCAGCATATCCGCCAGCGCGAGCGTCTCGACGCGGTTGGCGCTCACCGTGAGCGACGTGACCGAGGCGAGGCGCTCCAACGCCTCGATTCCGGGCTGAATCTGTTCGTCGGGTAGCTGACGGATGTCACCGGGATCGAACAGGACCTCTTCGGGCGGGTCCGAGAGCATCGGCCAGACTTCCTCGCGGATTCCGTCGATGATTGCTGGAAGTCGGGGCATCACGGTCCAATATCCGATACCGAAGAGATCGGTTCCGTCGATGCGCTCGGCGAGAGCGGTGGGTGAAATACGCTCGGAAAACGACTCCCAGTCGAACCGGAGATAACTCCCCGGTTCGATGAGCATACACTTCCCGTCGTCGAACTCCACGGCGTGTGTTTCGCCGGGCTCACCGATCGAAACCATCTCGTACTCGCCGAACTCCGTTTGGAACGTCTCGCGCGGCGGCGTCCCGAACGTCCCGACCAACGTCGGATCGTATCCGATGCCGCCGTAAAACCGAGTCAAGTGGGACGTATGGCCACCCAATCGGGTCCCGTCGTTGACCCATTCGATCGCGATCGAGCTGTTTTCATCGGCCGAGGCGCGAAAGCGGTCGGCGAGCGAATCGAGCGTCCGGATCGGCGTGTACGACTCCGGATCGCGGCGCGTGTCGACCATCCGCTGGACGGAGTCGACGAACCCATCGAAGCCGAAGACGACGTTCCCGCCGCCGACGGCGTCTGGTAGCTGTCGCTGGCAGGCGGGTATCGCCTCCGCTGTCGTAACGTCCGGCTCGAAATCAGTCGTATCCGAAGTCGTCATAGCTCATCGAACATTGTTTGGATGGTAGTTACCCGAACGGATACGTGAGTCAGTTGTCGCGGACGAACGTGACGGGGCACGGCGCAGACAGCAGTACCTCCTGCGCTGTCGAGCCGAAGACGGCCTTTCCGGTGGGCGAGCGTCGACGACCGCCGACAACGAGTAGATCGGAGCCGAGATCGTCAGCCAACTGGACGATCTGTTCGCCGCGAGATCCCACGTTGCCGCGGATCTCGTAAGCGATCCCCTCCTCTTCGAACACCTCGGCGATCGATCGAGTCGCCGAGTGGCGCTCGGCCACGCGGTCCGGCGTGGCGTCCGACGAATCCGCTAAATTGAGCCGATCGATCGTGGAATCGTACTGTTTCTCGCTGAAAACGTGAGCCAACACGACCGTCGCTCCCGCCGGACCGGCGATATCGACGACCAGTTGTGCCATTCGCTCCGCGCGATCGGAGTCTTCAGCACCCACTGCGAGTAACACTGAGTTCAGCGCCATACCCCCACCTCAGAGCGGAGCGCCTTATATTTATATCCCGTACCGACGGTTTCGGCGGTCGTGAATCCGCGATCGACGAGTGAGGCGGCTACCAAACGAGGCAGAGAGATCGGCCGCCTCCGCTTCGATCCACAGGACTCCGTTCTACACTTCTCCGACCGAGATCATTCCCTTGATCACGGTGGGTTCCATCGCGCGGTCGAACGCGTCGTCGATGTTCGAGAGCGACGCTTCGAAATCGACCATATCGGCGACGTCGACGACGTCGTCGGCGAGAAGGTCGATGGCTGCACCGTAGGTGTTCGCATAGCGGAACGAACCGTGGACGTCCAGTTCGTTGTCGATCACGTCGAGGACGTCGAACGGGACTTCCGCCTCGTCGGCCAACCCGACGAGCACGACCGTTCCACCGCGTCGGACCCCGTCAAGCGTCGACCTGATCGACGGCTCAGCGCCGGACGCCTCGACGACGACGTCGGCACCGACACCGTCGGTGTACTCGTCGACGGCGTCGTCGAGGCTCGTCTCCGCGACGTTTACCGCGCGGTCGATTCCGCGATCGCGGGCGTATTCGAGCTTTTCGGGGACGATATCCGTGATGAGCACGTCCGTCGCTCCCGCGGCGCGAGCGGCGTCGGCGACCAGCAGGCCGATCGGCCCCGCACCGGTGACGAGGACCGTATCGCCAGTCGCGACGTTTCCACGGCGAACGGCGTGGATCCCGACCGAGAGGGGCTCGCACAGGGCACCTTCGAGCGTCGACACGCTCTCGGGGAGCTTGTAGGCGAAATCCGCCGGCCACGCGACGTACTCGGCGAACGCCCCGTCGTGCGGTGGCGTCGCCATAAACTCCACCGCCTCGCACAGGTGGTACTCCCCGCGTTTGCAGTGTGCGCAGCGGCGGCACGGAACGCCGGGTTCCAACGCGACGCGATCGCCGGGTTCGAGGTCCGAGACGTCGTCGCCGACGGCGATAACCTCTCCGGCGCTCTCGTGGCCGAGGATCAGCGGGTCCTCGACGACGTAGTCGCCGATCCGACCGTGGTTGTAGTAGTGCACGTCCGACCCGCAGATTCCGACCTCCCGAATCGCGACGAGTACGTCGGTCGGTCCCGGTTCCGGCCGGTCGCGATCGCGGAGTTCGAAACTCGTCGGTTCGACTAAGACAGCGGTCTGCATATCGATCGGTACGATAATCGGTTACTAAAATCTACGGGTCGGCACGGCGGTACGCCCGCTTCAGTTTCGGAAGACGACGTCACCACTCGGCAACGCTGCCGTCCTCGTGGTGCCAGACCGGGTTGTACCAGTTGACCTCCGCTTCGGCCTGTTTCCGGACGCGGTCCTCGTCGATTTCGATCCCGAGTCCCGGACCGGTCGGCCGTTCGACGTACCCGTTTCGGAACTCGAACGTCGCCGGGTCTTCGAGCAACGACAGCCGTTGGCTCTCGTCCGGGGTTTCGAGATTGAGATCTTGCTCTTGCATCACGACGTTCGGGGAGGAGAACCCGACCTGGAGACTGGCAGCGAACGCGATCGGGCCGAGCGGGCAGTGGGGGATGACGGCGACGTCGAACGTTTCCGCGAGTGCGGCCACCCTCCGAAGTTCGCTGATTCCGCCGACGTGTGTCACGTCCGGTTGGATAACCGATACCGCGTCCTCGACGAACAGTCGCTTGAAATCGTACCGCGAGTAGAACCGCTCGCCGGTCGCGATGGGGATCGTGGTCCGGTCGCTGATCGCGTCGAACCCGTCCGCGTGTTCCGGAAGCAGCGGCTGGTCGATGAACATCAGATCGTACGGTTCGAGCCGCCGGACGAGTTCGGCGGCCATCGGCTTGGAGACTCTCCCGTGGAAGTCGACGCCGAGGAACGCGTCGTCACCGACGGCGTCTCTGACGGCGGCCACCCGATCGATCGATCGATCCACGACCGCCGGCGTTTCGAGAAACCGGAACTCCCGGGCGAAGTTGAGCTTGAAGGCGCGGTAGCCGTTCTCGTAGTCCTCGCGCGCTGACGTCGCGATCGTCTCGGGGTCCTCACCGCCGAGCCACTGGTAGACGAGCATCCGATCCCGGACATACCCGCCCAGTAGATCGTAGATCGGCGTGTCGTAGTAGCGGCCCTTGACGTCCCAGAGGGCTTGGTCGATTCCCGCGAGCGCGCTCATCAGGATGGGCCCACCGCGGAAATACCCGCTCTGATAGAGCTTCCGCCACTGGTACTCGATTCGAAGCGGGTCTGTCCCCAGCAGATACCCCTCGATCAGCTCTTCGACCGCCGTCCGGACGGTGTCGAGTCGTCCCTGAATGATCGGCTCTCCCCATCCGACGATCCCCTCGTCGGTCTCGAGTTTGAGCAATAGCCACCGTGGGGGAACGGCGAACAGTTCGTATCCGGTGATTTGCATACACGTGATCACTCCGAGCATCCACTTGAATGGGCGGGCTCTTGCGACTCGATAGAGAAATCGATGCGTCGCGGCGTCGCATAGTTTTAATTACCGTGGACCCGCGAATACGCACGTAGTATGAGCGCACTCGAACGGTTTTCCCTCGACGGAGAGGTAGCTATCGTCACCGGTGCGGCACAGGGACTCGGCAAGCAGATGGCGGCGGCACTCGCCGAAATGGGCGCGGACGTGGCGATCGCCGACGTGAACGCTGAGAAGGCCGAACGCACGGCGGCGGAGCTCGACGGCGAGACGGACGTCATCGGCGTGCCGGTCGACGTCACCGACGAAGCGTCGGTCGAAACGATGGTCGAAGCGGTCACCGACCGATTGGGGCCGATCGACGTCCTCGTCAATAACGCCGGCATCGTCGAGAACTCGCCCGCGGAGGAGACGAGTTTCGATTCCTGGCGGCGGGTCGTCGCCGTCAACCTCGATGGGGTCTTCCTCTGTGCGAAACACGTCGGTCGGCAGATGTTGGACCGAGAGGAAGGACGGATCGTCAACATCTCCTCGATGTCCGGGTTCGACGCCAACGTCCCGCAGAAGCAGGCCAGCTACAACTCGACGAAGGCCGGCGTATCGATGCTCACGGAGTCGCTGGCCGTCGAGTGGGCCGACCGCGGCGTCCGCGTGAACGCCATCGCGCCGGGATATATGCGGACTGAGCTCGTCGACGAGACGCTCGAAGAGAGCCCCGAGATGGAGGATACGTGGCTCGAAAACACGCCGATGGGTCGCCTCGGCCGACCCGAAGAGCTGCGCGAACTAGTACTGTATCTCGCGTCCGACGCCTCCTCGTATATGACCGGGTCGACGGTGCTGATCGACGGCGGGTACACGTCCCGATAGCCCGACTGAGACCGATAGGACGGTCACCGAGAACGGTTGCTAATTTCTCTTGCGACGCTACTCCGCCGGGAGCGTCCGCATTCGTTCTTTCGCGTCCTCCCACGCCTCCGACGACGACGGCTCGTACGTTTCGAGCGCGAACGATTCCCCGATGAGTCGACGGCCCGCTTCGACGTCCGGAAGCGTGCCGACGGCGACAGCCTGTGTCAGGACGTTTCCGACGGCCGTCGCCTCCACCGGACCGGTGGTCACCGGTCGTCCCGTCGCGTCCGCGAGAAGCCGACAGAACAGCTCGTTGCGGACGCCGCCGCCGCCGAGGACGATCCGCTCGGGCGATCCCTCGACCGCTGCAGTCAACCGCTCGAACGCGAGCGCCGTCTTGGTCACGAGGCTGTCCAACAGACAGCGAGTGACCGCTCCCGGTGTGGTCGGGACCGGCTGTTCTGTCCGACGGCAGTACGATCGGATCTGTTCGGGCATCGGCTCATCGATGGAGAAGCAAGAAGCGTCAGGATCGACCAGCGCCGTCCCCGTGTCCACTCGCTCGGCCGCGGACAGGAGGTGGTCATAATCCACCGACTCGCCGGCAGCCCGCCACGCCGTGCGACACTCCTCGAACAGGAAGAAGCCGTTGACGTTCTTCAGGAATCTGACGGTGTCGTCGGCACCGAGTTCGTTCGAGAACGCGTGCTCGAACGCCGCGTCAGTGAGGACCGGTTCGTCCCGTTCGACGCCCAAGATGAACCACGAACCCGTGTTCAAGAACGCGGCGTCGTCGGAGAGCGGGAGCCCGGCGACGGCCGCCGCCGTGTCGTGACTCGCGGGCGTGAGCAGTTCGAGCGGGGCTGACGGATCGGGCGCGAACCGCTCGTCGACCCGACCGAGCCGTTCTCCGGGCTCGGCGAGTCGCGGGAGGAGGCCGGTCGGCAGCCCCAGTTCGTCGAGGAGGTCCGTCGCCCAGTCCCGACGGCCGGCGTCGACCATCTGGGTCGTCGAGGCGATCGTCACCTCGCCCGCGGGTCGACCGCCCAGCAGGAACGACAGCAGCTGCGGCATCAAGAGCAGCCTGTCGGCGCGTTCGAGCAGTTCCGGTTCACGGGCGGCGATCGTGTGGAGCTGCCACAGCGTGTTCGGCGTGTTCCAGTTCGTGAGGCCGGTGGCCTCGAACAGCCGTCGCTTTCCGACCGAATCGAACAGGTCCTCGCGTGTGGCAGTCACCTCGGGGTCGCGGTACGACGTCGGCGCGCGGACGAGTTCGCCGTCCGCGAGGAGACCGAAGTCCAGCCCCCACGTGTCGATGCCGACGGTGTCCACCCGATCGGCGCGGTCGGCGGCGGCCGCCAGTCCGGCCGCGATCTCGTCGACGAGCGCCTCGACGTCCCAGACGTACCGCCCGTCGCGTTCGATCGGCCCGTTGTCGAACCGATGTACTTCGCTAACCTCGAACGTCGAAGGGGTGACGGAGCCCAGATACACCGTTCCGCCGCTGGCACCGAGATCGATGGCAACGTGGTTCATCGGCTCAGCTCCCGACACTCACTGCCCGTAACTGTCGAGTTTCTCGCTCAGGCGGCCGATCTCGTCGTCCGGGAGGACCTCCGGGTCACCGATAGCGCGAGCCTGGTAGTGGATGCGGGCGCAGTACTCGACCATCAGCGCCACGGTGTAGGCGTCTTCGAGAGAGTCGTCCGCGGTCAACACGCCGTGGTTGCGGAGCAGCGTCGCGTTGTAGGAGTCGCCGAGGGCGTCGACCGCGGCCTCGCCCAGTTCGGCCGTCGCGTGCGTTGCATACTCCGAGGCCGGGACCTCCGTTCCGGTGAACGCGAGGAGGTAATGCGACGCCGGAATCGACTCGCCGAGGGAGGCGAATGTCGTCGCGTACGGCGAGTGCGTGTGGACCACGCCGCCGACGTCGGGGCGCTCGCGGTAGACCGCGAGGTGCATCGGGACCTCCGTCGACGGGTCGACATCGCCCTCGACGACGTTGCCGTCGGTGTCGACAATCGGGACGTCGGACGGGTCGATGTCCGCGTACGGAATGCCCGACGGACTGATCGCGATGTGGTTCTCGTCGAGCCGAGCGCTGAGGTTGCCGCCGGTACCGGTCGTCAGGTCGTCCTCCAGCAGGCTTCGGCCGTACTCGCAGATGGCGCTACGCGTCTCGTAATGAGGGATTTCTGTCTCTGACATTCGTACGTGATGTGAGTTGTCGCGGGATGGTAAATAACGCGGTGGTTCGATGCCTAGACGGCAACGTCGCGTCGGTGAAGACGGACACACGCCGAACGCGCAGGTCGTCTTCGGTTTTCGAAGGCGGGAAACGGTTCGTAAAGTGTTGCAGCGATTCGTGAAGGGCTCCAGCCCTTCACGAAGAACAGCTCCGGTCGCTTACATTTGGCCTTCGAGCGCAACTTCGGCATCATCGCCGAGTTTGCGCTGATGGACGGTCTCACCATCTTCACCGTCAAACAGGTGAACGTCCTCGTCGGGAACCTCGACGTACACCGACTCACCCTCGCTGATCGCTCGCTGTCCGTCGACCTCGACGATGAACGTCCGGTCGGCGTCCTGATCCGTCGCACGGAGGTAGACGTACGAGATGCTACCCATCGGCTCGACCACGTCGACTGTGGCCTCCAGCTCGTGGCTGGATCTGGCCGTCTCGTGGATCTGCGCGTCCTCCGGACGAACGCCCAACACGAGCTCGCTCTGGCTCCCGGCCGCCGACTGCATCTCTTGGGTGAGATCGAAATCGAACCCGTCGAGGCGAAGCGTCCCGCCCTCGATCTGGCCCTCGAAGAAGTTCATCGACGGCGACCCGAGGAACCCGGCGACGAACCGGTTTGCCGGCCGGTAGAAGCACTCAAGCGGCGTGCCAACCTGCTGGAGTTCACCGTGGTTGAGGACGACGAGCCGGTCGCCCATCGTCATCGCCTCGGTCTGATCGTGCGTGACGTACAGCGTCGTCACGCCGAGTTCGTTCTGGAGGCGGTTGATCTCGGTTCGCATCTCGGTTCGAAGCTTCGCGTCGAGGTTCGAGAGGGGCTCGTCCATCAGGAAGACGTCCGGGTTACGGACGATCGCCCGTCCGAGCGCCACCCGCTGCTGCTGACCGCCGGACATCTCGCCGGGAGTGTTGTCAAGCAGCCGACCTATTCCCATCTTCTCGGCCGTCTCGCGGACGCGGGTCTCGATCTCGTCGTCGGCCATATCCGTCGACATCTTGAGACCGAACGCCATATTCTCCTCGACGGTCATATTGGGGTACAGCGCGTAGTTCTGGAACACCATCGCGAGGTCGCGTGCCCGCGGGCCGAGTTCGTTAACGACCGTGTCGCCGATGACGACGTCACCCTCGCTCTGTTTTTCGAGTCCCGCAACGATGCGCAGGAGCGTCGACTTGCCGCTGCCGGAGGGGCCGACGAACACGACGAACTCGCCGTCATCGATCCGGAGCGAGACGTCGTCGACGGCGACGATCTCGTCATCGCCGGACCCGAACCGCTTCGTGACGTCGTCGAGGTCTATCTTTGCCATCGGTCCCCTCCGAGAGATCGGTCGATCCCCGCGGCTACGGGGAGGTGGTTCGGAGACGGTTCGGCCGGTCGTGTGTGTAGCGCGTTCATTCTTTGATCACCACGCCGAAGCTGAGTCCGGCAGCGAGATACCTGTTGACCGCGATGACGAACAGAACGACAGGGATGATCGTCGCGGTAGTCGCCGCGGCGAGCATCCCCCATTCGATCTGGCGCACACCGATGAACTGGTACACCTGCATCGTCACCGTCACCGCGTTGTTGTTCGTCAGCACCAACGAGAACAGCAGTTCGATCCACGCGAAGATGAAGCTGATGATCGCGACCGAGAAGATGCCGGGCTTGGCCGCCGGCAGGATCACCTTTCGGAACGCCTGAAACTGCGTCGCACCGTCGACGCGTGCGGCCTCCTCGAGCGTCTCCGGGATGCCGTCGAAGAAGGCCTTCATCACCCACACGACCAACGAGATGTTGATCGTGATGTACATAAAGATCATCCCGATCCGCGTGTCGTAGAGGTTCAGCGCCCTGAAGATCACGAAGAACGGGATGATGACGGCGACGGGCGGGAGCATCCGCGAGGAGAGGATCCACACGAGGACGTCCCGCTGTTTCGGAATATCGTACCGCGAGAGCACGTACGCCGCCGGGACCCCGATCAGCAGGACGAGGATCACGGAGGCGCTGACCATAAACACGCTGTTGAAGAACGCGTTGACGAAGCTCGACTGCTGGAGCAACTGGATGTAGTTGTACACCGTCGGCAGGAAGATCCAGTCCGGCGGCAGCGAGATGGCGTCCCTCGGTGGCTTTAGCGACATCGAGACGATCCAGTAGAACGGGAAGAGGACCACGAACGACCAGACCAACAGCGCGGCGTGGCGGCCGACAGCGACGAGTCGCTCCCGGTTCGTCTTCGACAGTCGGCTGTCGGGCTGTCGCGGGTCGTCGACGGTCGCCATCAGTCCCACACCCCCTCGAAGCCGACCTTGATGATCAGGATGTTACACAGCGCGATGATGCCGACGAGGTAGACGATGGCGATCGCGGCCGCCCCGCCGAGGTCGACGAACGTGAACCCGGTCTGGAAGATGTTGATGCTCACCAACTCCGTCGCCGTCCCGGGGCCGCCGCTCGTGAGGCTGAACACCAGTCCGAACGTTCGGAACAGGTCGATCAGCCGAATCAGGATGGCGACGAACAGCACCGGCTTCATATACGGAATGATGACGTGGACGTAGCGACGCCAAAGGGGCGCGCCGTCGACGCGCGATGCTTCGAGCAGCGTCTTGGGGACCGAGGACATCCCCGCGTAGAAGATGATGAACATAAACGGGGTCCAGTTCCACGTGTCCACCAGAATCACCGTCAGCAACGGTACGTCACTGAGGAAGTTCGGAGCGACGAACGGCGTGAACTGCTGGATCATATACGGGATGATCCCGATCTCGGTGTTCAGCATAATCCGTCCGATAGTCGCGAGCGAAACCGGCGCGACCGCCATCGGGATGATGAAGATGATTCGGTAGAACGTCTGCATCCGATCGGACTTGACACCGGTCACGAGCGCGGCGAGGACGAACCCGATGCCCGTCTCTAACGCCAACGCGCCGGCGACGAACGTGATCGTGATCACGAAGGAGTTGATCGCCCCGCCGCTGGTGAACACCCGTTCGTAGTTCGCAAGCCCGTTGAACTGGCCCACCGTGTTCGGGTCGGTGAGCTGATACTTGACGAGGCTCAGATACAGGTCGTACGCTCCGGGGAAGATGGTGATCAGTAGCATCACGAGCACCATCGGCGTCATAAACCAGTACGGGAGGTAGTCGTTCCACAGCTCCCGGAGCCTCGCCAGTCCCGATGGGGCCTGCGATGCGGTTTGAGTCGGTGTACTCATTTGGAGTCTTGAAGGCTGTCTGTCGTCTTACTCGCTGACGATGTCTTCGGCTGCCGACGCGGCGTCGGTCATCGCTTCCTCGGCGCTTTGAGAGCCGGCGATCGCTGTCTGCAGTTCCTCGGAGTAGGTCTGTCCCCACTCGGGGTACTGGCTGTCGAACGGATCCGGCGCGGCCTCCTGTAGCGACTCCAACGTCACGTCCGCGAAGTTTCCGCCGACGCGGTCGCGGTACTCGTCGTTCTCCCAGACGGACTGTCGCACCGAGAAGCCGGCTCCGTTCTCCACGTGCATCCACGTGTTGGTCGGCTCCGAGGAGGCCCAGATCATGAACAGGAACGCCTCCTCGGAGTTCTCGGCGTTCTGTGACGTCGCGATCTGCCACGCGAACGCGTTCGGTGAGAACTCACCGTCGGCCGGCGATGGCGCTTTGGCGACCGCGATCTGGTCGGCCACGTCCGAGGACTCGGGGTCGGTAAGACCGGGCCAAAACAGGTTCGCGTCGGAGACGATGTGTCCGGCACCGCCGGACTGCATCGTCGAGAGGACGTCCGACCAGACCTGACTGGAGGCACCCTCCGGACCGTAGTCTTGGAGGAGGTTCACGTACCACTCCGCCGCGGCGATGGCCCCCTCCGAATCGAGTCCGGAGTCGCCCGGGTAGCTGTCCCAGAGCTCGGCACCGAACTGCCGGATGAACGTGTTGAGGATGTAGATGTTCATTCCGTAGCCCTGCTGGCCGCGACCGACGGTCCCGACGAT
The DNA here is from genome assembly GCF_037031285.1 of Halobellus sp. LT62. NCBI lineage: Archaea > Methanobacteriati > Methanobacteriota > Halobacteria > Halobacteriales > Haloferacaceae > Halobellus > Halobellus salinisoli. Next base: position 1,794,841 of record NZ_JAYEZO010000001.1, read on the forward strand.
GTCGTCTTCCTCCTCGTGGATCGTCTGGGCGTTGGCGCGGAACTCCTCTAGCGTCTCGGCGACTTCGAGATCGTACTCGTCGTAGAGGTCCGATCGGTAGAACTGGGTCTGGACTTCGACGGTGATCGGCATTCCCGTCCACGTGTCGCTGTACCCGCCACCGTGGGCCTGCCACCGCGTGGCCTCGAAGAGGTCGTCCATCCCGTACCACTCCTCGTCGTACATACTGTCGTCCTCGAAGTAGGGGTCGAGCGCCTGAAGCCACCCCGACTCGCGGAACTGATTGACGACCTGATCGAGGAAGAACACGTCCCACTCGCCGGCTCCCGTACTCACGTCGGTCAGCCGCTTCGTCCGGAACTCCTGCTCGGGGAGGACGTTCCAGACGACCTCGATACCGGTTAACTCCTCGAAGACGGGAACCGCCGGTTCGATGGCGTCGACCCACGCGTGCTCGACGGCTCCGATGTTGATCGTCGAGCCCTCGAACTGCCGCCAGTCGATGTCCGCGTTCTCGTACTCGCTCAGTGGGATTGCGAGTTCCTCGGAATCCCCGCCGGAGTCGCCTCCACCGTCTCCCGAGTTGCTATCTCCCGTCCCAGTTCCACCGCCGCTGTCGCCGCCTCGCGTGCAGCCGGCGAGCCCGCCGAGTAGACCCACGCCCGCTGCTTTGAGAAAATTACGCCTCTTTCGATTGCGTTGGCTCGTCATCGTTGTCAGCCTCATTCCTCACGAATAAACCATCAGTAATAAATCTATCTATCAATAATATATCTTATATAGGCGCTTCGCACGCGCTCGCCCGAACAACCAACGCTCCCCAGACCCGTTTTGTGGAAACATTTTAATATGAGTTGCCGATACACATACGTAGCGGAACTGTCGGAGCCACAGGCCTGCGGGGCGGCCCCGAAATGACCGATGGCACCGACCACAACCGAGTGGAACACAATGAGACGACGAGACTCGACACGAGATGCGATCAGAATCGTGACGGTAACAGGCTGCGATACGGAGTCGAGCGACTGATGCGGGCGGCGGCATTGACGGACGTCGGTTCGATCGACGTGCAAGAGCGCGAGCGACCGACGCCGGCCGACGACGAGGTAGTGGTTCGAATCGGTGCGTGTGGGGTCTGTATGACCGACTACCACATGTACCACGGGACGTTCGACGTCGAGACGCCGATGGTTCCGGGCCACGAGAGCGCGGGGACGGTTGTCGATGTCGGGAGCGCAGTCGAGAGATACGACTCCGGAGATCGGGTGGCGATCAATCCGACGGTCCCTTGCAACGCCTGTTCGTACTGTAAACACGGCGAGACGCATCTCTGTGAGAACAACACGAGTATCGGTGGTGCCGCCGACACCGTCCTCGACGGCGCGTTCGCGGAGTACGTACGTGTCCCACACACGAACGTCGAAGACATCGGAACGATGTCGTTCACGCAAGCCTCGCTGGCGGAACCGTTGGCATGTGGGCTTCACGGTGTCTCAAAGGTCGACTGCGCGCCGGGAGACGGCGTCGCGATCATCGGCGCGGGCCCGATCGGACTGCTCCTGCTACAGGCGTTCCGCAACGTCGGTGCCGCTCCGATCGTCGTCTCCGAACTCGACGACGATCGCCGGGCACTCGCCGCCGATCTCGGCGCTGACGCGACCGTCGATCCCGACGCCGTTTCGGATCCGGTTTCGGCGATCAAACGGGCCGCGAACGGCCCCGTCGACGTCGGCGTGGAGGCGATCGGTCTCGTGCCGACGATCGAGCAGGCGAACGCTGTGACCGCGAAGGGCGGCTCGACCCTCATCTTCGGTGTGCCCAAAGAAGACGCGCGGATAGACGTCAGTCCGTTCGACGTGTTCTTCGACGAGGTAGGCTATCGGGGATCGTATTCGCTCACAACCGAAGACTTCGAGCGGGCGGTGACGCTGCTCGAACACGATCGGATAGCGACGGACCCACTGATCACCGACCACGTCGGACTCGATGACCTCCCCGAGACGTTTGAGCGGATGGAGAACACCGAGGGGTTGAAACACGTCGTTGTGCCGAGTTCGGAATGAACCGTTCCGTCGGTTCACCTGTTCGAGTCCAGCGAACGACGGCATCGTCCTGAACCCCACGATAGTCGCGCATCGAACGCTGTTCGTAAACGCCGGTGTCGTCGGTCGTATCAGGCAATCTCTCGGTGTCATAGATCGATACTCACCCCCAGCACCGCACGGTGTAGGCAGTTGGACACGCGATGTTCTTCAGAGATGAATAATTATATTTCGCCTAGAAGCGTAGTGAGAAATAGTAGAGTGTTAACGACCGTGATAGATTATGGTGGGCGGTCGCGGCCGTGTTGTGAGCCAAGTGTTCTGCTCTAATGAACACACTTTTGTCGATCGGCCGTAATTCGAAGTCGGAATGACTGACACACCGAAGTACGCTGTCGAGGCGACTGGGACGTCACTGCGAATCCTACGAACACTTATCGAATCGCCTGACGCCAAAGGAGTAACGGCCGTATCCCGAGAGGCAAACGTCGCCAAGAGCGTCGCGCACAACCATCTCGCGACGCTTCGAGCGCACGCCCTCGTAACGAAGCGGGGAACGCGATACGAGCCGTCGTTACGGCTGCTTTCACTCGGAGAAGAGGTTCGGAGAAACGTGCCGATCTATCGGAAAGCAAAGGAAGCCGTGGACAATTTAGCGGCCGCAACGGGGGAGACAGCCACGTTGTTCCTCAGAGAGAACGAGGCGGCGATTCCGATATACATCGCCGACGGCGACGCCGAGTGGACTGCGCCGTTCATACTCGGCGAAGCGTTGCCGCTACACGCTAACGCACCGGGGAAGTGCCTCCTATCATTGCTGTCAGACGAGGACCTCGAGTCAGTGCTTTCGAGCTCCGAGTTGACCTCGTTCACCGATGCGACCACCACTGACAGCGACGAACTCCTCGCCGAGATCAGGCGGATCCGTGATGACGGCATAGCGTTCTGCAGAGGTGAACACTACGAGGGCGTGGTGGGCGTCGCTGCGCCGATCTCACTCGCAGACGACGACCGATCGACCGCGCTCGGGGTGATCGGGCCTGTCAGCCGGCTAAACGGTCGATACCTAGAGGAGGACATTACCGGACAGGTGCTCAGTACGACGAAATCGGTAGAAGTTGATCTCGCTAGCACGTGAACCGTCCCTGTCGCCCTCCGGAACCGTTCAACCGACGAGGAGGATAACACAAGTACATCTGTTATCCTTTGGTCGGTGGTCTCTCTCGCCTCGGGCGGTCGGGGTTACGTCCTGCCCAAACACAACTGTATGTGGTCGTATCGCTCCCCAGCCGTGTTCGGTTTCGTGACGCCGGTGGAACCATTATGTAGGATCACAATACTAATCAATTTTTAGATATTATTCTACTACTATCAACGATAAGTACTACTGTAGATCTTTGATTCATCATCACGTTGATGTATTACTCGCTTTAACTGGCGTTATTTTTCTTTCGGTCATCTCGTTTATGCAACTAGTTCTTTAACTGATTGATATTTAATCTTAGACATATACTGAATATCTAAGTTTATGGCAGAGGGGATGGTTCGAGCTGAGTCACAACCGCAGAGATCGGTCGTACACCGAAGGCCCCGAACGCTCGATTAGCGGTCCTGCCCCGACAACTCATTATAAGTCAGTCCGGAAGCGACACCGACTATGTCGCGTAGCCGGAATATGCTGTCCAGCGACGATCTTCGCGGTGACGGGAGCCGAAAGACGAGCAGATCCGTGCGTACCACAGTCGAGAGCGGGACAGGAGCCGTATCGAGGGTGTCCTGAATGGGCCGGAGACCGATCGGCGTCGACGTCGGCGGCACGTTCACCGACGTCACGCTGTTGTGCGACGGCGAACTCGTGACCGCGAAAGTCCCGAGCACCGAGGACCAAAGCGAGGGCGTGCTGGCCGGGATCGAGAAGGCCTGTGAGGAGGCCGGGATCGAACCCGAGACGCTGACGGGGTTCTCCCACGCGATGACCGTCTCCGTCAACGCGCTCTTGGAGGACGCGGGCGCGAGGACAGCGCTCGTCACCACCGCTGGCTTCCGCGACGTCCTCGAAATCGGGCGACAGGACCGACCGTCGCTGTACGATCTCGACGCCGAGAAGCGCACCCCGCTCGTTCCGCGCCGCCGCCGCTTCGAGGTGTCCGAGCGGGCGACCGTCGACGGGATCGAACAGTCGGTCGACGAAGCGGAAGTGCGGGCGATCGCCGACGAGATCCGAGACGCCGACGCGGAGGCCGTCGCCGTTTCGCTGCTGCACGCGTACGCCCACCCGGAGAACGAGAGGCGCGTCGCGAGCACGCTGCGAGGGGAACTCGAAATACCGGTGTCGGCGTCTCACGAAGTGCTCGCGGAGTTTCGCGAGTACGAGCGGACCTCGACGACGGTCGTCGACGCGTACGTCCGCCCGGCGATCGACCGGTACGTCGGCCACCTCACCGAGCGCGCGAGCGAGGCCGGGATCCCACGGCCGCAGATTATGCAGGCGAACGGCGGCATTTCCGACGCCGACACGGTCAGAGAAAACGCCGTCTCGACGGTCCTCTCCGGACCTGCCGCGGGCGTCGTGGGCGCGAGCGCGATGGCGGGCGAGGAGGGTGAGGGCCTCGTCACCTTCGATATGGGCGGGACCTCCAGCGACGTGAGCCTCATCCGCGATGGCGAGGCCGAGCGGACGACCGAGGGCGTCATCAACGGCCGGCCGATCCGGACGCCGATGGTCGACATCGAGACGGTCGGCGCGGGCGGCGGGTCGATCGCGTGGGTCGACTCCGGCGGCGCGCTCCGAATCGGCCCGAAATCGGCCGGAGCGGATCCGGGACCGGCCTGCTACGGCAACGGCGGCACCGAACCGACCGTCACGGACGCGAACCTCGTCTTGGGCTATATCGGGGAACGCACCAGCCTCGGCGGCGAGCTATCCCTCGACGCCGCGGCCGCCTACGAAGCCCTCACCGGTCTCGCCGACGAGGCGGGAATGGACGGCCCGCTCGACGCCGCCCGCGGGGTGTATCGCGTCGCGAACGCGAATATGACGCGGGCGATCCGCGCGGTGACCGTCGAGCGCGGCATCGACCCGCGGACGTTCGGGCTCGTCGCGTTCGGCGGTGCGGGGCCGATGCACGCCGTCTCGATCGCGGACGACCTCGATATGGATCGGGTGCTCGTCCCGCGCGCCTCGGGCGTGTTGTCCGCCTTCGGCCTCCTCGCAGCCGATGAGAAGCGAGACGCGGTCCGGACGTACCAGCGTCCCCTCGACGAGGCCGGTTCCGACGACGTCGACGGGGTGTACGAGGAACTGGCCGAGGGATTGCTCTCGGAGGTCAGCGACCGGGACGGGGCGACCGTGACGCACTCGGCGGATCTCAGATACGCCGGCCAGAGCTTCGAGCTCACGGTCGAGATCGATACGCCGTTCGACGCCGACGAGGTGAGAACACGCTTCGCCGACGCTCACGAGGCCGCGTACGGCTATCAGACGGACGAACCGATCCACCTCGTCAACTGCCGCGTGACGGCGACTGTCTCCCGGAGCCCGCCGGAGATCGAATACGCGGGCGGTGGAGACGCGCGGAAGGGAACCCGTGAGGCGACGTTTACAGACGGAAGCCACGAGACGCCGGTCCACGAGCGAGAGCAGTTGGCCGCCGGGGGGACCGTCGAGGGCCCGGCGATCGTCGAGGGAGAGGAGAGCACCGTCGTCGTCCCGCCCGCGTGGGACCTGCAGGTGCGCGACGACGGCGCGTTAATCGCGGAGGTGAACGGAGAATGAGCGACGAATCTCGCACGTCCGACGGGGTGATCGACCCGGTAACGCTGGAGATACTCAGAAACCAACTGGAGAGTGTCGCCACCGAGATGGGGCACGTGCTCATTCGCGGGGCCTACTCGCCGAACATCAAGGAGCGGCAGGACTGTTCGACCGCGCTCTTCGACGCGTCGGGGCGGATGATCGCGCAGGCCGAGCACATCCCGGTCCACCTCGGCGCGATGCCCGACGCCGTCGAGGTCGTCTTGGAGAAAGAGCCGAAGCCCGGGGACGTCTTCGTCGTCAACGACCCCTTTGCGGGCGGGACGCACCTCCCCGACATCACGCTCGTCTCGCCCATCGCGCCCGACGACGAGGTGATCGGCTTCGCCGTGTCGAGAGCGCACCACGCCGACGTCGGCGGCGGGTCACCCGGGAGTATGCCACCCGGAGCGCGGGAGATATATGAGGAAGGCCTCAGACTGCCGGCGGTCCGACTCGTCGACGGCGGCGAGCCGAACGAGGCGGTGCACGAACTGATCCGCGCGAACGTCCGCACGCCGGACGAGCGGAAGGCCGACCTCCGTGCCCAGCGCGCGGCCAACGCGCGGGCAGAGGAACGCGTCGGCGAACTACTGGACGAACACGGCGCGCGACTGCTCGACGCGTTCGACGCCGTCATCGACTACTCTCGCGAGCGCGTCGAGGCCGAGTTGACCGACCTCCCGAACGGCACCTACCGCGCCCACGACGTCCTCGAAGGCGACGGCGTGACCGACGAGGACATCCCGATCGAGGTGGCGGTCACGATCGACGGCGCGACAATCGACGTCGACTTCGCCGGGACTGCCGAGCAGGTGGCGGGCAACCTGAACGCGCCGCTGTCGGTCGCCAAGAGCGCGGTGTACTTCGTCGTTCGCGCGGTTACCAACCCGGAGATACCGCCGAACCACGGCTGCTACGAGCCGGTGTCGGTGTCGGCACCCGAGGGTTCAGTGCTCAACCCCACGCCCCCGGCGGCGGTCGTCGGCGGGAACGTCGAGACCAGCCAGCGGGTGATGGACGTCACGCTGGCGGCGCTGGCGGAGGCGGTTCCCGCGGAGATCCCCGCCGGCGGACAGGGTACGATGAACAACCTCATCATCGGCGACAGGCGTGGGGAGTTCACCTACTACGAGACCATCGGCGGCGGATTCGGTGCCCGCTCGGACAGAGACGGGATGGACGGCGTCCAAGTGGGGATGACTAACACGCTCAACACGCCGGTCGAGGCGCTGGAGACCGCGTACCCGCTCCGCGTCGAGCGGTACGGGCTCCGCCCCGACAGCGGCGGCGACGGGCGGTTCCGCGGCGGACTTGGGATCGAACGGACCGTCACCGTCGAGACCGACGCGACGGTGTCGCTGATCACCGAGCGCCGCCGGACCGCTCCCGCGGGGGTCGACGGCGGCGGCGACGGCGCGACCGGCGAGAACCTCGTCGACGGCGAACCGGTCCCCTCGAAGGCGTCCGTCGACGTCGAATCGGGAACGACCGTCTCGATCCTGACGCCGGGCGGCGGCGGCCACGGCGACCCGGCCGAGCGCGACCCGACAGCTCGGGAACGCGATCGGCGCGACGGAAAAAGTGGACAGGGAGTGAGCGCCCGTCAGTAGACGGACGCTGACCGCAGTCGGATCCCGATCCCGTCCGGGTCGACGAATTCGATGCCGGTGACTGAGTCGGTGTCAGCGACGTCGACATCGCGGTCAGTCGCGTCGCAGTCAGCGACGTCGCGCTCGGCGACGGCGACGCCGGTGTTTTCGAGGCGGCTTCGAACCGCGTGTACGGCATCGGCGCTCGGAAGAACGACCTCGAACCAGTCGAGACCGCGGCCGCCCGCGGGTTCGGAGCGCCGGTTCCACGCGTTGAGTCCGAGGTGGTGGTGGTAGCCGCCCGCGGAGACGAACAGCGCGGAGCCGACATCCATCTGCACGTCGAACCCGAGCGTCCGGACGTAGAACTCGCGAGCGGTCGGGACCGAGCTCACCTCGAGGTGGACGTGTCCGAGCGTCGTCCCCGCGGGGGCCGGTGACGTGCCGTCTGACTCGGCGGCGACATCGTCGAGATCCAGCGGGAGCGTCGGCATCTCGACGCCGCCGTCGGCCGTGGTCGGCCACGCCGCGCGCGGTCGGTCGCGGTAGAGTTCGACGCCGTTTCCCTCCGGGTCCGAGAGGTACAGCGCCTCGCTCACCCGGTGGTCGGACGCGCCGTCGAGCGTCCAGCGCTCTCGGACGCGTTCGAGTGCGGCACCCAGCGCGGCATGGGAGGGAAAGAGGAACGCGTTGTGGAACAGTCCGGCCTGTTCGCGACCCCGTTTCGGCGCGTCGGCGTCTTCTCGCAGGACGAGAAGCGGCACGTCGTCGACGCCGAGCGTCGCGCCGTCGTCGATCCGCTCGATGACCGCGAGGCCGACGACAGTTCGATAAAAGTCGATCATCGATTCGAGGTCGTTTACGCGGAGTGCGGTCCGGCCGAGCCGCGTCCCGGCGGGCAGCGACGGAGCGGTGGCGTCAGTCATTCGTTCGAATGGATAGTCGATGCCGGCCCGTGAAGCAGTTTCGGTGGAAGAGAGGTGGTAGCCGACGATGCCGAGTGGCACGTCGGGAACGACGACGCCCTGTCGATAGAACACCACTCGCGGAAGGCGCTCGCGCAGTCCTCGCAGTAGCAGCGGACGGTCTCGTGACAGCCGTACTCGTTGTCGGTCTGCCAGCCGACGACGGCGTCGACGTCGGCGTACCGCTCGGTCATCTCCCGGGCGATTCGCTCGGTCTCCTCTCGGTACACATCGGAGTTGAAGCAGTAGTGACGACGACTGCCGAAGTCGCGGGGCGTTCCGTCGGGTTCGACCTGGAGGATCTCGGGGTACTCGTCGATCAGCCACTTCGGCGGCGTCGCTGTCGGGGTGCAGAGTACCACGTCGATCCCGGCCTCGCCGAGCAGCGAGACGGCCGTATCGAGCCATTCGCAATCGAACTCGACCTGACCGACTGATCGGAGCGTTCACTACTAGCGAACGGATTCTTGTGTACCAGTGTTGTGTACTGATAGCGAACTGCATTGTGCGTCTCGAATCCGTTCGCCGGGGGCTTTATTTGCGATTCCCGACACAGAGAGCGTATGAGTCGGAATCGACACACGGATCTGGAGCGGCTTTTCGACACTGGAATCGTCGGCATCCTCCGCGGGGTTCCCGCCGAAAAAACGGTCGATGTCGCCGACGCGCTCGTCGCGGGCGGCGTCGACGTGATCGAGGTGACAGCCGACACCGACGGTGCGCTCGACACGATCGCACGCCTGCGAGAGACGTTCGACCGTTCCGAGGCGCTCGTCGGCGCTGGGACCGTCCTCGATAGCGACACCGCCGGGGCGGCGCTCCGCGCCGGGGCGTCGTTCGTCGTCACTCCGAACTTCGACGAGGAGGTCGTCCGGACGTGCAACCGCTACGGGGCCGTCGTCGCGCCGGGCGTGATGACCCCGACAGAAGCCGTGAACGCGTACGAAGCGGGCGCGGACGTGCTGAAGATATTCCCCGCGTCGACGCTCGGTCCCGGGCACCTGCGGAGCATCAAGGGACCGCTCGATCAGCTCCCGCTCGTCCCGACCGGCGGCGTCTCGCTCGACAACGTCGAGGCCTTCGTCGGGGCCGGGGCCGACGCTGTCGGCGTCGGGAGCGGGCTGGTCGACGGCGAGGCCGTTGCCAACGAGGACTACGAAGCGCTGACCGAACGGGCCGAGGCGTTCCGCGGAGCGATCGACGACGCTCGGGAGTGATCGACGGCACACTATCGGTGACGACCGGTGTCGCCGGTACGTGAACCGCCGGTAGTCGGGAGCCGCCGTGCAACGCGGCCCTCGCGGCCGTCTGCAATACGTATCGTAGATTGATAGTTTCACTATAGATTAATCATCGCATACCAATTGCGGTAACTGCTACCACAGCACGTCAAATCGGCAGTTTCAACGATCGAGAAACCATCAATTTCCAGATTGATTGTGATAATAAGAGGAGTTTTCCAGCAAGCTTAACCGTCGGAATCGTCGACAGTCGACCGAGATGGCAAACGCGACCCGCTGGCCGGCAGTCGAGGACTTCCCCGATCCGACGACAGCGGACCACATCACGTACAACCCGTCAGATGCCGAACTCCGCGGGTACTCCTCTGAGATGGAGACGACCACCGCGTTCGGCGCGCCGTCGTACGTGAGCGACTACCGCTCCAGAAGTGCGGACCGAACCTCGAACGCTGTGGACGTACCCTTCGGTGACGACGACTTCGACACCTTCGAGACGGCGCTCGAGTGGGTGAACGACCCCGAAAACGACGTGCTCTGCGTCGACCGAAGGGTGGGGCGTCACGAGAGCGTGTCCGCCGTGTGCCGGCTGTTTCTTCCGAAGAAGTACGGTCGCATCGCGCTCGCGTGGGCGAAGCTCCTCGATCCGGTCGATGGAACCGACGGCTCGGCGCATTCCGACCCGGTCGATGGGATCGCCGACCCGCCCCACACAGTGGAGCCGGATTTCGTCACGGTCCAGCTTCCGGACGCCACCGACGAGCCGACGATCCGCATCCTCCCGGACGAAGGACTCACGGCCGTCCTCGGCAGCGACTACACCGGCGAGGCGAAGAAGTCGTTCCTCCGGCTGTATATGTACCGCGCGAAGCAGGCGGGCGGCCTCGGACTCCACGCGGGGAGCAAGCGGGTCACGCTCGACGATGAGGACGGCCCCCGTGAGGTCGGCCAACTCTTCTTGGGACTGTCCGGCACGGGCAAGTCGACGCTGACCAGTCACGGCCTCTGGTTGGACGAACCCGAGGGCGCGGAGATGCTCCAAGACGACGTCTGCGCGCTGCTGCCGTCGGGGACCGTCGCGGGCAGCGAGGGCGGCGGCCTCTACATCAAGACGCTCGGACTGGACGCCGACGAACAGCCTGAACTGTACGACGCCGCCACCGACGCCGGGGCCGTCCTCGAAAACGTCGCCGTCGACGGTGAGCGACGCCCGCCGTCCGCAAGCGGGACAGCGTCCCGCCCTGTCAACGACGACGGGGCCGTTCATTTCGACGAACCCCGATACGGCCGGAACGCGCGGGCGGTGATCCGCCGCGATCACCTCGAAAGCTCGGCCAAGGAGATCGATCTGCCGCGGGTCGATCAGGTGTTCTTCATCACGCGGAACCCGCTGATGCCGCCGATCGCGAAGCTGACGAAGACGCAGGCGGCCGCGGCGTTCATGCTCGGGGAGTCCGTCGAAACGAGCGCCGGCGACCCATCCCGCATCGGCGAATCGATTCGCGTCGTCGGCACGAACCCGTTCATCGTCGGCTCGAAAGGCGAGGAGGGGAACCGCTTCCGCGAGCTGATCGACGACCTCGATCTCGACTGCTTCGTCATCAACACCGGCGTCGTCGGGACCGACAATCCCGTCGACGTCGGCGTCGAAGAGACCGTCGCGATCTTGGAGGGCACCGCCCGCGGGAGCGTCGAGTGGACCGAAGACGATTCGATCGGTCTGACAGTGCCCGCGACGATCCCCGGCGTCGACATCGACGAGTTCGCGGTCGAAGATCACGTCGACGACTTCGGGGACGCCCACGGTGATCTCCGCGCGGAGCGCCGCGCGTACCTCTCGCAGTTCGACGATCTCGACGACGAGATCGTCGGGTCGGCGTACTGAATCGCGGTCGCATTCGATAGAACGTACGAATACGTCGACTGCGGTGACGACCGCCCGTACGTCCGTCCGGAACGGACACGAGCCCAGTCGTGCCGGCCAATTACTGCCACTCACGTACCGATGGTTACGGTAAGTTTTCGTTTTGGTTTTCCGGTCGTTGGATAACAAAGCGGGTCCGCAGACGCGTCGGTGTATGGACCGCAGCGTGTTACAGGAGGGCCTTCCACTGGTATTCGTACTCGTGACGTTCGTCGTGTTGGGGGGCGCGGTCGTCGCCGTGAGCGAGTTCGTCGTCGACGACGGACCCGGCGAGTCGATTCTCGCCGATCCGAACCTGAACGAGCAGAACGTGAGTTCGCTGACCGGCGGGGCCGATCAGACGGGCGGCTCCGACCGAGCCGCGGTAGCGAACGGAGGAGCTGACTTCCACGGAGTCAACGCGACGGTTCGGGGAGTGACGGCGAACGGGACTGCAGGCTACGACATCGCCACCGGAGACGTCAACGGTGACGGATATCAGGACCTTCTCATCGCCGCCCCGGCCGCCACGAACGGCGTCGATCCGGAGACGGCGACCGTCCGTTCGGAGCCGACTACAGTCTACTTGTTTTACGGCCCGATCGAGGGGGAAACGATCGACGTCGACGACGCGGACGTCACGTTCACCGGCGGCAGGGGCGACGGCGTCGGCTGGTCGGTCGCGATCGGGAACCTGACCGCGGACGATCGCGCCGACATCGTGATCGGCGCGCCGTTCGATGCCCGGAGCAACAGCGACAACGCGACGGAAGGCGTCGTCTACGTCGTCCGCGGCGAGGACCTGTCCGGCGGGGAGATGGACGTATCGAGCGAGGCGTACGCCACCTACTACGGCGTCGGCGACGGCGACCGGGCCGGATACGCCGTCGCGGTCTCGAACGATCGTCGACGCGAGGGGACCGCGTCCGACTCGGGAGCGCGAAGCGGAACGGGGACCGACGCGCTGGTGATCGGCGCACCCTATGCGACACCGAACGGGAGCGAATCGGGTGCCGCCTACCTGATCGAGCGAATCGCGCCGGGGAGACATCGTCTCGATGAGGGAGCGAACAGCACCTACGCGGGCGTCAGCGGTGGCGACCGTGCGGGCTGGTCGGTCGCCGCAGCCGACGTCACCGCGGACGGCGACCGAGAGGTGCTCGTCGGTGCGCCGTTCAACGACAGCAACGGGGTCGACGCCGGCGCGGTCTACGTACTCTCGGCGACCTCGGACGGAGGGACCGCTGCCGACGCTGGGAGCGGCGGTGCAGACGACAGCGGCGTCGTCTCAGTCGACACCGGACAAACGCTCGAAGGCGTCGCGGCGGGTGACGCCGCCGGGTTCTCCCTCGAACCCGTGGGACAGGTTGTGGAGAGAGAAAGGGGGAGCTCAGCCGGGAATCGAGGTCCCGACATCGCGATCGGCGCACCGTTCAGCGACGCCGCCGCGACCGACGCCGGCGCGGTCTACGTCATCGAATCCGGTGAATTCGACGGCCTCGACGCCGACGAGCGCGATCGGCGGACGTCGCTCTCGGGAGCCGAAGCGACGGTGACGGGCGAGACCGCGGGCGACCGGGCGGGCTGGAGCGTCGCCGGCGACACCCAACTCCGCTGTACCCGCCACGACGATCTCGTGGTCGGAGCCCCCTTCAGTAACAACGGGGCCACCGAATCGGGATCCGCCTACGTCGTCGGCGGTCTCGACGGCGAGCGGCAACTGGACGGTGACGACGTGCGAATCGACGGTGCAGCGGCGTTCGATCGCGCCGGGTGGGCGGTCACGAGCGTCTCGGACGCGACGGGCGACGGCGCGACGGACGTCCTCGTCGGAGCACCGTTCTCCGACAGCGGAGCACCCGACGGCGGTGCAGTATATCTCGTCGCCGGGAGCTGTCAGGAGACGAAAGACGACAGAGGATCGGGCGGCGGCGATGGCGAGCGGGACGACGGAGACGACCGCGGTCGGGACAGGAGCGACGACCGCGACCGTGACGAGCGAGATCGTGATAGCGGAGACGGAGACGGCCGCGACGACAGAGATGGCAGAGACAGTCGCGACCGCGACGATCGCGGTGATAGAGACGATCGTGGGGATCGTGGGGATCGTGACGACAGAGACAACAGCGACGGGAGAGATCGAGATCGGAGCGATGACCGCGACGACAGGGACGATAGAGACGACGACTCGGAAACAGACACGCCCACCGATGGGGCCCGAGCGATCGACTCCTGTACCGTCATCGACGAGCCGGGCGCTTACGCGCTGACGACCGACATTCAGAGCGGGACGTCGGGGACCTGTGTCTTGATCAGTTCGAGCGACGTCGAACTGACCGGTGACGGCCACTCGATCGACGGCGAGCGCGTCAACGACAGCGTCGGGCTCCAAGTGGCTACCCGGGGCAGGGCCACCATCGAGAACGTCACGATCCGCGACGTCAGTGCCACGAACTGGGAGACGGGCATCGAAATCGGAGACTTCAATAATGCGTATCCGGTGGCTGCGACGCTCTCGAACGTCGAGTCGAGCGAAAACGAGTGGGGGGGAATCTTCTTCGTGGACGCCTCCGGCTCGGTGCTCGAGGACGCGAGCGCCACCGGGAACGGATACAACGGAATCACGCTCTGGGAGACGAACGACGTGCGGTTCGAGGACGTGACCGCAGCCGAGAACGGACGGTCAGGACTGTGGATATGGGACAGCGTCGGCGACAGTGAGTTCGTCCGGGTGACGGCGACGGGCAATGCGGACCACGGAATCCGAACGGGGACGGACGTGTTCCGTAACACCATCTCCGAGTCCACCGTCGCGGACAACGGAGATCACGGGATCGAAATAGACAGAGACAGCGGTCGCTCGAACGTCATTCGAGACACGACTGTCGAACGGAACGGCGGAGCGGGAATCCGAGCTGCCGACGGCGGCGAACTCGAAGACGTCGTCGTCCGCGATAACGACGGCAGGGAGTTGGACGCTCGTGTCGATTTCGCCCAACCGGCCCTATCCGCCTCGGAGTTGACGATCGGCGACAACGCGGGGTTCGAGTTCACCGACGAGGCGCTCGCAATCGAGACCGTCGATCGGGAGTCGCTTCCGGGGCTGCCCGCCGACGCGCAGGCCGTCGGTGACGGCGTCGAGGTCGTCGACGTCGAGAGCGCAACCGTGACCCTCCAGTACGACGACGGCGTCAGCGGGGATCAGATCGAACTGTGGCGCTACGACGGGAGCGAGTGGGACCCAGTGGAGACGTTCGAGGCCACGGGCGGGGAAATCACCGCCGAACTCACCGAGGACGGCACCTACGCCCCCATCGAGGTAGCTCAGAGCGGGTCGTCTACGTCGGGAGCGGACACGGAAGCGACGACCACTACCGAACCGACGACGACCGCTGACGAAACCGCCACGGTCACTGACGAACCGACGGCAACCGCGGATGAAACCGCCACGACCACTAACGAACCCACGATGGCCACCGACGAACCCACAGCGACGACAGCAGAGACACCCAGCACCGAGGACTCGAACTCGACGTCCGCGGAGACGCCGACGACCGCCGACGCGTCGACAGAGCCACCGGACGAGACACCCACGGCCACCGACGAGCCGACGGAGCCACCCGCTGAAAACCCGACAGCCATCGACGAACCGACCGAATCAGCTGATGAAACCCCCACAGACGAGGACGAGTCGGATCTGGCTGCGGCCATAGAGGCGTCCACGGATGGGGAGACGACGGCCGATCCGACCGACGAATCGACGACGGCTTCGACTCCCCAACAAACCACAACGGCGGCGGCCGAAACCGAGACACCATCGACCGCGGAGCCCGGATCGACGGAGGCGTCGGGAACAACAGAATCGATCACAGCCGAGCCGCAGACGACAGCGGTAACCACAGCGACCGAACAAGCGACGACAGGAGCACAGACTACGGAATCGCCGACTACGACATCACCAGCTACGGCGTCACCAACTACGGAGCCTCCGACAGCGACCGAAACACCCACAACTGAACCACAGACAGCGACCCAGTCGACGACCGAACCGCCAACTACCGAACCGCCGTCCCCTGATACCGGACCTCCCGTGGAGGTCGAACGGAGCGACCCGAGTGCAGCGGACGACGAGACGGAGACACCGACGCAGACGACCGCCACAGCGACGCCAGAGGAGAGAGAAACGGAAGAAGACGACAGTTCGGAGGAGGAAACGTCGGAAGCGAATGACGAAGAAACGACAGAATCCGAAGAACAGACTGACGAGGAAACGACAGAATCCGAAGAACCGTCAGCGAGTGATGAAGCGTCGACAGCGGAGAGTCGGGGACGGGGACCGCCGGCTACTCGGGGGAAAGAAGCGGCCGAAAAAGCGGGCAGATCCTCACGCGGATCTGGATAGATATCCACGAACTTGTACATCGACCGTTCACTTACACAAGACTTTTACTGAATTCGTATAATAATCTGGATACGGTCGCGGACGAACGCGTCGACGGGCGCGCGGGTAGGGGTACACGAGCGAACGTCGACCGCCGTCCGACGGACATTTTTCGGGAACCAACGGGGAGAGCCGAGAGTATCGACGACATCGATTAGGCGACTAGCGCGACGTACACGACGGCGTACCCCACGAGCGCGACGGTGGTCCCGGCGAGCGCGATCGCGACGAACGCGAGATCGGGCCGGAACGCTCGCGGGTCGAACCTGTCGGTGCCGATCACCGCGTAGAGCGGCGGCATCGATCGGTACCACGCGAGGACGCCGCAGACGGAGCCGACAGCGAGGATCGAGAACACGAAGTGATACGACACGTCGAGCGTCGGCGGCGCGAGAACGATCGCCGCGGCCCCGTACGTCGCGCCCAATGCAGCGGTCCGATCCGAAAAGAGCCGAACGGAACGGTCAGTGAGTCGCACAACGGCCAACACGGCGAGCCAGACGACCGCCAGTTCGAGCGCGAACGCGCCGAGGAGGTGGATCGTCGGATCGGGGTGTAACGCGACCCGGCCGTCGAACACGGTGAACTGCAGCGGATACAGCAGCCGCGGCGGCTCGCCAGTCACGAGATCGCCCCACGGATGCGTGAGGAGCCCCGCAGTGGCGGCGAGCGCGATCTGGCGAGGAGACAGCGGGGTCCGACGCGCCGCGAGCGTGGCGAGCGCGGCACCGCCCACGACGAACGCGCCCATCACGAGCGTCCCCAGCGGTCCGCTGACGGCCGTCGCGACCGCGACCAGACCGAGCAGCAGCGTCACGGCCCCCGTCCGAGCGAGCCATTTCCTCCGAGGCGGGGCGTGCCGAACAGCCCAGAGACCGGCCGCGGGACCGGCGACCGCAGCGACGAGAAGCGAGTGCGTCATCGACCGATGGACCGCGTTGGCGGCGCTCCAGAACACCTCGGGGTCGACGGAGCCGCCGCCGAGGAACCGTCCGCCGTCGATCGCGGCCAGCGCGTAGACGACGTCGATGTCGGGTAACGCCGCGAACAGCCCGGTCACGATGCCCAGAAACAGCGCGTTCCGTGCCGGCCAGCCTCGCCACTCTGCGAACAGGACCGCGAGGGCGAACGCGAGCAGCGCGTGGCCGACGAACACGGGTATACAGCCGCACGCGTCGAATATAAGCGTCTCGTCTGCGTGATAGCAGAGCGCACGGGGTCGGGTATCGTAGCGTTAACTGATTGCTCACCCGACCGTACGACCGCATTCGATCGATGAGTGAAGACTTCCAAACGCTACTGTAGAGACGCCGTACCGACGTATCCACCAAAGCGACTGACGGTCCACACACCGGTAACCGAAGTATCTCGACCAAATTGCCGTCCAACAGACTAAGTGTCGACGACGAGATGTCCACCGCGATGACGACGCCAGCCGAGGTTCGGGAGTCGGTCCCGATTTTCGATGAGACGAGGTATCTGAACACCGGTGCGAGCGGACCGAGCCCGCGGCCGGTCGTCGAGCGGGCACAGGAGACGATCGAAGCGCACGAGTGGGAGTCCGCGGCCGATCCGGGGCCGTACCCGTACGCGTTCGGCGTCTACGAGGACGCGAGAGCGGACGCCGCCTCGTTCGTCGGTGCCGACGCCGACGAGATCGCGCTGACGCAGAGCACGACCGACGGCATCAACCGGATCGCCTGCGCGTTAGAGTGGGAACCCGGCGACGTGATCGTCCGGACCGATCTCGAACACCCGGCCGGTATCCTCCCGTGGGAGCGGCTCGAACGGCAGGACTGCGAGGTGCGCGTCGCGCCCACGATCGAAGGTCGGATCGATCGCGACGCGTACCGCGACGCCGTCGCGGACGCGAAACTCGTCTGTCTGAGCGCGTTGACGTGGAACTACGGGACGCACCTCCCGGTGACGCAACTGGTCGAGGAGGCCCACGACGCCGGAGCGCGCGTGCTCGTCGACGCCGTCCAAGTCCCGGGCCAGTGCGAATTCGACGTGAGCGAGTGGGGCGCAGACGCCGTCGCGATGGCGAGTCACAAGTGGATGCTCGGCCTCTGGGGCGGCGGCTTCCTCTACGTGAACGAAGACGTCGTCGACGAGTTACACCCCGGGCAGATCGGCTACCGGAGCGTCGCAAGTTCGGGCGGCGCTGACTCGGACGAAGACGGGTACGAGCTGAAGCGCGGCGCGGCGCGCTTCGAGATCGGGACGACCAACCCCGCACCGTACGCGGCGCTCTCGGAATCCATCGAACTCCTCGAATCGGTCGGGCTCGACACGATCGAGTCACATATCCACGAACTCTCGACCCGGTTCGTCGACGGCGTGCCAGAGGAACGGCTGGTGAGCCCGCGAGAGCCCGAATCGGGGCTCGTGACGGTCCGCGTCGACGACCCCGAGGAAACGGTCGAGCGCCTCCGAGAGGAGTACGGCGTCGTCGTCCGCTCGCTCCCGTATCCGGAGGGCGTCGTCAGGGCCTCCCTGCACGTGTACAACGACGCGAGCGACGTCGATCGGCTGCTGGAGGGCCTCGACGAGATCGGGTGGTAGCTCGCGTTACGCAGCAGTCTCCGCCAGTTCGTCGAACAGTTCGCGCACGCGGCGCTCGATCTCGTCGCGGATCCCCGAGACAGCGTCCGATGATCCGCCGTCGGGGTCGTCCAACCCCCAGTCTCTGTTCTCTCCGCCCCAGCCCGCCGGACAGACGTCCTCGGCGGAACAGCCCATCGTGATGACGTACTGGCAGGGTTGGATCTCCTCGAAAGAGATTTCTCTCGGTTCCCGCCCGGAGACGTCGATTCCGACGTCCGCCATCGCCTCGACGACTTCCGGATGGACGTGATCGGCGGGGCGGGTCCCACCGGTGAGCAGTTCGAGTTCGTCCTCCAGTCCGCGGCGGTGTCGCTCGCGCTCGGCGAAGGCGTACGCCATCTGCGAGCGCCCCGCGTTCTGCACGCAGACGAAGGCGACGCGCGTGGGAGTCGCCTCGGTGGAGTCGTCGGTCATCGAGTCGTCGAGGGAATCGGGTGTTTCGGTTGTCATATCAGGCGTGTGGGGCAGTTAGTCGTTCTTGGGTGAGACGTCCGGAGCCGTCGAATCGAGCGATCCGGTCTCGAAGCCTCGCCAGTCGAAACGTCGCTGGAAGTACAGCGCCACATTGACGAGCGCGAGCAACACGGGGACCTCGATCAGCGGGCCGACGACCGTCGCGAAGGCGACGCCGGAGCCGACGCCGAACACCGCGACGGCGACGGCGATCGCGAGCTCGAAGTTGTTGGATGCTGCTGTGAACCCGATCGCAGTCGTCGTCGAGTAGTCCGCGCCGATCTCCCGGCCCATCCCGAAGCTCACGAGGAACATCACGACGAAGTAGATCGTCAGCGGAACCGCGATGAGCAGCACGTCCGCCGGCGAGGCGACGATCGCGCCACCCTGCGTGGCGAACATAACGATCACGGTGAAAAGCAACGCGACGAGCGTCAGCGGACCGATCTTCGGGATCAATGTCTCGTCGTACCACTCCTCGCCCTTCGTTCGCGTCCCGACGTAACGGGTGAGAAAACCGCCCGCGAAGGGGATTCCGAGGAAGATCACGATCGCCTCGAACACCTGCATCGGCGTGATATCGAACGCCGAGATCCCGGCGACGAGCGATTCCATCCCGAGCAGCGGCGGAAGCACGAGCGCGAAGAACCAGACGTAGACGCCGTAGGTAACGATCTGAAAGAGGCTGTTGAACGCGACGAGCCCCGTCACGTACTCCGTCGAACCCTCAGCCAACTCGTTCCAGACGAGCACCATCGCGATACAGCGCGCCATCCCGATGAACACGAGGCCGAGGAAGTACTCCGGGCGCGCCGGGAGGCCGGGGACGAGGCCGCCGAAGAAGACGACCGCGAGCCCGAACATCAGCGTCGGCCCGATGAGCCAGTTTTGGAGCAGGCTCAGCCCCAGCACCCGCCAGTTGCGGAAGACTGTCGGCAGGCGGGAGTAGTCCGCCTTCGCCAGCGGCGGGTACATCATCAGGACGAGACCGATCTCGACGAGATGGAAATCCTGAATCGGTGCGGTCACAGACGGGGCGACGAATCCGATTCCGACGCCGATGGCCATCGCGCCGAAGATCCAGACGGTGAGGTACTTATCGAGGACGTCCATCGACCGCGGATCGCCGCAGGCCTCGCAGTCGCAGTTCGGCCCGTGCTCGTGCGCGCCGCCGCTCATTCGCAGTCACATCCGCTCGTCGTCTCCGACACGTCTCCGCCAGCGTTCGGCGTGTCCGCCACGTCGCCGCGTGGGGTTGGCGGGACCGCATCGACCCCGTCGAGTACGGTCACCAGTGCGACGGCGACGGTGGTGGCGCGGTACTTCCGCCACCGACCGTCCCTGCGGCGGGTCACAACGCCCGCCTCGGTCAGCGCCGAGAGCGCGTGACTGATCGCGCTCTCGCTCCTGTCGACCACGGCGTTCAGCTCGCAGACGCACAGCTCCCCCTCGGCGGCGACGAGTAGTCGAACGAGCTTGTACCGCGTCTCGTTCGAGAGCGCCGCGAGGACGTCGAGGTCGTGGTCGATCCGATCCGTCGAGAGGACCGACTCCAGCGCGTCCAACTCGTCGAGCCGTTCCTCGACGTCTTCGGACCGACACTCGGTCAGTTCGTCTTCGAGGTATCGCCGTAGTCGCTGCGTCGCTGTCGACATACAATTCAATTGAAGAAGTTCTCAATTAAGGCTTTCGAGACTGGGTTCGAATATTATGGAAGGACACTAATCGAGGCGGTTTGAATTTGATTTTGGCCACACAAGGACCGAGGTTCAAATATAGAGTAATTCAATTGTAGTGCAACTAATTAAGATCAGAGCGAATAACGGAGCCAAGACGAGACCGTGCGGTCGGATCACTTATTTTCGGACCGCACGAGGGGGAGACCGTGACACTTCGGAACGCGAGCGATACGTTCGACATCGGCGGGGAACTGACCGTCCATCGTCTCGGCTACGGAGCCCTGCGAATCACGGGCGAGGACGTCATCGGCGAGCCCGACGACGTCGAGAACGCAGAGCGCGTCCTCCAGACCGCAGTGAGCCTCGGCGTGGACTTCATCGACACCGCAGACTCCTACGGGCCGGGTGTCTCAGAGCGGCTGATCCGCGAGGCGCTCTCGCCGTACGCCGACGACCTCGTGATCGCGACGAAGGGCGGACTGCTCAGAAACCGCGAGGGGGAATGGCTCAAGCGCGGCGATCCCGACTCGCTGCGGAACGCGCTCCTCTGTAGTCTCGACCGACTCGGCGTCGACTGCATCGACCTGTATCAGTACCACCGGGTCGACCCCGACGCCGACTTCGAGGAGTCGGTCACGGCGCTCGCGGAGCTGAAAGACGACGGCGAGATCCGCCACATCGGCCTGAGCAACGTGAGCGTCGAGCAACTGGAGACGGCGCGGGAGATCGTCGACATCGCGACCGTACAGAACCAGTACAACCTCGCGAACCGCGAGTCGGAGGCCGTCCTCGACGTCTGCGAGTCGGCGGGGATCGGCTTCATTCCGTGGTTCCCGCTCGGCGCGGGAGACCTAGGGTCGAAAGCGGGAGTTCTTTCGACGGTCGCCGACGCCCACGACGCCTCGAAATACCAAGTCGCGCTCGCGTGGCTGCTCCAGCATTCGCCCGTGATCCTACCGATTCCCGGGACCTCGTCGGTGGCGCACCTCCGAGAGAACGTCGCTGCCTCCCATCTCGAACTGACGGCCGACGAGATGCGGCGGCTCGACGGTCAGTGAACGCGACGAACGACGGTCAGTAAGCGCGTACCGGTGATCAGCTATCGGGATCGTCGGCGTCGTTAACGGCGGATTGCGTCGATTCTTCGGGAGAGCGATGGCCGAGTGCGACGAAGACCGGCACCACGAGGAGTCCCAAGAGAATCGGCGGCGCGACATCCAGCGCGACCGCCGGAACCGTGATCGAAACGAGAACGAGACCGTAGGCGACGACGAGCCGTGCCGGGCGGTCCGCGTGCGCTCCCGCCCAGCGATCGACGGGGGTGAGATAGTACAGCCAAGAGAGAAGCAGTACAACGACGACGGTTAACGGGAGGAGTCGCCACAGTGGAGTGACGAGCGCGTACGCGATCACGAGCGTCGAACCGAACGCGACGAACATCGGCGGTCCCTCGCTCAGTACGACGACGGACTCGGCGTCCTGTCCGCCGGTCGGCGTCCGCCGTATCGTCGCGAACACCAGCAGCGTCAGAAGCGGCCAGCTACTCGCGAAGAGCAGCTCCACAGTGCCCGGGGAGAGAGCGCCGCGAAGCGAACCCACCGAGAGCTCGATTTCGAGCGTTCGCGCGAGCGCGAGCGCCGCGGCCGGCAAAAGCATCCCGACGGGCCGGGCGGGGACCGTCTCGGGCGGAGCGGTGGATTCGCCATCCGCGGCGGTCGCAGGCTGCAGTGCCGGCAACCGTTGGATCTCTCGAAACCAGAACCACACCGCGGCCGTCGCCGCGATCGGAATCGAGAGGAGCTCACCGGTCGCGGCGACGGCCGCCACGAGCCCATCGAAGACGGTCGTCAGCCGGACGGTGGCGAAGAGCCATCGATACAGATACTCGAACGCGAGCCCCCACGCCGAAATCGCATACCGCGGCGTGAGATAGCCCCCGTTGAGGAGGACAACGATGGAACCGACCGGGGCGATGACCCCCAGAACGGCGGTGATAGCTCCGGCGGCACCGGTCGAACCGCGTGTCACGACCGTCAGGTGATCGTAAAACGTGTCTTCGATTTCGGGAAACGCCGACGACAGCCGCGAGTCGGCGTCAGCGTCGCCGGTGAATCTGAGTAGCAACCCGCAGAGAACCACCAGTTCTAACACCGGGAAGACGGCGTTGAGCGCGCCGCCGAGCAACCCGAATAGGATCATCGGAATGACGTGCGAGGCGGCGACCGAGGTGGCGACGACGATGGTCGTTCCGGCTTGGTGCCACTGCGGCAGCGACGCCGACAGCCACGTTCCCAACGGCGTCGAAGCCGAATCGTATCGTCGCTCAGGAATGATCGCGTGTGCCTTCCCGGACGGATCGATCAGCGCCTCGCGCTGCGTCCCGCGTAGGAATGCCGCGGTGACCGCAAGCGTCAGCGCGGTCGCCGCCACCAAGTAGATAGATAAGAGACCGCCGGTCCAGCCGGCGGCGGTCCAGACGCCGGTCGAGAGGAGGACGACCGGCAGCGAGTACACACCCGCGACGAGCGCCAACGTGGCCCGGTAGGGAGGTTCGCGCGCGGCCCGCTGGCTCGCATCGCCGGGGAGAACCGACGGGAGGAACGCATAGAACGAGACGACGAGGAAGAGAACCTGACTCCCCGCGAGGACGAACCGGTTCTGGATCCCGAGGTTGATCGCCGCCGAGGCGGCCACGACACCGAGCGTCGTATCGAGGACTCCGGGGGAATCGAAGAGTGCCTTCGCGGCGAGCTCAACCGCGCCCGACCCGAGGACGGCCAACCCACTCCGGCCCAGTCGATCGGTGAGACGACCCCACATAACCCGAATGGTGGCGGTATCGTACTTAAACGTTCGTCGGGGACGCTCGCTACTGTGTAGTTTGGGGTGAAACCGTCGAAACGCGGTGGAGAAGACCGTGGAAGCCCCCGCGCTCTCGACTCGATGCGTTCGCTGTGGTCCTCATCGTTCGCTCCACTCACTCTTGCGGTCCTTGCGTCGCGCGTCGGCGTCGAGAGCGCGGCCCCTTCCATTCCCGATGGAGGCGGCGGGCCGATCCGACGTCGAGAGCGGTCCCGATCCGCAGACAATCCGGTCGACAAGATTCCAGATGGAACCGGTGATTTCCGCCGTTTTCGTGGAGTAAGCGGGCAGGTTACAGCGGACAGGGTGGTGTTCCCCTGCCCCCGGATCGAAGATATTTAAATACCGGAGTGTACAGAGACTGTCTTTTAAATGCGAGCGGGAAAATGCGCGGTGTTACACACCACATAACATACATTGTCTTTATTACACGTTATCGTATCCACATATTTGTAACGATTGCACGCAATTAACTGACCATATAATTCGGGTATGTTGTAGTTTCGATGCGGAATAGCCAGAGATTTAAACCTCGGTAGTGTTACTGTGAGTTGGTATGTCATCCGAAGAAACTCGACGACGATTCCTCGAAGCGGCCGGACTCGCTGGCGTTGCCGCGCTCGCTGGTTGTAGCGGCAACGGTGGCGACGGAAGCGGTGACGGCGGTGACGGCGGTGACGGTGGCGAAGACACCGAAACTGACACCGAAACTGAAACGGAGACGGGAGGCGACGACGGCGGCTCCGAGACGCGTCTGAGCTGGCATGCGGGTGGCACGGGCGGCACGTACTACCCGCTCTCGAACGAGTTCAAGACCATCGTCGAGGAGAACACGGACTTCACCCTGAACGTCCAGTCGACGGGTGCGAGCGTCGAGAACGTCGGCAGTCTCGCCGACGAATCGGCCGACTTCGCGCTGATTCAGAACGACATCGCGTACTTCGCGCGGAACGGAACGGGCATCGAGACGTTCGAGGGCAACGCGATCGAGAACCTCCGCGGCGTCGCGACGCTGTACCCCGAGACGATCACGCTCGTCACGCTCGCAGACAGCGGCATCGAAACGCTCGAGGATCTCAGCGGCGCGACCATCAATACCGGCGACCTCGGCTCGGGGACGCAGGTCAACGCGCTGCAGATCCTCGAAGCCGTCGGAGTCGAGGACTTCAACGAGCAGAACGCGGGGTTCTCGCAGGCGTCAGAACAGCTCGCTAACGGCGATATCGACGCCGCGTTCGTCGTCGGCGGCTGGCCCGTGGGTGCCATCGAAGACCTCGCGACCACGAACGACATCCGGATCGTCCCCATCGACGGCGAGGCTCGGGAATCGGTCAAGGACGCCGCGTCCTGGTTCGCCGACGACACGATCCCGGGTGGAACCTACAGCGGCGTCGAAGAGGACATCGAGACCGTCGCCGTGCAGGCGATGATCGCCACGAACGCGGGCGTTCCCGCCGACACCGTCGAGACGGTCACCGCAGCCATCTTCGACAACGTCGATGACCTCACGATCAAGACGGACTTCATCACCGTCGACAGCGCACAGGACGGGATGTCCATCGAACTCCACGAGGGCGCTGCGGCGTACTTCGGCGAGTAAAGATACCGCCCCCATCGACGGTTTCCCACTATTTTTTCGTATCGTAGGCGTCAAAAGAGCGCGCGACATTGTCTGAACCGGTGAACCGAACGACGATCACCCGGCGTCCTCTCGTTTCGACACTGTTAGCGGTCGCTGTCGTGCTCGCCGTCGCGGGAGTCGGCGTAGCCGCGACGGTCCCGACGGAGAAGGTCCTCGTCGTCGAAGACGTCGACACGGGCGAACATTATATTACGCAACCCGTCGACGATGGGAGTACGATCGGGCTCGAATACATGCACAGCGTCGAGAAATCCCGCGTGTACGACGAATATCGGGTATCGGGACAGACGCTCGTGAACACGCGAATGGAGTTCGAGTCCTACGGCTGGGGGCTCCCGTCGGGAGTCGAGGTGGAGAACGTCAACGGGACGCTCGTGTACGATCCGGAGGGGCCGATAACCGAATTGGAGACGCTGTCGATCTCTCCGGGGCGGATCGCGAACCACACGCTGATCGTCGACGAACAGCGGTATGACTTGGTCGCCGAGACGAACGCAAACGACGTCCGGATGCATATCGAGCGGCAACCACTGATGGATACGCTCTTATGAGTACGAACAACGCAGCAGACGACGAGGTCGACGCAGAGATCACCAGAGAGGAGGCGGCGGAGCTCATCGAAGAGATCGAACGGCGACGATCGCTGAAGGGGCTCGCCGCGCTCGCCGTCGCCGTTATCGGGATCTGCTTTTCGCTGTTTCAGTTGGCGCTGGCGGCGCGGAGTTTCACGTTTACGATTCCGATCCCGATCATCGACAACATCCAAGTGTCGATACAGCTCCTGCAGGCGAACGCGATCCACGTCGCGTTCGCGCTCGTTCTCACCTTCTTGATGTTCCCGGCGACGATGGGAGAGGGGTTCGTCGCGAGGGGGCTCGGACGTGTCGACGAGGCCGTCGAAGAGACGGTCGGTTCCGGGAATCCCGTCACGAGCGTCGTCGACCGGGTCCGCGCGCTGTTCCGCTGGGCGTTCGTCGATCCGAACCGCAACCGCGTCACGCCGTTCGACGTGCTCTGTATGATCACGGCGGTCCTCTCCGCGATTTACTTCCTGATGGAGTTCCCCGAAATCCAAGATATGCGGGTGTTCGGCCTCGAATCCGGGCGGCCGGTCACGGAGATCTACACGTTCCTCGAACCCGTACTCGGCGGCGTTCCCTTCATCAGCGAGTACTCCTACGCGATGATTTTGGGAGTCGTCGGCGTGCTCTTGGTCTTGGAGGCGACCCGTCGAACGCTCGGTCTGCCGCTGATGTTGATCGTCGCCACGTTCATCGTGTACGCCCGCTGGGGGTACCTGATCAGTACCGGCACGCCGTTCCTCGGCCTGCTCGCGATCCCGGAACTGACGTGGCCCGACATCGTCCAGAACCTGTGGTACAACACCGAAAACGGTGTTTTCGGGATTCCGGTCACGGTCTCCGTCAGCTTCATTTACATCTTCATCCTGTTCGGTTCGTTCCTCGAGATGAGCGGTGCCGGACAGTGGTTCATCGACCTCGCGTACTCCGCGACTGGGAAGCGAAAGGGCGGCCCCGCGAAGGCGAGTATTCTCGCGAGCGGCTTTATGGGGACGATCTCAGGGTCCTCGATCGCGAACACGGTGACGACGGGGGCGTTCACGATCCCGCTGATGAAGCGATCCGGATACTCCCCGGAATTCTCCGGTGCAGTGGAGTCGTCGGCGTCGTCGGGAGGACAGATCCTCCCGCCGGTGATGGGAGCCGCGGCGTTCCTGATGGTGCAGTACACCGCGACCCCGTTCCGCGAGATCATCATCCTCGCGACGATCCCCGCGATCGTGTTCTTCTTCGGCGTCTGGGTGATGGTCCATCTAAAGGCCGTCCAAGAGGGGATCGGGGGGCTCGAAGAGACGACGCCGATGCGAGAGCACCTGCGGACGGGGTGGTTCTACCTCGTGCCGATCTTCCTGCTCCTGTATTACCTCATCATCGAGCGGCTCTCGGTGTCTCGCTCCGCGTGGTTCACGCTCGTCGCGCTCGTCGCGCTCATCGCCTTCATCGCGGCGTACAGCAAGGAGACCCGCGCGTTTCTCCTCGGATCGCTCGCCGTTATCTTCGGCGTCGAGCTCGCGAGCTACGCCATCACCGGCACGGCCGTACTCGGAGTACTCGGCGGGGGCGGCGGGGCGAGCGTCCCGCTCGAAACGGCCTTCTCGGTCATCGGCCCCCGGGTCGGCTGGTACGCGATGCTCGCCAGTGCGATCACGATGCTCGTCCACCCCCGGATGGAGTCGAAGGTGCTAGCGCTGAATCCGACGGTGCAGAAGTCGGCCACGGCAGCCGGTGAGACTCTCGACCGCGACATCGGGGAGAACCAGCTGTTTCGTGTCGGGACGTTCGTGATCAAGTCGATGGAGGAGGGCGCGCGGACCGCCGTTCCCGTCGTGATCGCGGTCGCCGCCGCGGGCATCATCCCCGGCGTCATCAGCGTGTCGGGACTGGGACCGAACCTCACCTCGCTGCTCTTGGCGCTTTCGGGCGGCTCGATCGTGGTAATGCTCCTCGTGACCGCCGTCGCCAGCATCATCCTCGGGATGGGAATGCCCACGACCGTCACCTACATCATCCTGATCTCGATGCTCGCGACGCCGCTCGTCGAGTTCGGGATCCCGCTCTTGGCGGCGCACCTGTTCATCCTCTACTTCGGCGTCATTGCCGACATCACGCCGCCGGTCGCCGTCGCCGCCTACGCGGCCAGCGGGGTCGCGAAGTCCGATCCCTTCGAGACCGGCGTGAAGGCGTTCTCGCTCTCGTTGAACAAGGCGATCGTGCCCTTCGCGTTCGTTCTCGCTCCCGGGATCGTGCTGCTCCGACAGAAGGACAACGCCGCCGAGTTGCCGATCCGCGAACAGTACCGCGTCGTCAACTTCGCTGACCTGGCCGAACTGTCGTACTCGGTTCCGGAGATCCTCGTGCCCGTCATCGGCGTCTTCCTCGGCGTCGTCGCGCTCGGGGCGACGGTCATCGGAACGCTGTACGGGCACGTGAACCGCCTCGAACGGACCGGGTTCGCCGTCAGTTCGCTGCTGTTGATGGCTCCGGGGCTCCCGTCGGCCGCGGTGTTCGATCTCCTCGGCGTTTTCGGCGTCAGTGTCTCCGTCGACGCCCTCTTGCTCGATCTCGCGCTTCGGGGCATCGGCTTCGTCCTGTTCGTCGCGTTGGTTGCGAAGAACAAGCGGGAGTCGACGTCGACGCGAGGTCGAGCCGAGGGGATATCGGCGTAGGCCGTCGAAACCGACCGTTTTTGTCGGAAGAGTATCAGTTTCGTGCGGAACGACGGCAGTCGAACCGACAGACACTATTGTCCCGCTGAAAATCTGGGTGTATCGGTCGGCTCGTTGGGGAGCCAACGCACGCTGGGGACGGCGACAAACGGAGATTCACGAACCATGTCGATTACAGCAAAGGTACACATCGAACACGAACACCTCGCCCTCGTTCCGACGCTGCAACACCTCGACGGCGTCAGTATTCGGGTGATTACGCAGGGGACGACCGATCCCGGGACGACGTACTTTCCGTTTTTAATCGAGTACGACGACCACGAGGCGCTCGAATCGATGCTCGAAGCCGACGTCACCGTCGAGGGGTTCGAGCTCATCGATCGAACCGGAAACACCGCGATCTACTACATCGAGCACACGCCGCAAACGAAGCTCATCAGTAGCGTCGTGACCCGAGAAAACGGGTTTCTCGTTCACACCGAAACGAAAGATAACGGGTGGCTAGTACACCTGTTGTTGCCCGATCGCGCCGCGCTCAACGCCATCTGGGAGTACGCCAGAGAAAACGAGATCGAACTCGATATCATCGAGATATACAGCAACGAGGACGCGGGCGGGGAGTCCTCCTACGGACTCACCGACGAACAGCGGGAGGCGTTACAGCTCGCCTTCTCGGAGGGGTACTTCAACGAACCGCGAGACACCTCTCTCAGCGAGGTCGCAGACGAGATGGAACTCTCCTCGACGGCGATGAGCGGGCGGCTCCGTCGCGGGATGCGAAATCTCATCGCGGCGACGATCGCCGATCGGGAGTAGCGGCGCGACGTCGTCGGCCGTCGCCACGGGGTCACTCCGCTCCACTCACCGTGACGAGATCGCCGACGCGGAGCCGACGCCCGCGATCCGGTTCTGGGACGTCGGCGATGAGCATCGCGGTGAAGAAGTGCTCGAAGGCGGACGCGTCGGCCCACTCGGGGAACGTCTCGCGGCGCTTTTCGACGAACCGCTCCCGGAAGTCGGGCGTGACAGCGCCGGTATCTGGGTCGCGACCGGGAACGACGCAGCGACCGCAGGACGTAACTCCCTCGAACCGGACGTCGCCGACCTCGAAGGCCGGGGTGTCGGGGCCGACGAAGCGATCCTCCCAGAACGCCGGGACGCCGGAGATCTCGACGTTGGCGCGGAGTCGACGGCGCACGCCGTCGACGGTCAGTTCATCGAACCACGTCGCGATCGCTTCCAGCGTCGCCGTGCTCACGACCGAGGGGCCCATTTCCCGACGGTCGACGAATCCGCGGTCGACGTCGCGTCGGAGCGTGAGGTCGGCGTCGAAGTAGTCGCCGAACCACGCTTCCGCCCGGTCGTGCTCCCGCGAGAGGTCGAATCGTTTCGTCCCGCCCGTCGGCGTCTCGACGACGAACGCGCCCGAGTCCGAGTCCAAGTCGGTCGTGAGTTCGTGGACGAGCGCCGAGCGCTTGCCGTTGAGCACGGTTCCGTCGGCGTCGAAGAAGGCGAACTCGCGGTCGCCCTCGATCGTGCCACCGTCGAGGACGTCGGCGGCGTCGACGTCGACCCCGTCGAACCCCTTGACGGGATACACGCGGATGCGTTCGAGTGCTGGCATTGAGGAAAGATATCGCCCCGAAGCCATTACAGTAGCGTTCGAGACGGCGGCTCGGTCGTCGCTACCGCTCGGTGCGATACACCGGTCGGAGCGAGGTAACGTCCTGATCGTAGCCGAGCCACACGCTGAGTGCGGTCGCAACGAGGACGAGATAGACCGGAAAGACGAGCAGGAAGACGTACCCGAACGCGAATATCGTCATCGTGCCGACCCAGTACAATATCCCCGCGACTGCGAGCCCGACGAGCCCACCCGCGGCGATGCCGAGCCGAAACGCTCGTGCGGCGTCCGGTCCCGGCCGCGGTCGATAGGGAGCCATAGGAGCGCTTTGCGACGCGAGGAAATAAGCGGAGCGTGTTGGCGTCGCATTTGCCATATTCGTTGCGCATAGTTGTTCGAACGCCCGATATCACTTCACGGGTACTCACACCGCGTCAGCATCGCACAACCAAGACGAAAATAAAAGTACGGTACTATCAAGGGGCCATTTTATTGAGGTGTGGTATCTCTTTTCAGAGGATGTCAGGGGACTACGATCATCCGAACCATCCGAGTATCGATCAATCCGATAGAACTCTCCCGCGGAATCTCCGCCAGACCGGCGACCCCGGGATCCAAATGCTGGTGTCGACTCGCGTTCGAAAGTCCCCCTTCTTCGATAAGTCGTTCAACGAGGAGGGAGCGTGGCGCTGTACGGTGTACAACCGGATCTACCACCCGCGCGGACTCGTCGAACCCGAAGACGGCGGTGCGATGGCCGAGTACGAGGCGCTGACGAATACAGTCACGCTGTGGGACGTCGCCGTCGAGCGACAGATCCGCGTGAAGGGACCTGACGCGGAGGCGCTCACCGACTACGTCATCACCCGCGATGCAACTGAAATCGAGTCGATGCACGGCAAGTACGTCATCCTCTGCAACGAGGACGGCGGCATCCTCAACGATCCGATCCTGCTGCGCGTTTCGGAGGACGAGTTCTGGTTCTCGATTTCGGACTCGACGCTGATGCAGTGGCTCCAGGGCGTCAACGTCGGAATGGACTTCGACGTCGAGATCGACGAGATCGACGTCGCCCCGATGCAGATCCAAGGCCCGCGCTCCGAGGACGTGATGCGGGAAGTCGTCGGCGAGGAAGTCTCCGATATCCCCTACTACGGTCTGATGGAAGCCGAGATCAACGGCGCGTCGGTGCTGGTGAGCCAGACCGGCTTCTCCGGAGAGAAGGGCTTCGAGATCTACGTGCGCGACGCGACCGAGACCGCAGAGCGCGTGTGGGATCCGGTGCTCGATACGGTCAAAGACCACGGCGGTCGACAGATCGCCCCAGGCCACCACCGGCGCATCGCCGCGGGGATCCTCTCGTGGGGTCAGGACATGGACCACGAGACCTCGCCGTTCCAAGTCAACCTCGGCTACCAAGTGCCGGACGACAAGGACGGCGATTACATCGGCAAGGAGGAGCTCGAACGGCAGAAGGAGCTCATCGAGGACGGCGAGTACCCATTCAACCTCAAACTGGTCGGCCTCAAGATGGCGGGCGAGCCGATCCGCGATTACGCCCCCGACTTCTGGCTCATCTCCGACCCCGAGACGGGCGAGGAGTGCGGTTACATGACGTCGCCGTGGTGGAACCCCGATCTGGAGACGAACATCGGTCTCGGCTTCGTCCCGGCCGACAAACTCGAAGACGCCGCGCAGGCCACGCTGGACGACGAGATCTACGAGAACGATCTCGACCTCGAATTCGAGGTGCACCTCCCCGACGAGTACGCCGAAGAGGATGGCGAACCGGTGTTCGCGACGGTCTCGGAAGTGCCGTTCAAGGAGTCGGTCAATCCGAGCGCACGCGAACAGGCGAAGCTCGGCGCGAAGAAGCGAGCCCAGCAGAACGGCGACTGATCGAACCGGCCGCTTCGGCCGATCCGTAGCGTACGGGCGTCTCCCAATCCGTTTTTTCACACCGCCGATCCCGACGAGTCACGCATACGGGGATCGGCGAGACGTCAGCAACGACGACGCGGAGCGAACAGTAACCGTTCGGCGCGAAATCTGAGAGCGTCACTCCTCGACGAGGACCTCAGCGTGGTCTTCGACTCGGCGGCTGACGTCGAGGCGGTAGTGCTTCAGAACGTCGCGTCCGAGAAGCAGCGGATGGGTCATATGCCGCCGGTCTTCGATGTTCGCCGCGACGGTGTACTGCTCGCCGCCGATACCGATGACGAGGTCGATGACCGGTCGCGTCTTGGCCCGTTTCGAGCTCCCCGACCGCACGCGAGTCGTCGTGTGAATCGGTCCCGCGCCGATCGCCGCGGCGAGTCGGAGGTCGATGCTCGTACTGGCCGCACCAGTATCCGATTTGGCGATCACGGTCTTCGTCCCGCTGCTCCCGCTGACGACGACGCGCTCGGTGAATCCGATCGTCATTACGCCTTCGGAGGTGTCGGGAGCGGAGACGGGCTTACACGCGGGGACCGAATCGTCCAGCGTCGAGGCGAGCTGTGCGATGCGGTCGTCGTCGACGGAGCCGCCGGCGTAGTCGATCGCCTGCTTTGCGATGTACGGTGCCGGACTCCGTCCCGTCGCCTCATAGAAACCTTTGAACCCGGCCGTCGGATTGACCTCTAAGACGTACCATACGTCTCCGTCGCCGATCATATCGACGCCCGCGAAGTCGAGTCCCAACGCCGACGTCGCTCGTCGAGCGATGTCGAGGACGTCGTCGGAGACCGACTGACCGGCGTTCTCGACGCGACCGCCGCGGGCGACGTTCGTCCGCCAGTCGCTGTCGGCGGCGAACCGGAACATCGCGCCGATCACGTCCTCGTCGACGACGTACACCCGGAGGTCCCGCGGGACGTCTCGTTCGCGTCCGATGAATTCCTGCAGGAAGGCCCGCCGCTTGCCGACGCTCGCGGTGAGCGGATCGCCCGCGCGGACTCGCCAGACGCCGCCGCCGTGCGTGCCAATCGCGGTCTTGTACACGGCCTCCTCGCCGAACTCCTCGCGTAGCTGGTTGAGCTGCGTGTTGGAGAGTGCCATTGCAGTCTTCGGAACCCGAATGCCCTCGTTGAGCAGGGCGACCGCCGCGGCGGTCTTGTGTGCCGCCCGCGCCGTCGCGTTTGGCGCGTTCAGCATCGGTCGGACCCCGGCGAGCGTGTGCGCCAACCCCAACTCCTCGGCCGGTTGCTCGGTGTTCGAGAGGAGGAGCCGATTCACGATCACGTCGACGTCCGGGCTGAGTCGGGCGTTTCCGTCTCCGAATCGGAGGACGGTGTTCTCCTCGCGGAGCCACTCCGTCTCGTGGCCGAGCGCGTCGACGGCGTTCAAGATGGCCTTCGTCTCCTTGCTGTTGTGGAGGCTCAACACGCCGACTCGAACGGACGTATCAGCCATCGCCGCTCCCGGGGTAGCGACTGCTGCTGTTCGAGTGCATAGTTCGACGCAACGCGGTGAGCCGCATTGTTACAGACAGGCAAGCGGGGGGTGCGACGTTCTCAGGTGCGAAGAACGTCCGCACGCCCATCCTACTGGTAGGTTGGTCGTGCGGTCCTCGCGAAGAGAAGGGGGGAGGTCTGGAGGGGGGAAGAGAAGGGGAGAACTACTCAGCCAGTTTCCGCTGTCGCCACTCTTCGAGGTCGGGCGTCTGATTGAACGTGTACAGATGTAAGCCCCGCAGTTTGTACGTGTCGTCGCCGACGTAGGGCGCGAGCCCCTCGACCAACTCGTCCGGCTTGTACCGGCCGCGGGAGCCGATGAACTGTTTGATGAACCCCACGATGCCGGTCGTCTTCCGCAGGAACCTCACCGAGTCGCCGACGCCGACCTTTCGAGAGATGCCCAACAGTTTCTCGTACTTCATCACGCCCGGAATGCCGACTTCGACGGGGAGGTCGATTCCGCGGTCGCGGATCTCCTCGATCCACTCGACAATCGTCTCGGGGTCATAGCACAGTTGCGTCACGATGTACGTCGCGTAGGGCGCTTTCTTCTCCATCGCCTCCGCCAGCTCCGCGTCGGAGATGAACGCGTGGCCCTCGGGGTAGCCGGTGATGCCGACCTCCTCGAACTCGTGATCGAGGTCGTCTAAGGCGACGAGCAGATCGTGAGCGGACTCGAACTCGCCGACCGGCTCTTCTCTGTCGCCGCCGGGGACGAAAATATCCGTGATGCCCGCCTCCCGCAGTCGCCCGCAGATCTCGTCGAGTTCGTCGGGACCCTCGATGTACCGCGCGGCGATGTGCGGGATCACCTCGTAGCCGGCCTCCGCGGCCGCGACGCTCTTCTCGACGGTGCGGTCGATACCCAACTGCGGCGAGGTGGTAATCGCCACGCTCGCCCCCTCCGGGAGGTGCGATAGCTCCTCCTCGAAGCTGTCGAACGGCATCAACTCGAACCGCACCGAGGTCAAGAGCTCTCTGACGCCGTCTGACCCTCCACGCTGTGTGCCTACTGACATCTGTGTGTATCGATAGGGCAGGATCTACTTTTGTCTATTGGCGAGACGGCTCCCGAGCGAGAACGCGACGATCAGGACGCGTCGGGTGCGGACTCTCGAATCCGCGCGGCCACGTCCTCGGTGGAGACCTCGCGCTCCGGGTCCGCGGAAACCCGTCGGAGAACCAGATCGAGGACGTTGAGTTGACGCAGGAGTCGGCGGGTGCGATCGTGCTCTAAACCGAGGTCACGCCCGACTTCGTGAACCGTTCGAGCCTCGAGAACGGCGTCGACGACGTCGTGGAGCGTCAGCCGCTCGGGGAACCCGATGCCGTCGGTGACCAACTGCTCGTCGGGGAGCGAGTCCGTCGAAACGTCGATGTGGTCCGGATCGCGAGCGGGCTCGTCCGCCGTCGCAGTCCCCGTCGACGAGTCGCCAGAACTGGTTTCGTACGACGCGGGGGAGTGAACGCCCGCGTCGATCATATACCGGCGGACCGTCTCCGCGGAAACGTCCATATCGATCCGTCGGCTCATCTCCTCGAACGTGTCGCAGACGTCGTACAGACGCCGGAGATACGCCGTATCGTCGTACGGCGGGACCGACTCGTCGCGGGCTGCTACGAGCGAATCCGTCGAGTCCGTCGAATCCGCGTCACCGATCTCCTGCGTGGTCTCGGCAGTCGCTTGCGTGGACTCAGCATATTCTTGCGTCGTCTCGGCGGCTTCCTCCGTCGTCTCGGCGGCCTCCCGAGTCGTCTCACCGAGAGCCAGTTCGCTCGTCGTCGCCCTCGCTCCCCCACGGGTGAAATCGTCCTGTGAACCGCTCGTTTCGGTCGATTCCGTGCGAGAATCCACGGCGACACCCGAAGTTGCCCCCGAACGGTTCGAAGACGCCGTATCGATGGTGACTGTCAGGGTGACGAGCGTATTTCCGTCGGCGAGCTGAACGTCTCGCACGTGCGTCGAAACCGACGTTTCATCCGGAAGCTCCGCGTCGATTGCGCCGTCGCCGGACGGAAAGATCGGGACGCTGAGGGTGATTTCGAGATCAGCGGTCCCGACATCCGCCGACAGCCGGTCGGAATCCGAACGCGCGCCGGCGTCGACTACCTCCGAGAGCGGGATCTCGACCTCGACTGTCGCACGCAGCGGCCCGTCCGTATCGCCACCGGCAGCCGCCTCGGCCCGACGCACGGTCCGGTCTCCGGACCCGATCCGTTCGAGCACGCGAGAGAGCGCGTCGAACGACGATTGCGGCTGCATCGCCATTGTACTGGTACCAACCGACACATTGTGATTGGTTAACGCTACGTGCGGAATGGTGAGGGCCTTCAAAAGCGGCGAGACGACCGAACGCGTGACTCGTCGGTTTACCGGGCGAGAGTCAGCAGCGACGGGAGGTTACGAATCCGCGGCGATGCTCGCGATTCGTTCGCCGGTGACGACGACGCCGCCCCGCGAGACGGAGTAGAGCACGCCGGCCCCGCTCGCGGTGATCGTCTCCAACCGCTCGAACGACGACGGGTCGTACACGGCTCCGAGTTCCTCGTCGGCGGCGACCGTGTCGCTGACGGCGAGATCCGGGCGAAGCTCGAAGAGCCCCGACTGTTCGGCGACGACCGGCGGCACGTCGTCGGAGAGAACTCGCTGCCCCGACGTCGGCTCGACCGGTTCGTCGACGACGTCGAGTTCGCGGAGGACGTTCCAGACTCCCTCGACGCCGGAGCGCACGGCGGGGCGCGCCACGGTCCGGCTGTTCGAGAGCTCAGCGGTGATCGCCGGAACGCCGGCTTGGGCGGCCGCGAGTCGGAATTTCCCGGAGAACTCGTCGTCGTCGACGAGGTCGTCGTCGGCCAAGAGGTATTCCGTGCCGAACGCCGCTGCGAGCGCCCGCGCGTCGTCGTCGCCGCGGCTGAACCGGACGTGTTCGAGCATCTCCGGCATCCCGGTGTGGAGGTCGACCGCGGCGTCGCTCTCCTCGACGAGCGGCCAGAGGTTCGCGACCAACCGCTCCTGGAAACTGCCGTCGGCGTCGCCGGGCCAGATGCGGTTGAAATTCGAGTGAAAGGCGTCGTAGGCCTCCGGCGTCAGATACGAGCGGTGGTCGAACGCGAGCGGGTTCGTGACCGGGACGGCGACGACCGTCCCCGCGACCTCGGCATCGACGAGGCGGTCGTGGACGCGTCGGAGCGCCGCCGGCCCGTTGAGTTCGATGCCGTGCTGGGCCGCCTGCACGAACACCGTCGGCCCGTCGCCGCCCTCGTAGCGGTGGACGGTCACGGAGACGTCGCGCCCCGAGGGGAAGTGTCCGAGCAGGCGATCGGACACCGTGTGCGTCACCGAGTCGTAGTTCATATACGAGAGGGCGCGTCGCCGGGGTAAAAATCTCCGGACGGAAGAAACGCGAGTGACCTCGTGCCGAGCGCCGCTCGAAGCGTGCGAGTTACGACCACGCCACGCCTTTTATCCGGCCGCTCGGAGAACCGGCGCGTATGCAGTTAGCACGCGAGACGTGGACCGACGCCGAGGAGTCGGCGGCGGAGGTGGCGCTGCTACCCGTCGGGAGCACGGAACAGCACGGACCGCACGCGCCGCTCGGCACCGACACGCTCGACGCGGAGGCCGTCGCCAGTGCCGCCGCCGAGCGGTACGACGATCCCGTGGTCGTCGCGCCCGCGGTCCCGGTGGGGATCGCCGAGGAGCACCGGGAGTTCGCGGGGACGCTGTGGACGACGGAGTCGACTTTCCGCGCGTACGTCCGCGATGTGATCGGAAGCCTCGCCTCGCACGGCTGGGACCGCGTCGTCGTCGTGAACGGTCACGGCGGGAACATCGCGGCGCTGAAGGAGGTCACGGCGCGAATCGTCCGCCACGACGACGCCTACGCCGTTCCGTTCACGTGGTTCGACGAGGTCGGAGAGCACAGTTCGGAGATGGGTCACGCCGGACCGTTAGAGACGTCGCTGCTGCGCCATACGAACCCGGATACGGTCCACGAGGACCGACTCGACGAGGCCGCAGACGGCGGGAGCGACGGCTGGGGCGACTGGCAGGGCCGGGTCAACCTCGCCGTCGACTCCCACGAGTTCACCGAGAACGGGGTCGTCGGCGACCCGCGAGAGTCGAGCGCGGAACTCGGCGAGGAGTTGCTGGACCGGTCCGCTCACGCCCTCTGTGCGCTGCTCGATGCGGTTCGAGACCACGACCCGAGTCCGCGGGTGTAGATCGACCGTCTTCGACTCGTTTTGTCGGATCGGTGTCAATCTGTGTCGGCGGGAGACGAGTTCAAAAGTTGGGGGCGAGATACGGGGGGTCTCCATCGTGGTCGAAGCGGCAGTATTCGGTGCCTGTCCGCCCCTATCCGGCGTTTTCGTCTTCAGTGACTAGCGGCCACCGTGGTATTTAAGCCCGTGACACCGTCACCGTGAAATGAACACGAATGAGCACTCCGGAACTTCCGTCGCAGGCGGAGACCGTGATCGTCGGTGCCGGTGCAGTCGGCTGCAGCGTCGCCTACCACCTCCACGAACTCGGCGCAGAGGACGTCGTCGTCGTCGACCAAGGACCGCTCCCCGTCACCGGCGGCTCGTCGGTGCACGCGCCGGGGATTATGTTCCAGACGTCGCCCTCGAAGCTCCAGACGAAGGCCGCGTACTACACGAGTCGGCTGCTCTCCGAGGCCGGCGTCTACGACGAGGTCGGCGGTATCGAACTCGCGCGCAGCGAGGAGCGGATGGACTTTCTCGAACGGCGCGTCGAGTGGGCCGAGTCGTACGGCCTGCCCGACCCGCAACTGCTCTCGCCCGAGGAGGTGACCGAGCGCCTGCCGCTCGTGGACGAAGACGAGATCCTCGGCGGGTACTACTCCCCGACGGACGGCCGCGTCGACGGCATCGCGGCCCTGCAGTGGTACATCGCGAATTCGGGAGCCGACTTCTTCGGCAACACCGAGGTCACGGACCTCGACGTGTCCGGCGGCGAGATCAACGCCGTCGAAACCGACCGCGGGACGATCGACTGCGAGCGCTGCGTCATCGCGACGAACAACTGGGGCTACCAGACGGCGCAGATGGCGGATCTGGACCTCCCGATCGCGCCCGTCGAACACCAGTACGTCGTCACCGAGCCGCTGGAGGAACTCGCCGGGGCGGATTCGAACGTCGGTGAGAACACCGATGGTCTGCTCGTTCCGGGCGACCGCAGCATCCAAGAGTACATGAGCGAGGCCCCGCACCAGCCCGTCGGTCGCGACCAGGACAACTCGCTGTACTTCCGCACCCACGGCGACTCGCTCGGGATGGGCTCGTACAACCACGAGACGCTCTCCGTCGACCCCGACTCGATGGGGAAGAACGACGACCGGCAGGCGTCGGTCCGCGGTTTCACCCGCGAGCACTGGGAGGAGCCGACGCATCCGGACCGGGAGAAGTCCGCGAAGCAGGCGTTCGACGAGTTGCTACCGGTGACCGAAGGCGTCGACTACGAGATGACCGAGAACGGCATCTTCGTCTTCACGCCGGACGGGATGCCCGCGGTGGGACCGACCGCGCAGGTCGACGGCCTCTGGAGCGCGCTTGCGATCTGGTGGACCCACTCCGGCGGCTACGGCAAGATCGTCGCCGAGTGGATGGAGAACGGCGTGCCCCGACTGCCCTCCGGACCGGTCGACACCGGCGGCGTCCACGTCCGCCGCTTCGAGCCGCACGCCGGCGAGAAAGAGTACTTCGTCGACAAGGGCGCGAAACGCTACCAGCAGGTGTACAGCATCGTCGAACCGCGCTGGCAGCCCGAGGAACACCGCGGCCTCCGGACGAGCCCGTTCTACCACCAGCAGAAAACGTTGGGCGCGGAGTTCTACCAGTCCGGCGGCTGGGAGTCCGCCCAGTGGTACGAGTCGAACGCCGACCTCGTCGACGAGTACGACGAGGAGATCCCCGAACAGGAGGGCTGGCGGGGGATCAACCGCTCGGCGATCGAGGGCGCGGAACACCTCCACACCCGCGATGCGGTGTCGATGTTCGATATGACCTCCTTCAGCAGCATCGTCGTCGAGGGAGCCGGTGCCGCCGACTTCCTCCAGCGGGTGTGCAGCAACGACGTCGACACGGCGGTCGGCAAGGTCCGCTACTCGCTGCTGTTGAACGAGGGCGGCGGCATCCTCGCGGACGTCACGGTCGTCCGCCTCGACGACGAGCGGTTCCTCGTGACGACCGGCGGCGGCAACTCGCCCGGCATCCACGGCGGCTGGCTGGAAGAGCACGCTCCCGACACGGTGTCGGTGCACATCGAGGAGGGCGCGCGAAGCACGGTCGGTCTCTGGGGGCCGAAGTCGCGGCTCTTGCTCCAGCGGGTGACCGATGCCGACGTCTCGAACGACGGCTTCCCGTACTTCACGGCCAAGCGGATCTACGTCGGCGAGGTGCCCGTCATCGCGATGCGCGTCTCCTACGTGGGAGAGCTCGGTTGGGAGCTGTGGGCTCCCACGGAGTACGGCCAGCGCCTCTGGAAGACGCTCTGGGAGGCCGGACAGGACCTCGACGTCCGGGCGATGGGCGGTGGCGCGCTGGAGTCGATGCGCTTGGAGAAGGGCTTCCGGCTCTGGGGGACCGACATCGACACCGACTCGAATCCGTACGAAGCGGGCCTCGGCTTCGCCGTCGATCTCGACACCGACTTCATCGGTCGAGAGGCGCTCGAAGCCGCGAAGGAGTCGGGAATCGATGCCGAGATCACGCCGATCACGCTGGACGATTCGACCGATATCCTGCTGAGCGGTCGTCCCGTCCTCGTCGACGGCGAGCCGCAGGGGTACGTGCAGGCAGCGGACTTCGGGTACAGCGTCGGCGAGTCGATCGCGTACACGTACCTCCCGACGGAGTACACCGAGGCGGGCACCGACGTCCAAGTCCGCTGTGAGGGCGAACTGTACGACGCGACCGTCAGAGACGAACCGCTGTTCGACCCCGGCCGCGAAAAGATCATCCGGTAAGGGCGACTCAGTAGAGCTACCGACGGACCACCCGCATTCAGACGTCCATCCCACGCCATGACAGACACAGAATCCGACACTGGACCCGACGCATTGCCCGTGCAGTACGTTGACATCGAACGCGCGCGCGAACGCCTCGACGACGACACCGTCGTCAAGCAGACGCCC
This sequence comes from Halobellus sp. LT62, assembly GCF_037031285.1. Taxonomy (NCBI): domain Archaea; kingdom Methanobacteriati; phylum Methanobacteriota; class Halobacteria; order Halobacteriales; family Haloferacaceae; genus Halobellus; species Halobellus salinisoli. The sequence goes on from NZ_JAYEZO010000001.1 coordinate 1,835,523, forward strand.
GTCGAGCGGAGCACCTCCCTCGGCGCGCTCGTCGACGCGGAGGTGTACCTGAAGATGGAGCACCTCCAGTGGACGGGGTCGTTCAAGACCCGCGGCGCGTACAATAAAATCAGCCAAGACGTCGAAAACGGCGTCGAGGAGTTCGTCGCCGCCAGCGCTGGGAACCACGCCCAAGGTGTCGCGCTCGCGGCGACGCGATGTGGGGCCCAATCGACGATCTATATGCCCGAGGACGCCCCGCAGGCGAAGGTCGACGCGACGCGGAGCTACGGGGCGACGGTGAAGTTGGAAGGCAAAGACTTCCAAGAGACGATGAGCCACGCCCAAGCGGCCGTCGAGGAGAGCGACGCGGCGTTCGTCCACGCCTACGACGACACCGACATCATCGCCGGACAGGGTACGCTCGGAACCGAGATGTACCACGACAACCCCGACGTCGACACGGTGATCGTCCCGATCGGCGGCGGCGGCCTGATCAGCGGAATCTCGACGGCGCTGAAGCACCTCTCGCCGGAGACGCGCGTCGTCGGCGTGCAGGCCACCGGCGCGGAGACGGTGCACGAGAGCCTCGACAAGGGCATTCCGGTCACGCTCGACGAGGTCGACACCATCGCCGACGGGATCGCGACCGGCGGCATCTCGGAGGCGACGCTGTCGATCATCCGAGCGAACGTCGACGAGGTGGTCACCGTCACCGACACCGAGATCGCCCAAGCGATCCTCTTCTTGATGGAGCGCGCCAAGCAGGTTGTCGAAGGCGCGGGCGCGGCGTCGGTCGCGGCGCTTCTGAGTGACGATCTCGACGTCTCCGGCGAGACGGTGATGCCGCTTCTCTGCGGCGGCAACCTCGATATGACGCAGTTACAGACGGTCGTCGTCCACGCGCTGACCCAGCGGAAACAGCGCATCCGCCTGCGCGTCCGCATCGACGACCGCCCGGGGAAGATGCAGGAACTGTCGGGCATCATCGCCGACCAAGAGGCGAACATCCACGACGTGCGCCACGACCGCTCGGTGGAAGACCTCGAAGTCGGCGAGGCGTACCTCGTCTTCGACGTCGAAACGAGCGGGGCCGAGCACGCTGACGCGATCATCGATGCGATCGAGGCGGCCGACTACAGCGTCGAGGACGTGACGCGAGCGGACGCGTAGTCAGCGATAAAAACGGATATCGAGGTGGCGGAGTCGGGTTACTCCGCGTGTCCGCGGGCTTCGAGTTCTTCTGCGATCGCGGGCGCGACCTCGTGGAGGTCGGCGATCACCGCGTAGTCGGCCTTCTGAATGATCGCTGCCTCCGGATCCGTGTTGACCGCGAGGATGTTCTCCGCTCCCTTACAGCCGACCATGTGCTGGACGGCCCCGCTGATCCCGCAGGGGATGTAGATCTCGGGTGCGATCTTCGCGCCGGTCTGGCCGATCTGATCGTCGTGGGGTCGCCAGCCCTCGTTGACCGCCGCGCGCGAGGAGCCGAGCGCGGCGTTCGGGACGCGCTCGACCAGCGCTTCGAGTTCGGAGAAGTCCCCGTCGGTGCCGCGGCCGCCGGAGACGACCACCCGGGCCTCCCCGAGCGGGACGCCCTCGATATCCGACTCCTCGACCTCAGTGAGTTGTACGCGGAGGTCGCTCTCGTCGACGTCTGGGGCGAACGCCTCCACGGCGGCCGCGTCGCCGCCGGTTTCGGCCGCCGAGACCTCGTTGGCCGCGACCGTGAGGAGGTTCGTGTCGGCGGTGAGCTTCGAGTGCTCGATGAGCGTGCCGCCCCATCGCTGGCGGGTGAGCTCGTAGGCCTCGCCGACCGCGACCTCGGTGACCTCCGCGGCCATCGGTTCGTCGAGCTTCGCGGCCGCGTGCGAGAGCGTCTCCGCTCCCCGATCGGTGCCGGGCGCGATCACAGCTTCGGTGCCGAGTTCCTCGGCGCACTGGACGACCGCCCGTCCGTACGCCTCCGGCGCGTAGTCCGCGAGGGCGTCGTCGTCGACGACGCGGAGCGTCTGGACGCCGTGTGCGCCGATTTGTTCTGCGACCGCGTCGGCTTCGGGGCCGAACGCGACCGCATCGAGCGATTCGCCGGTCTGATCGGCGACGTCTCGGGCGAGCGCGAGAGCCTGCAGCGAGACGTCGTCGACGTCGCCGTCGTCGTGTTCGACGAGTGTGAGCACCATCTCAGACCACCTCCAGCTCTTCGAGGACGTCGACGACGTCTTCGGCCGCCTCGGGGCTCTCGCCGAGGATCTCGGCGGGGCTGTCGTCGGTCTCCGGAACTTCGAGTTCGACGAGTTCGAGACCTTCCTCGTGCGGTGCCGGCGACTGCTGGTCGACGGACGCCTTCCGCGCCTGCATCTTCGCGCGCATCGAGGGGTATCGCGGCTCGTTCAGCCCTTCCTTGACGGTGATGACCGCGGGGAGGTCGATCTCGTAGACCTCCGAGCCGCCGGGGACGTCGCGTTTCGCGGTCGCGATCCCGTCGGCGATGTCGAGGTCTTTGATCCCGGTGATACAGGGCAGGTCGAGCTGTTCGGCGACTCGAACGCCGATTTGGTGGTTCGCCGTGTCGGCCGACTCGTTCCCGAACAGCAGGAGGTCGAAGTTGGTATCGCCCTCCTCGACCGCGTCGGCGATGGCACTGGCCGTGCCGACGGGGCCCCACTCCTCGTCTCCTCCATCGAGGAGAATGCCGTTGTCGGCACCCATCGCGATGGCCGAGCGGAGCTGTTCGGTCGCGTCCTCCGCGCCGAGCGTGAGGATGGTGACGTTGCCGCCGTGTTCCTCGACGAGCTGGACGCCTTCCTCGACCGCGCACTCCTCGTGCGGGCTGAAGGTGAAACCCAAAGACGTCGTGTCGATCGCTTGTTTGTCGTCGGTCAGTGAGACCTTCGCGCCCGTTTCCGGGACGCGTTTGATTGCTGTGAGTATCTCCATTGGTGTGTCCTCCATCTCCTCCGTCAGTACTCGTTGCGGAAGAGGCGGTCGTTGTCGGGGTCGAAGACGCCGCCGTTACCGGCGACCTCGACCTCGACGGGGTACTGCTGGCCGAAGTACTCGACTTGAAGCTGTTCGCCCTCATTGGCGTACTCCTGCGGCAGATAGGAGAGGAGAAGGTGCTTGCCGACCGAGGGGCCGGTTCCGGCGGAGGTGACGTAGGAGCGACGTCCCTCGTCGTCGATGAGGACCGCTCCATCGCTGTCGAGTACGGGTTCGCCGCCCGTCATAAACCGCGGCTCGCCGCCGTCCGGCGCGTGGTCCGTGACCGACAGCGTACACAGCGTCGCCGTGTTCTCCTCGTCGATCGCCTCGGCGTAGGCCTCCTTGCCGATGAAATCGGCGTCCTTGACGCCGTGGAAGGTCAGCCCCGCCTCGGCGGGGTTGTAGTCGATTTCGAGCTCCGCGCCCATCAGGCGGTAGCTCTTCTCCATTCGTCCGGTCTCGCCGTAGACGCCGGTGCCGACGGGGCGGATGTCGAACTCTTGGCCGGCCTCGTAGATGGTGTCCCAGAGGCGCTGACCGCGGTCCATCGGCGCGTAGATCTCCCACCCGAACTCGCCGACGTAGGAGATGCGCAGCGCCTTCGCGGTGACGCCGTTGATTGTGACGTCCTTCATCTCCGCGAAGTCGAAGGAATCGGCCGTCATCGGTTCCTCGCTGATGGAGTCCATCAGAGCCTCCGCGTTCGGGCCCCAGACGCCGAGCGTACAGAGCTCCGAAGAGCGGCCGATGAGTTCGGCGTCGCCTTCCAGTTTCCCGCCGAACCACGTGCGGTCCTGGCCGGCGTGGGCACCGCCGGTGATGACGCGGTAGTGGTTCTCGCCGAGGCGGGCGACGGTCAGGTCCGCGACGAATCCCGCGTTCGGCGCGAGAATCGGCGTGTAGACCGCGTCGTCGACGGCGATATCCATCCTAGCGACGCAGAGTCGTTCCATATTCTCCTCGGCGTCGCTGCCGATGATGTCGAAGATACCGAAGCCGGTGTCGCCGACCATCCCGACGTGGTTCCGCAGGTGGAGGTGCTCGCCGAGGATAATGTCCGACCACCAGCGGCTGTCCCACTCGTTCGGTCGCTGGAGGTCCTCGATCTGGTCTGCGTACTTCTCGACGAGGTCGGCGTTAGACTCGAACCAGCGCGGGCGCTCCCAGCCGCCGGCCTCGAAGAATTCGGCATCCAAGTCCTCCTGTCGGTTGTAGAACGCGCTCGTTCGGAGCGGCCGCGTGGACTGCCACTGCTCGCGCGGGTGAACGATGCCGTAGATCTTCTGATAGCCCTCGTGAGCGCGGCTCTTGACGAACTCGTTCGTCTCGCCGTACTCGTCGAAGCGGGCGACGTGGTCGTGGGCGACGATGTCGATGTCGGGGTGTCCCTTCGTCATCCACTTCGAGACCTCCCGAGCGATGGCGGGCGCTTCCTTGATCCAGATGGCCGCACAGGACCACAGCCCGTCGACCTCCGGAATCGGGCCGAGCAGCGGGTGCCCGTCGGGCGTCACCGAGAGCAGCCCGTCGATCGAGTGACGGACGCCGGCGTCGGGGTCGTCGAGGAGGTCCGGAATGATCTCTAAGGCGTGCTCCATCGACTGCTCGAAGGCGTCCTCGGTGAGCGGGGGCTGCGTCGGCGACAGCGGCGACTCCGCGATGGAGGGGACGTCCTCGACGTCCCAGAGGATGGGTCGGTGCTCGTAGGAGCCGACCTCGATGTCGTTGCCGTGCTGGCGCTCGTACATCTGGGAGTCCATATCCCGGATGACCGGGTAGTTGATCTCCCCTTCGGCACCCTCCTCAAAGCGGTCGATCGGACCCACGGAGACCATCTGGTGGACGGCGGGCGTGAGCGGGATGTCGACGCCGGCCATATCGGCGATCTTCGGGCTCCACAGCCCCGCGGCGATGATGACCTCGTCGGCCTCGACGGTCCCCTTGTCCGTCTCGACGGCCTGGATCTCGCCGCCCTCGACGCGCATATCCAGAACCTCGGTGTTGGCCGCTGTGCTGAGCGCGTCTTTCTCTTTTGCCTGCTGTCGGTAGAGTTCGCCGGCGCGGAGCGGGTCACACGTCCCGGCTCCCTTGCTGTGGAATCCGCCTTTGATGATGTCGGTGTTGACGTACGGAACCAGCTCTTCGACCTCCTCGGGCGTCAGCAGCTCCGCCTCCTCGCCGAAGGACTTCGCGGAGACGACGCGGCGTTTGAGCTCCGCCATCCGCTCGTCGGTGCGCGCGACCTCGATCCCGCCGGAGTTCGTGAACACCCCGAAATCGCGGTAGATGTCCCGGCTGTCGGAGGTCAACTGCGTCATATCCTTGCTGTGTTCCACCGGGAAAATGAAGTTCGACGCGTGTCCGGTCGATCCCCCCGGGTCGGAGAGCGGCCCCTTGTCGATCAGGAGGATGTCGTCGCGGCCCCGCTCGGCCAGTTCGCCCGCCAGCGAGCTCCCGACGATTCCGGCTCCGATGATTACTGTACCTGCGTGTGATGGAAGTTCGTTCGTGCTCATCGATGTCCAACCTCAAGTTTGCGTTCGTTCATCTTGGTTTTTGGTGTCACACGACACGGCCCCACACGTCTGTCCGATTGTAGACACCCAGACTCCATACACCTACTACGTCTATACGGATCAATAATTAGGCACACCCTCAATACTACACCTCATTTTATGCGGCGTTTCCGCTCAGACGAGCAGAAACAGCAGGAACGGAACGACGAAGAGAAGCACGAACAGACCGAGAAGTCCGAGGCCGTAACTGAGCGCGGTCGCGACGCCGGCGGTCCACACCTCGTGGTCGAATCTGGCGGGAACGTTCATAGTTGGTCTCCCTTCGAACGGTCGACGTATAGTCTTACTGACGGACGTAGAGAACGAGCGTGACCGATCCGGAAACGGTCCTACTGGATCCACAGAGAGTCAGTTGGTTGGGATGACGAGGGGATCGCGATCTCGACGGCGGCGGCCCCGTCGGACCGCCTCCCGACGGCAGGGATAGCTCCGTCGACGTCGACGGCCGTCGTGCGCCTCCGAGACCGCCTCACGTGAGTTCTGAGGGACGGCCGAAAACGACAGACACCGGGCGTATCGAGCGGTCCGTGCCAAGATTTAAGCCGAAATTGGCGAATTACCAATCGTTATGGTTGCCGAGGAGACAGTCACGAGGCCGACGTTCTGGGGGATCGGACATCTCGGCGAGGTCGTATTCTACGTGCTCGCCGCGCTGACGATTCTCGTGTTCTGCTACGGAGTGTACCGGCGGGTCGACCGACTCACCGACGGACAGGAAGACTGGTTCGATCGACTCGATGACCTCCCGGGCCGAATCGTGTCCAGCGCTCGGATCGTCCTCTCGAACCGGAAGCTCTTCGATCGCGACACGGTCGGCGGGCTGATGCACGCGTTCATCCTCTGGGGTTTTCTGACGCTTCTGATCGGCACGACGATCCTCGCGATCGATATGGACCTCTACCAGCCGATCACCGGACTCGTCGGCACCGAGCAGTCCTTCTTCGTCGGCGACTTCTACCTCTCGTACTCGCTGGTGATGGACGCGATGGGACTGCTGTTCGTCGTCGGGGTCGGAGTCGCCCTCTACCGACGCTACGCCGCGCGTAACTGGCGGCTCCACGGGAAGCACACGAGCCTCGAAGACGACCTGTTCATTTGGACGCTCTTTCTCCTCGGCGTCGGCGGGTACCTCACCGAGGGGCTTCGCATCCTCGGAACGGGCTTTCCGGAGTTCGAGACCGTCAGCTTCGTCGGCTGGTTCGTCGCCGACGTGCTCGCGCTCGCGGGGATGACCCAGTTGACCGCGGAAGCGATCTACCCGGCCGTCTGGTGGTCCCACGCGCTGCTCGCGTTCGCCTTCATCGCCGCGATTCCGTTCGGCAAACCGTTCCATATGCTCTCGTCGTACGCGAACGTCGTCACCCGCGACGAGAAGGCCGGCGCGCGCCTCCCGGGCATCCCCGCCGACCTCGACGCCGACACCGGAGCCGAGGAGATTTCGGACTTCACGTGGAAGGAACTGCTCGACCAAGACGCCTGCACGAAGTGCGGCCGCTGTTCGTCTGCCTGCCCGGCGGAGTCCTCGGGACGACCGTTGGACCCGCGGGACGTCATTTTGGACCTCAAGCAGTACCGCGACGCGCTGGACGCCGGTGAGACCGAGGAGGTCGACATCGTCGCCGACGGCGGCGAGAGCGTCGTCGACGCCGCGACGATGGAATCGTGTATGGCCTGTATGGCCTGTATGGACGCCTGCCCCGTCGACATCGAGCATCTCAGCTCGTTCACGCGGATGAACCGCCAGCTGACGGACCAAGGTGACGTCGACTCGAACGTGCAGGACACCTTCGACAACATCATGGGGATGGGCAACACGTTCGGCGACCCGCCGGACGCCCGCGCCGACTGGGCCGACGACCTCGATTTCGAGGTCACCGACGCCCGCGAGGCGGACGTCGAGTACCTCTGGTACGTCGGCGACTACCCGAGCTACGACGAGCGAAACAAGAAGGTGGCCCGCTCGCTCGCGAGGATTCTCGAACACGCAGACGTCGAGTACGGCATCCTCTTCGAGGACGAGAAGTACGACGGCAACGACATCCGGCGGCTGGGCGAGGAGTTCCTCTACGTCGACCTCGCGGGCTATCACGTCGAGCGGTTCGAGGAGGTCGATCCGGACAAGATCATCTGCACGGACCCGCACTCGTACAACACGTTCAAGAACGAGTACCCGGAGATCGAGTACGCCGACTTCGCCGAGGAGCCGCTGATGCAGTTCGAGTTCGACGGCGAGTGGAACAAGGATGGGAAAATCGAGGTGCTCCACTGGACGCAGGCGATCGAGGAGCTCGTCGACGACGGCCGATTGGGGCTTCAGGGCACCGAACTCGACTACACGGTGACCTACCACGATCCGTGTCACCTCGGTCGGTACAACGACGAGTACGAGGCCCCGAGATCGCTCATCCGCGCGACGGGCGCGACGCTGTCTGAGATGCCGCGCAACCGCAACGAATCGTTCTGCTGTGGCGGCGGCGGCGGCGGCCTCTGGATGGACATCGACGAGGAGTCGAAACCGAGCGAAGAGCGGATGCGCGAGGCGCTCGAGGACACCGACGCCGGGTCGGCCGTCGAGAAGTTCGTCGTGGCCTGCCCGATGTGTATGACGATGTACGAAGATGGGATGAAAACCGGCGGCTACGAGGACGACATCGAGATCGTCGACGTCGCCGAACTGCTCGTCGAGGCGATCGAGGCGGGTCCGGGCGTCGACGCACCGGGCGCTTCAGGAGCGACGAGTCAGGCGGACTGAGTGTACAGGGAGCCGTTCGGATCGGTAGCCGTTCGGACCGGACACGGTTCCGATCGGAGAGCCGACGTTTCTGATTCCGGGGCGTGCGCCCTCTGTCGCGTTTCTCTGCCAGATTCCGTTCGTTCGTGTCGATAAACGCGGAAAGTTATTTGTGATCGGGTCGTGTCAGTGCGAATGGTTCGCAGGGATGTACGATCAGATACTGATACCCTACGACGGGAGCGACGAGGCGGAAAAGGGCGCTAAACACGGGATCGAACTCGCTGCTGCACTCGGGTCGACCGTTCACGGTCTCTACGTCATCGACTTACCGGGGACACCGCGAGCGCTGGCACTGCGAGACGACGAAGAGAAGATGCGCGAGGATTATCGGCGATACGGCGACGAGGTGCTCTCGGAGCTCTCGGAGATGGGCGAAGAGCACGGCGTCGACGTCGTCACGGAGACGCGGACCGGCACGCCGAGCGAGGAGATCGTCGACTACGCGAAAGACGAGGGAATGGACGCCATCGTGATGGGATCGGCCTACCGCGGGAAGATCGGCGGCCTGCTCGGCGGCACGATGGACAAAGTGGTGCGGAGCGCGACGGTTCCGGTCGTCAGTCAGCGAATGCGGATGGAAGAAGTCTGACGTGGAACAGAAACCGTCCCTGGGGTGGGCGACGCGATCGCGAACTCCCTCTCATTCGTCAACGAGGCCGTCTCAGGGTTTGACGAACCGTTTTTCACGCAGATAGATCACGATACTCGCCGAGAGGAACAACACGCCCGCAACGGCGTAGTTGCCGATGGTCATCGCCGCGAGTGCGAGGGCCAAGAGCACCACAACAAAGATCGCAGCAGCCGTCGCGAGTGGGTTGTCCATACACCGAGACGACACGTGGGAGAGATAATACTATCGTCGCCGAAATCAGAAGTCGTGTCTGAACTCCCAGTGGTACCGACACCCGTGACAAGTGGCCCACTCCGGAACGTCGATCACCCTCGGATGCCGCCGTCCGTGCTCCATCTCCGAGCCGCAAACCGGACAGGTGAAATATCGGAGTTCGAGGTCGGGAAACTCGTCGTAGTCGTACGTCGCGACGCATCGGGAACAGTCGATATCGTCGTGTGGATGTCGCTGGCTAACGTCGCTGTTACACCGGTTGCAGCGTAACAGTGCGGGCGGACGAGAGGCCCATCCCACGTCACCGTCCAGCGTAGTCGTACTCGTCTCGGGGCTCGAAAGTCGGAAGCCCGGGTTATCGGGATCGACGCGGAGCGGTGACACGATTCGCTCCCCGATGTGACAGACCCACCCGAACACAACACGTAAATAATCAATCACGATGAGGATGTAGGTCCGTGCACACACGGTAGCCGTCCCGGATTCCAGAGGCGGATACACGGCCGAGCCGGCGGTTTTCTGGGCCACAGCCCACGCAGTTGATCAGACACGATGCACGAACACGAATTCGCCGCACGATAGTAAACGCATTGGCCGATAAAAAGCCGGGCGCGAAGGGGCACGTGCGTTCTCCTATTGAGGAATTACACGGGTTTCAGTCGCTCACAGGCGAATATTGCCCAAGCTTTAATAGAACTCAATGATTGTTAGTGCGTGAGGTTGTGTAACATTCCACTACGGAGTGACTCAACCGACAGCACGCGACGGTGGGACACTCCCGGCGTCGAAAGTACAGCCAGCCAACTGAATCGGACGGGAAAGTGGGTCAGTGAGAGGGACCACGCAAACCACTCACTCCGAATCGACCACAAGACGATGATACCAACACTCAACAACAATTGCGGTTCAGCGGAGGTAGCGTATGTCAGATAGCGACGACGGAGGGATGTCCGACGGGTTGCAAGTAGAGCTGTTCCATCCGGAATCAGATCGGAGCCCCGGCGACACCAACATCCAGCGGTTCGGGTTCGATATCCATCCGATCGTCTTCCCGGTCGCACTGCTCTTGATCGCGGTGTTCATCGCCGCGACCGTGCTTCTCGGAGAGCAGGCCGCACAGGCGTACGCTGCGGTCCGCGGATTCTTCGAGGGCAACTTCGGCTGGTTCTACTTGCTCGCGGTGAACATCTTCATCGTAACCATCCTGTACTTCGCGCTCGGGCGGTTCGGAACGATCCGGATCGGCGGCGTCGAAGCCGAAAAGGAGTTCTCGGACTTCTCGTGGATGGCGATGCTGTTCAGCGCCGGGATGGGTATCGGCCTGATGTTCTTCAGCGTCTCGGAACCGCTGTACTACGTCTCGAACGTGCCCGGGTTCTTCGGCGCTGAGGCGGGGACCGGCGCGGCCGGCGTCGCCGCGATGACCCAGACGTTCTTCCACTGGGGCTTCCACCCGTGGGCGATTTACGGTCTCGTCGGCCTCGGATTGGCGTTCTTCTCGTTCAACCGGGGGCTGCCACTGACCTTCCGGTCGATCTTCTGGCCCCTCCTCGGTGAGCGAATTTACGGCTGGCCCGGCCACATCATCGACTTGGTGACCGTGTTCGCGACGCTGTTCGGACTGGCCACGTCGCTCGGGCTGGGCGTCGCGCAGGTGAACACCGGCCTCTCGTACGTGCTCGGCGATATGCTCGGTCTCGTGAGCATCCCGACCGGGACGATGCCGCAGGTCGTGCTGATCGCCGGGATTACCGCAATCGCGACGATGTCCGTCGCCGCCGGTCTCGAAGGCGGAGTCAAGCGGCTGAGTACGATCAACCTTTATTTGATGTTGACCCTGCTCGGGTTCATCATCATCGTCGGCCCGACGCTCTACATCTTCGGCGCGTGGGTCGAAGGACTCGGTTCCTACTTCGGAAACCTCCTCTCGCTCGCGTTCTTCACCGGCACGCTCGGTGAAGGCGGCGGAACGGTCGGCGCGTGGACCGTGTTCTACTGGGCGTGGTGGATCGCTTGGTCGCCCTTCGTCGGGATGTTCATTGCGCGCATCTCGAAGGGCCGGACGGTCCGTGAGTTCGTGATGGGCGTGCTGTTCCTGCCCTCGCTGTTCTCGACGCTGTGGCTCGCAGCGTTCGGTGGCAGCGCACTGCAGAACACGATTGTCGGTAACGGCGCGGCGCTGGCGACGTACAACGAGCTCGGACAGACCGTCGCGATGTTCGCCCTGCTGGAGCAGTTCCCGCTCGGGGCGATTTCCGGACTACTCGCGACGCTTCTGGTAATCACCTTCTTCGTCACGTCTTCGGACTCGGGGTCGCTCGTCATCGACCACCTCACCTCGGGTGGCAAACACGACGTCCCGAAGGTCCAGCGTATCTTCTGGGCCGTCACCGAGGGGGCCGTCGCGGCAGTCCTGCTCATCGGGGGCGGACTCAACGCGCTGCAGACGGCCGCCATCGCGACCGGGTTCCCGTTCGCGATCATCCTCGTCTTGATGTGTTACACCGTCTATCAGGGGCTCAAAAACGAGCACGAGATCCTGTCTTCGGAGCAGTTCGCCGAACGCATCCAAGACCTCACGGACCAAGACGAGGTTGACGTCGTCACCACGGGTAACGAGACGGTAACCGAGATTAGAGGCGGCGCAGACACCGAAGGGGGTGACTAATCCGGCGGCGACGACCCCCCGAACGGACGTTTCGACGACGAGTACACCGACTATCTCCTTATCAGAACACTCGATCACTCCGGAGCGACAGCGATATTTCGAGCCGACGAGACGCCGAGTCACGAACTACGATACGAGATCCCGGCTCACCGAACCGCAGCAGTCGAACGCCTCAGTCGCCGTTTGTCAGTAGTACTTCCACTCGTCGTCGTCCTCGTCGGGCGGGCGTCGGCTAACTTCATCGTCGTCCGATTCAATATCGTCGGGCCACTGAATCCCCTCGCCTCGCACGCTGCGGTAGAGGAAGCCGACGAACGCGACGAGGAGCAGCAGTAAGACCAGCGTGCCGGCGAGGCTCACGAGGTCGGCGAGTGATTCGAACGGCAACTGCAGGGCACGCGGGGCGACGCCCGCGAGAGGTGGGGTCGATGCCATGGCTATCGTAGCGTTCGCAGGGTCACTGGCTCGATCGTACGCCGCCGGGGGATCGAACGAGTACGCAGTAGCGAACGGTACGTCGACCTACGGGCTGGAGACGTTTAATTCCGGGCGGCCGCTTCGACCGCGCAAAGCGCCCGCTGGGAGTACGGCCGCACGTTTTAGACCTCAGTTATTTGCTGCTTGTCGCTCGGCCGCGTCCGCGTGAATCCATCGACGGACCGATCCACCGATACCGAACGCCGCGAGACCGAACCAAGCCACGGCCCCGAGGACGAACGGGAGGACGAGGACGGCTACGGCACCGACGAGACTGGCCCCGAGGAGACCGATCCACGGATCTCCCAACCCGGCTCTGTCGGCGAGCCACACGCCGAGGACGACGTATCCGATTCCGCCGAGCGTGAGCAACGCGCCGCCGAGAACGACGAACGCGATCGTCAAGACGACCGGGGAGCCGACGCCGAGTCCGGCGAGTTGGGTGAATCCGTAGGCGACGAGAAAGCCCGCCAACGCGTAGGCGAAGAACCCGTAGAATACGGCGAGCGGGAGGTTCTCCGTCGACGCCTCGACCGCAGCCCTGAGACGGTTCCCGTACCGGTAGTGGACCGCGCCACCGACGAGAACGGTACTCAGAAACGCCGCGGCCGCTCGATACGACGCCGGGGCGGAGGCCACGATCGAGGGGTCGTAGGCAGTCTGAAGAATCACGACACGAGCTAACACAAGACGTCGTGAAAGTGTGTCGATCGGGAACGATCAGGCGGAGTTCTCGATGAGAACTGTCACTCCCGACTCAGCCGTCCTTCAGCGATCCGCAGCGCCGCCACGTTGGCTTCGACGTCGTGGACGCGAACCACATCCGCACCGCGGTCCGCGGCGATCGCCGTTCCCGCGACGGTGGGCGTCAGTCGACCGTCGTCGACGTAATCTACCGCCGCGAACATCGACTTCCGCGAGTGACCGATCAGCACCGGACAGCCCAGCGCCCGGAGCTCCCCGGCGCGGTCGATGAGCGCGAACGACTCGTCAGGCGATTTGCCGAACCCGCACCCGGGATCGATCACGATCTTCCGCGGGTCGATCCCGGCCCGCTCTGCCCGGATGGTCTGTTCGTTGAGCGCGTCGATCACGTCGTCGACGACGTCGTCGTAGACGGGGGAACTGTCGGGATCGACCGGAATCGAGTGACTGTGCATCAACACGAGCGAGGCGTCGTGCTCGGCGATCACGAACGGCATCTCCGGATCGGCGAGGCCGGACACGTCGTTGACGATGTCCGCTCCGGCCTCCAGTGCGGCGTCGGCCACCTCGGCCTTCCACGTGTCGACCGAGATCGGGACGTCGAGGGCGGAGACCGCCTCGATGACCGGAACGACGCGGTCGATCTCCTCGTCTGCCGAAACCGGATCCGCGCCGGGACGAGTGCTTTCACCACCGATATCGATGACGTCCGCACCGGCGTCGACCATCGCTTCCGCCCGATCGACCGCGGTTTCGAGCGCCTCGTACTGGCCGCCGTCGTGGAAGCTGTCCGGCGTCACGTTGAGGATGCCCATCACCGCCGTACCGTCCCCGACGAGCGGACCGAGACCCGCTTCGGTCGGGGGATCGTTCCGGCCGAGCTGTTCGTCGAGCTGGGTCGCGACGTGTCGGAGTCCGAGTCCCGCGTCCGCGAGTTTCGAGACGAGTTCGCGAAGTTGCGTCGTCGTTCCGGCGATCACCGTCGCGACCAGTTTTTTCGGGCTCCCCGCGGTCGAGCTGCGGCAGTCGCCGCCGACCGACGAGACGAGTTCGGCGACTCGTTCGGCCTGGTCGGGCCTGAGGTGCGTCCTGAACAGCTGTCGGTCCACGTCGGCGGCGATGCCGGTGTGATTGGTTTGCGGCGTCTCACCCGGAACATCCGCGGATGGGGTGTCGAACGAGGCACCGATGAAGGAGGTGGCGACGTGCGCACGGCGCGTGCTGGCGGTGGGGACCAGACAGCGAGCCCAGCGGTCTCTCGCCTCCGCGACCGCGTACAGCGAACCCGTGACGAGGACGAAATCGTCGGGATCGGCCGATTCGATTGCCGCTTCGGTCGCCTCTGCGACCGACGGAACGATCTCGACCGAATCGGCGCGGGAGTCGAGCGTTTCGGCCAGTGCGTCGGGCGCTGCCGCCCGATCGAGGTCCGGACGGGTCGCGTACGCCGTCGCGATCGGCGGCAGCGGCGCGACCATCTCGCCGTGCGCCTTGTCGGCCATCGCGCCGAACACGAGGTGGAGGTCGTCGTACGTGTAGCGGTCTAGCAGGGCCGCGAGCGTCTCCGCAGCACCGGGGTTGTGCGATCCGTCGAGGACGACCATCGGCTCCCGAGACATAATCTCGAACCGTCCCGGCCAGACGACCGACCGGAGCCCGAGGGCGATCGTCTCGCTGTCGACGTCCGCGATCTGTCGCGCGAGCGTCGCCGCGACGCCCGCGTTTGCGGCTTGATGCGCTCCCAGTAGCGGTAGCTGCGTCTCCACCGACCAACCGGGACCGGTTATCCGCACCTCGCTTTCGACGGCCGAGTGCATCCCGGTCTCGATCGCGACGACATCGGGGGCCTCCCCGGTTTCATCGGCCTCTCGCCCGACCGTGATAACGTCCGTGACCTCGCGGATCGCGTCGAGCGCCGCGCCGCGCGCGCCGGTGACGAGCGGGGCGTTCGCGGGTGCGACTTGGGCCTTGTCGCGAGCGATCTCCTCGACGGTGTCGCCCAAGAGTTCGGTGTGTTCGAGGCTGACGCTCGTGACGGCGCTCGCGACCGGATCTACCGCGCTCGTCGCGTCGTAGCGGCCGCCGATCCCGACTTCGAGAATGGCCACGTCGACATCCATCTCGCTGAAGTGCCGCAGCGCGATGGCGGTCAGGACCTCGAAGTGGGTGGGCTCGTCGTCAATCTCACGAAGGCGATCGATGCACGGCGTGATCTCCTCGACGTACGTCGCGAGATTGGATTTCGGAATCTTCCGCCCGTCGACCTGCACCTGTTCGCGGAAGTCGTTCAGCCCGGGCGAGGTGAAGACCCCGACGCTGACGCCCGCGCGCCGGAGGACGCTGTCTAACATCCGCGCGGTGCTCCCCTTCCCGTTCGAGCCCGCGATCTGCACGCAATCGACGTCGCCCTGCGGGTCGTCGAAGTGCGCCAGCATCTGCGCCGTCGTCTCGATACCGAGTTTCGGCCGCCGCTGCTGGAACGAGGTGAGGTAGTCGGCCGCCTCGTGGTATTTCATACCAACGTATCGTCGTCGGTTACCTGATTAACCTATCGCAGCGGGATCGACCGCGGAAACTATTACTATTCAGATACTTATCTCGCAGGTGATAATTTTCGAGTATCTCGGATTAGTTCCGATAGGTGAGCGCGAGTTCCTCGGAGAAACACCCGTCGCTGTATTCGATCTCTTCGCGGAAATTCCGAGAGAATCGCGGTATCTGTGGAATGATATACCCAGCACGCATACATCGAGACAGACAATTTATCCGGTATGCTCGGAGTGGGTTTGGTGCGATCTGAAACACGTCCTCTCTGATTTCTGTAAATTTTTTCCGATACGCTTACGTGGCCTCCGCGGACACCCGAGAGTATGGCGTCCGAAGACGAGGGCGGTTTCCCGACAGACTACGAGATCGCAAAGGCGGCGGAAAAACAACCGATCGGCGACGTCCTCGAACCGTGGGGAGTCGGCGACGACGACGTCGAACTTTACGGCGACTACAAGGCGAAACTGTCCCACGACGCCGTAACTCGGCTTCGCGACAACGCCGAGAACAAGGAGGGCAACCTCGTGCTGGTGACGGGGATGACGCCGACGCCGATGGGCGAAGGCAAGACGGTGACGACCGTCGGCCTCGGCCAGACGCTCAACCACGTCGGCGAGGACGCGATGATCGCGATCCGCGAACCGTCGCTCGGCCCGGTCTTCGGCGTGAAGGGCGGCGCGGCGGGCGGCGGCTACTCGCAGGTGCTCCCGATGGAGGACATCAACCTCCACTTCACCGGCGACCTCCACGCGCTCACCTCAGCGCACAACCTCATCGCGGCGATGCTCGACGCGAAGATCTCCCAGAGCGACGAGATCGACATCGACGTCAACGACGTCGCGTGGCCGCGCGCGATGGATATGAACGAGCGCGCACTCCGCGACATCGTCATCGGCCTCGGCGGCTCCTCCGGCGGCACGCCCCGAGAGAGCCGCTTCCTGCTCACGGCGGCCTCCGAGCTGATGGCCGTCCTCTGTCTCGCAGAGGACCTCGGCGACCTCAAAGAGCGCGTCGCGCGCATCATCGTCGCCTACACCGAGGACGGCGACCCCGTCACCGTCGACGACATCGACGCGACCGGCCCGGCCTCGATGCTGCTGAAGGACGCGATCAAGCCGAACCTCGTCCAAACGCTCGAGGGCACGCCCGCGTTCGTCCACGGCGGCCCATTCGCGAACATCGCACACGGCACGAACTCCCTCATCGCCGACAAGGCGGCCTTCGGGATGGGCGATTACCTCGTCACCGAGGCCGGTTTCGGCTCCGACCTCGGTGCGGAGAAGTTCATGAACATCGTCTGCCGCCTCGGCGATATGACGCCGAACGCGGTCGTGCTCGTCTCGACGGTTCGCGCGCTGAAGTACCACGGAATGGGTATGTGGCCCGCCGACCTCGAAGAGGTCAAAGAGGCCGGCGTCGACGAGCTCGAAGCCGGGTTCGCGAACCTCGACAAGCACGTCCGTAACCTCCAGAAGTTCGGTGTCCCGGTCGTCGTCGCGCTCAACCGCTTCCCCGACGACAGCGACGAGGAGGTCCAAGCGGTTCTAGACCACTGTCGCGAGGATCTCGGCGTCCGGATCGCCGAGTCGAACGTCTTCGCGGACGGTAGCGAGGGCGGCGTCGACCTCGCAGAGAACGTCATCGAGGCCGTCGACGAGGGCGACGAGGACGAGTTCGACCACCTCTACCCCGACGACGCCCCGATCAAAGAGAAGATCGAGACCGTCGCGACCGAGGTCTACGGTGCCGACGGCGTCAACTTCACCAGCGGTGCGGAGGACGACATCGAGCGACTCGAAGATCTCGGCTTCGAGGACGTGCCGGTCTGTCTCTCGAAGACCTTCCACTCGCTGAGCGACGACCCCTCGAAGAAGGGCGCACCGTCGGGCTGGACGCTCGAAGTCCGCGAGCTGTATCCCTCCGCGGGTGCCGGCTTCATCGTCGCGCTGACGGGCGACGTGCTCGACATGCCTGGCCTCCCGGCCGTCCCCGCCGCCGCGGGGATGGACATCGACGAGGACGGCAACATCAGCGGCCTGTTCTGAGGTCGCGAACGCGTCCTCTCACCGGGCAAGAATCGACTGGAGCGCGGACGCCGGCGGAAATTTTTCGAGCCTTCCCGACGATCGTCACCGTTCCTCGCGGGCGCTACTGCTCCTCGGCGATCACCCAGAGCGCTCGATAGAGGTCCCACAGCGAGCACTCACAGCGCGTCGCGATCATCCGATAGGTCTCCAGATAGCGCTCGTAGTCGGAGACGGTCGGCTCCGCCGGGTAGTCGCCGTCGAGTTCGCCCAGCGACCGCAGTGTCGACCACTGTCGCTCGTCGATCGCGACGTACCGGCTCGGGTCGATGAACTGGCAGAACGCCGATCCGATCTGGACGTCGACACCCGAGAGCGACGTCAGGGACGACAGCATCTCAGCCGCCGTGTCGGCCTCGACGGCCGCCGAGATGGCGGCGTGGACGTCCTCGTAATCGTTGTCGTCGTAGGCGTCCTCGATAGCGCGTCGGTCCGCGTTCGGGACCGCGCCCAAGAACCGGCGGCCGTACCACTGGACGACCCACTCGGGATCGCGCCACCCGTAATCGCCGTCGGCGAACATCCGCGGCAGGAGGTCGCGATGTTCCTCCTCGACAGTCGAAAGTGGCTGGTACTCGGGGTACGCGTCGATTCGTTCTTCGATTGACGCTGCGGTGAGTTTCATACTCGCACTAGTACCGCGAGGGTTCTCAGACTGTCGGCTCGTACCGTCGTGAGACGACCGATTGTCGCGGTAGAATCGTTTTTTCATTCCGGGCAAAACGGCGACCTAGCGCTTTCGTCCGGGATTCTCGGCCGAGGTATGTGAGAAAGATTCATACTCGTGGCAGGGAAGGATTCGAATAGAGATGAGCCACAACGCGGAGGAACCACAGTATGTCGAGTGAAGAACAGGAACCGGTGAAAACGATCTGTCCGTACTGCGGTGTCGGCTGCGGCATCCAAGTAATGCCCG
This sequence comes from Halobellus sp. LT62, assembly GCF_037031285.1. Taxonomy (NCBI): domain Archaea; kingdom Methanobacteriati; phylum Methanobacteriota; class Halobacteria; order Halobacteriales; family Haloferacaceae; genus Halobellus; species Halobellus salinisoli. The sequence continues at coordinate 1,854,098 of NZ_JAYEZO010000001.1, forward strand.
GCGAGGAACCGAGCGATATGCGGTTTATGCCGTGGGGCGACGCCCCCGTCAACGACGGCCGCGTCTGCATCAAAGGCGGCGCGGCGACGCAGGTCGTCGACCACGAGGATCGGCTCACCACCCCGCAGATCAAAGAAGACGGCGAGTTCCGCGAGGCGACGTGGGACGAGGCCTACGAGCGCATCGTCTCCGAGATGGAGGAGATCCGCGAGGAGTTCGACCCCGACGCGATGGGCTTTTTCGGCTCCTCGAAGACGATGAACGAGGAGAACTACCTCCTCCAGAAGCTCGCGCGCCGCTACGGCACCAACAACGTCGACAACTGCACGCGGATGTGTCACGCCTCGACGGTTTACGCGCTCCGGACGAGCCTCGGCGCGGGCGCGATGACGAACAGTATGGAGGACCTCGAAGCGGAGGCCGACGTGCTGTGGATTCAGGGCGCGAACCCCGCCGAACAGCACCCGATCGCCAACAGCAACTACTTCCGACAGGCCGTTCTCGAGGGCGCGACCGTCATTCAGGTCGACCCGCACGCGAACAAGACGACCCGTTCGTTCGATATCGAGGAGACCGAGCGCCACCAGCACCTTCAGCTGGAGCCCGGCACCGACATCCCGCTTCTCAACATCGTCCTCAAGACGGTGCTGGAGAACGGTTGGATCGACGAGGAGTTCATCGAAGCGCGCACCGAGGGCATCGAGCACCTCGAGGAGACGCTCGAAGACTTCGATAAGGAAGCCGCCGCAGAGGAGTGCGGCGTCCCGCTCGAAGACATCGAACTCGCCGCCGAGAAGTACGCGACGGCCGACAACGCCACCATCTTCACCGGGATGGGGATGAGCCAGCACACCTGCGGCGTCGACAACGTCCAAAACGAGATCAACCTCGCGCTCATCACCGGCAACGTCGGTCGCGCCGGCACCGGCGTCAACCCGCTTCGCGGCCAGAACAACGTGCAGGGGACCTCGGACGTCGGCGCGATGCCGAACGTCCTGCCCGGCTACCAGCTCGTCGACGACGACGAGGCCCGAAAGAGCGTCGAGGACGTCTGGGGATTCGAGATCCCCGACGAGCCCGGCCTGACGAACGTCGAGATCACCGGCGCGATCGGCGAGCAGATCCAAGGGATGTACGTGATGGGCGAGAATCCGATTATGTCCGAGCCCAACGCGAACCACGTCGCCGACCTGCTCGAGGAACTCAACTTCCTCGTCGTCCAAGACATCTTCATGACGGAGACAGCGGAGTACGCCGACGTGTTGCTCCCGGCGACGACGTGGGCCGAGCGCGGCGGCACCGTCACCAACACCGACCGGCGCGTCCAGCGGATGCGCGGCGTCCAGAAGGTCCACGAGAACACGAAGCACGACCTCGAAATCCTCTGTGAGGTCGGTACCCGCCTCTTCGGCGAGGGCTTCGAATTCGACACCCCCGAAGAGGTCTTCGAGGAGCTTCGACAGGTCACCCCGAGCTACCACGGAATGACCTACGACGCGCTCGGCGAGGAGGGCATCCACTGGCCCTGCTACGAGCCGGGCGACGAAGGCGATCAGTTCCTCTACGAGGACGGCTTCGAAACCGAGAGCGGCCTCGGCCACATCGAGGGCGTCACCCACCAGCCGCCGAAGGAGGTGCCCGACGACGACTACCCGCTGATCCTCACCACCGCGCGCCTCGAAGAGCACTACAACACCGGGACGATGAGCCGCCGGTCGCCGCGGCTCAACAACCAGTACCCAGATAACTTCGTCGACGTGCACCCGAACGACGCCGAGCGCTACGGCATCGAAGACGGCGAGACAGTGAGGATCAAGTCCCGCCGCGGCGAGATCGAACTCGAAGCGCACGTGACAGAAGACATCAAGGAGGGCGTCATCTGGACGACGCCGCACTTCGCCGCCGCGTCGGCGAACGTTCTCACCAACGACGTGCTCGACGAGCGAGCGAAGATTCCGGAGTACAAGGCCGCCGCCGCCGAAATCGAAGTCGGCGTCGAGCCGAGCGGCTCCGGCAACGCCCCCGCGGACGACTGAGCGGTTCGCGTCGACGGGGCTCCTCCCTCGCGGGCGCTTCTCGACCGTCGACTGGGGCTCACCGCGGGGAGGGCGCGGCCCACCATTTCTCGATCGACGTTACGTGACTCCAACTGACGGGGTCGCCACTTCGATAATTCACACGACCGACGGGTTCGAGCCGCTGTCTCTGCGGTTCACTCGGCCGACGTGCTGTCCCCGGCTTCCGGCCGTTCGTCGAGCAGTTCGACTGTCCCCCGGGTCCCGTCGATTCTGACGCGTTGCCCGGTTCGGATCCGCTTCGTCGCTTCGGGAACCGAGACGACGGCAGGCAGACCGTACTCTCTGGCGACGAGCGCGCCGTGGCTGACCGCACCGCCGACCTCGGAGACCAACCCGGCGGCGTTCAAGAACAGCGGCGTCCACCCGGGGTCTGTCGACGGCGCGACGAGTATCTCCCCGGGTTCGATCGTCGCCGTCGCCGGATCGCGAATGACGCGGGCCACCCCCTCGACGACGCCCGAGGAAACGCCCGTTCCGGCCAATGTCCCGTCTACGAGCGCGTCGTGCTCGGGGCGTGCACGAACGGCTTCACCTTCGCTCGTGATCACGGGAGGCGCATCAATCCCGGAATTGCGTGCGTGTTCCCGCCTGCGGGCAGCGATGTCGACAGCGACTGCCTCGCCGTCGAGCGCGGCGAACAACTCGTCTCGACGGAGGTACCAAACGTCGTCTCGGCGGTCGAGCGCGCCCGCGTCGACGAGTCGTTCGCCGGCCTCCAGCAGCGCCGTTCTCCACGCGGTAAACGCTCTGGCGGCCTCCTGCTTGGGATATTCCCGGAGGTAGACGGTGTCGCGGTACGTGCGTATCAGCCAGCGCACGTATCGGCGGCGAAGCGGCCCGAACAAGCCGTGGTCGGCGTGTCCCTCGAGAGAGTCGGCGGCCGCTTCGGCCTCCCCGACGAGGCGTCGGATGCGCTCGCGGTGCTCGCCCGTCGTTTCGCGTTCGAGATTCGCACGGACGACGGCGAGGAGCATCGACGGGTCCTCTCGCCACCGCGGTCGGCTGAGGTCGATTTCGCCGGTCGCGCGGTGTCCGAATTCGTCGAGAAAGTCATCGAACGCCTCGCGGAAGCGTTTGCCGCCCTCGGCCTCCGCGATGTCGGAGAGAGATGCGCCGTCTCGGAGGCCGGCAACGACGTTCGGACGCTCCCGTGCGATGTCCGCGATATCGCCGAGACCGAGGTTGATGCGTGTGACGACATCGCGTTCGAACCCTCGACCGACCGCGTTCACCTCTTCGGGCCGATCCGGAAACGTTCGCTTGAGCCACCCGCCGACGGCGAACGCGAGAAACAACGGGCTTATTCGCGGGTACACCTCACGAATGATCGCCCTGATATCGACTGGGTCAAACACGGCGCGAGCGCGGGCCTCCGGCGTCGGCCCGTCAGTGACCCGTGCCACGAACAGATCACCTAATCGGGTCCACGACTCGTCTTCGAGCGTGACCCCCCGACCGGCCAGCGCCGCGAGGACGTTCCGGGCGATGCCGGGGATCGCGGGGCCGATCAATCGGACCACCCGCGCGGACGTCCCGAGATACTGAGAGAGGGCGGTGATCGGGACTCCTCGGGAGGGGAACTCCTCAGGTCGTCGCGATACGATCGTGTCGAGGCCGGCCGAGATCGGTTCGTTGATCGCCGCGATCCGCTCGATCAACCGCGAGCGGAGGATCGGCCGACGAAGGAACCCCGTGACGTCGATATAGATCCGTCCCCCGGCCTCGGCCGTGAGGTCGTCCGAAGCGGAGAGATCCATACCCGAGACCGCGTTTTTCGTGTACGACCGCCAGATGTCGCGGACGAGCGGCGGCATCGCCTCCGGCATCGCCTGCATATGACCCATACTGACGTAGACGTGGAGGCGGCCGTCCTCCGGGGTCGGCGACGGTCGCGGAAACAGCGAGGTGATGGGGCGAGACTGCAGGAGGACGAATCGGCCGTCCGCGAGCGCCCACTCGAGATCCTGCGGCGCGCCGAGCAGCGTTTCGACGCGCTCGCCGAGCCCGACGAGCGTCCGAAGCTGCTCGTCCGTGAGGACGCGCGACTCTCGGAGGTCGTTCGGAAGGTCGACCCTCCGCGTCCCCCCTCTTTCCGGGGTTCGATCCCCGCCGGATTCGGTCGCTTGGACCCCCGTATCGGCGATCGGCGGCGTATTCAGCTCGAAGGCGACCCGCTTCGTACCGATCACGTACTCGATCACCTCGTCGCTCCGGGTGTTCACGAGCGCGTGGTCCGGCGTGACCTCGCCCGCGACGATACTCTCCCCGAGACCGTAGCTCGCATCGATCGACGAGACGCGTCGGTTCCCGGTCGCGGGATCGGCCGTGAACAGAACGCCCGCGGCCGCGGCGTCGACCATCGGCTGGACGACGACCGCCATCGCCGACTCGGCGTGAGCCATCTCAGTACGGGCTCGGTAGGCGACCGCTCGGGCGGTGAAGAGACTGGCCATACAGTCGCGGACGCGATCGGGGACGTCGGCGGGTGCGACGCCCAAGAAGGTGGTGTGTTGACCGGCGAACGACGCGCTCGGCAGGTCCTCCGCCGTGGCGCTCGATCGAACGGCGAACGAGCCGGCCGTCTCGCACGAGTCGACAGCGTCGGCGATTGCCGTCTCGACGGCCTCGATGAGGGATCGACTCTCGATAAGCGAGCGAACGTCGCGAGCGGCCGTCACGAGTGCGTCCGTATCTGAGGAATCGACGTTCTCGAGACGAGCGATCGCGTCTCTAATCGCCGGTGAGTCGACGAGCTCCCGGTACGCCTCTGTGGTGACGACGAACCCGCCGGGGACGGGGAGGCCGGCCCGCACCATCGCGGTCAAGTTCGCGCCCTTTCCGCCAGCGACGTCGAGGTCATCGGCTCCGCGCTCGTCGAACCACAGCACAGCGGAGGTGGCATCAGGAGGGACCATCGGTTGGAGACGTGAGAGTACGCGCCGGATCGGCATAACGATAGGTCTCCAAAGAACGATACAGCACCCGTGCGCCGAATCGGGCGATCAGTCGCTACAGCGTGCGATCGAGTCGCGGGCGACCGGCGTGTCGTCGTCGACGACGTCCGAGAGGTTCAGGCGGTCGAGGAGCCCGCGCGTGGGGATCCCGTCGTCGCTCCAGCCGCGCGCGGCGTAGTACCGGCGGCGGAGGCCGTCGAACCAGTTGGTGTCGATCGCGTTCCCCGCTGCGGGGCCGCCCGCGAGCGGTCGCTCGAACACGGACGGAAGCGTCTCGTCCGCCGCGTCGAACCCCTCGCGGACGTTGAACAGGCGCGTCAGCGTCCACGTTCGTTCGCCGACGCGGAGCAGTTCCGCCGGGTCGTCCGGGGCGGGCGTGTCCACGGCAGAGAGCCACTCAGCGCCAAGGTCGTCTTCCAGCACCGCGCCGGCGAAGTCGTCGGCGATCAGACTCCAGAGGACCGCCGTGATCGTCTGTTCGCGCATCACCAATCGGACCCTGTCGGCGTCGTCCCACGAGTCGCCCTCGAAGACCTCGGTCTCGGCCGGAAGCGACCGTCTGTGACACGCGCCGCGGTCGCTCGTCGCGTACGCGAGTGCCGTCGTAGGCGATCCGCGGGGATCGTACGCCGGGAGCTCCATCGACTTGATCGTCGGGACGAGCTCCGCGCCACCGAGTTGGTCCGCCGCGGCCTCGACGCCGTCGGCCAGCGCGTCACCGAGGTCGGAATTGCGCGTCGCGATCGACTCGATGAGTCGCCGGGCCGCCTGTTCGTCGCCGAAGTCGAACGTCGACTCCGTGTCGAACTCGGTTGTCGGGTCGACGATTCCGTCCGCAGTCGCTCGAACCGTCCACGCCACGGCGTTGCCCGCGCTGATGACGTCGAGGCCGAGTCGGTCACATACCTGACCGAGCGCGGCGACGGCGTCGAAGTCGTCGATGCCGAGTCCCGCGCCCAAGGACATCGGCGTCGCGCCGCGCGGCACCGACTCGCCCGTCGAGGTCTCAACGCGGAAGCCGCCCGGAATTTCGCGTTCCCCGCCGCGCTCGCGGTCGACCGCCGCGTCGCGAACGGCGTCGATGCCGATGTTCTCTGCGCCCTCGAAGGAGCCTTCCTGCCAGCCGCGGGTCGAGAGGACGCCGACCTCGTCGGCGAAGTCGACGGTTTCGAGCGTTGCGCTCGCCGCGTGCCAGCGGCCGACATCGGTCTCGCGGAACCGGCGCTCGTACGTCGCTTGGAGCGACGTGACCGCCGGCGCGGGTTGCGGGACGGAACCGCGAGCCACGACCGCCTTCAGTCCCTTCGCGCCCATCACCGCGCCCGCGCCCCCGCGACCGGCGTGGTGATCACCGCCGTCGGAGGCGACCGTCGCGTACCGTACGCGGTTCTCGCCCGCCGGACCGACGCAGGCGACCGCGCCGTCGAACGTCCCACAGGTCTCGACGACGTCGCGGCCCCAGAGGTCCCCCGCGGGCGAGAGCGTCGCCTCGCCGTCCTCGATTTCGAGGACCTGCGGCTCGTCGGATCGGCCGGTGACGGCGATACCGAGCGCCCCGTCGAGGGCACCGACGAGCGCCGACGCGAAGTTCCCGCCGCTGTAGGAGTCGAGGAACGTCCCCGTCAGCGGCGAGCGGGTGATCGCCGCGAACTGCGGCTCACCCGGGAGCAGCCCGCTCAGCGGACCGAGCATAAACAACAGGTAGTTGTCGGGGCCGAGCGGGTCCGTCCCGGGAGCGAGTCGGTCATAGAGGTAGCGGGCCCCGAGTCCCTTGCCGCCGACGTACTCCGTCAGCCACCGCTCCGGGATCGGTTCGCGGTGGATCGCCTCCGCGGAGAGATCGACGTGGAGGACGTGCGATGGGGCCGCATCAGTCATTCGAGAGGTGATAGCAGGCGAAGACTCATTAAGCGTTTGCTATGGGGCGGTCTCAGTCAGTCTCGACGGTCAGTCAGCCAGTACAACGGGAAAAGGGGGATCGAAACGCCACGTTTGTCGAGCGGGAATTTTCGGTTTTCAGTTCGCAGCGGGAGTTACTCGGTCGTCGCGATCGCTTCGATCTCGACGGCCGCACCCTTCGGGACCGCGCCCGCGCCGACGGCGCTTCTCGCCGGCGGTTCCTCGTCGAAGAACTCGCTGTAGGCCTCGTTGAACTCGTCGAAGTCGTCGATATCGTCGAGGAAGACAGTCGTCTTCAACAGGTCCGAGAGCGAGAGCCCCTCCGATTCGAGGATGGCCTCGACGTTGCGCATACACTGTCGCGTCTGGTCGGCGACCGATTCGTCGTCGAGGAGTTCGCCGTCGACCGTCAGCGGGAGCTGTCCCGCCGTGATCAGGAGGCTCCCGTTCGTCGTCGCTTGGCTGTACGCGCCCACTGCGGCCGGGGCGTCGTCCGTGCTGATGGTCCGTTTCATACGTCACGGGCTACCCCGTCGATCGCCTTAAAACTCGGTTGCTCGAGTCGGGCGAGGCACAACGTGAACGGGAACCGAGAGGTTGGGTCAGAGACTGTCGTTGACTGGTGACGACAGTGAGTTGGTCGATAACGACAGTAGACTGATCGATAACGGCCGTCTCACTGGTTGATGACGACGATGGCGACGAGCGCGAGTCCGATGCCGGCGACTTTCTGCATCGAAAACGGTTCTCCGAGCGCGACGATGCTGATCACGGCGGCGGTCACGAAGTACATCCCGCCGATCGTCGAGACGATCGCCGTCGATCCGACGGTGACACCGATGAACGTCGATAGGACGCCGATTGCCGCGGCGACGCCGGCGATCGCTGAAAAGAGGAGCCCGCGATTCGTGACCGCGACTGACGCGTCGGAGACCACGACGTATGCCCCCGCCACGATCGTCGCGGTGAGATACGAGACGAACGCGGCCATCTCCGGGTCGATGCTGTTCGATGCGACGTCGCCGAACGTGATCCAAAACCCCCACGCGAGCATCGTCCCGAAACCGAAGACGATCGCCGGGTTCACGCGTCGACACCCGGAACATTGACCTTCGACGGTTGGGACTGTCTGCTTACTTGTCGAATAATGCGCATATTCACCCTACGTAGACGGAAATAATCAGACTACCGATGAACCGCAATTGGTAGAAAATGTAACAGTACAGTTTTATTCCGTCTTCCAGTATCTATGAGAGTGGTTGACTCACAAGGGGAGTCCGACGAACGCCCGTTCGAGGAGGTGTTTTATCCGGCGGATCGGGTCCCGCTCGTCGCGTGGAGGGAATTCACCGGTGTCAAATCGGCCGTTGCGCTGGTAGCCGTCGTAACCGTACTGGCGTTCGTAACCGGCCTCTCGAACCTCAGTCAACCGGATCCCGCCGTCGAGGGACCGCTCGCGACGGTCGTCCCGATGGCGGAGGGGTTCGCAAGGTTCGCCGGCGTGTTGTTCGCCTTCCCGCTGGGACTGGTCACGGTCGGCCTCCAGCGGCGAAAGCGGATCGCATGGAACGCGGCGCTGGCGCTGCTCCCGGGGTTAGTGCTCCTCCCGTTGGTGACCGGGAGGGCGACCGAGCTCCCGCTTTTCGTGCTCAGCCTGTCGGCGATTCCGCTGCTCGCGCTCAACCGCGAGGGGTTCGAACAGCGCGTCGACCTCTCGTCGTTTCAGATCGCGGCCATCGCGGCCATCGTCGGCGTCGGCCTCTACGGGACCGTCGGCGCGTACGGGCTTCGGGGACAGTTCCTCGAATTGGACGGCTGGGGCGACGCGTTCTACTACGTCGTCGTCACCATCGCGACCGTCGGCTACGGCGATATCACGCCGATCACCCTCGAGGCGAAACTGTTCTCGCTGTCGGTGATCCTGTTCGGAACCGGCGCGTTCACCGTCGCCGTCGGGGCGCTCATCGGACCGGCGATCGAATCGCGGATGGCCGCTGCATTCGGAACAATGACTGCATCAGAACTCTCACTGCTCGAGGACCACGCGGTCGTCCTCGGGTACGGTGACGTGACCGAATCGTTCCTCGACAGCGTCGGCGGCGAAACGGACGTGGTCGTCGTGACGTCTGACGCCGACGCGGCTTCGCGTCTGTCGGACGCTGGAATCGAGGTACTGACCGACGATCCAACCGACGAATCCGCACTGCGGGACGTGCGCGTCGACGTCGCGAGCGGCGTCGCTGTCGCGAGCGACGACGACGCGAGAAACGTGCTCGCGGTGCTGGCGACCCGAAACGTCAACCCCGACGTTCGGATCGTCGCGGTGGCGAACGAGGAGACGCACGTCGAGAAGTTGGACGCCGTCGGGGCGGACGAGATCATCGATTTGCGTGCGATCGGCGGCCGACTGCTCGGGGAATCGCTGCTCGATGGCCAGACGGACGACGTCGAGAACGACATCGATTCATCGTCGAGCGCGGAGTCCGGCGGGTCCGACGAGTGAGGACCCAAACGCACCACTTTCGGACGTGCCACTGCTAGTGAGTCCGGGTTCCTGTGGGTCCATAGAATAATACCGATTCGTGCTAACAAGACACGTATGAGTGGGACCGCCGACCCCGAGTCGTCACAGATGCTGACCCGGGCCCTTTCGATCGCGTTTGTCGGATCTGGAGCGATCGTACTCGTTGGGTTCTTCTTCCCGTCGATCGTCGGGGACGCGATCACCGGTCGCTCGTGGCTCCTCGTCTCGCTCCTGTTTTTCGGGTCCGGTCTCGGGTACCTCGCGTCGCTCCCGTACGAGGGAACGGAGGCGGGGTCGTCGGGTTCGTCGCTGCTTCGGATCCGGCGAGAATCGGTCCCGTCGATCCTCTCGAATCTCATCAGAATGCACGATCCGGTCGTCCTCGGGTTTCCGATCGGCGTGTTCGCGCTGTATTTCGTCCTTCAGACGGTCGCACCCGCTGAGACGACCGCGGCCGTCGGAGTGGCCACCGATAGCGTCCTCCGCGGCGTCGGACCGCTTCTGGTCGGGACGGTGTTCCTCGCGGTCGTCTTCTGTGCGTTCCTCTTTTTCGGCTCGTGGGGCGACATCAAACTCGGCGGGGACGACGTCGAGCCGACCTACACGTTCCCCACGTACTTCGCGCTCGTCTTCACCGCCGGTATCGCCGCGGGTATCGTGTTCTGGGGCCCCGCGGAGGCGCTCTTTCACTATCAAACGCCGCCGCCGCTATTCGACGTTGGGCCGCAGTCGGACGCCGCGATCGACGTGGCGCTCACGTACGCTCTCTTTCACTGGGGCCTCACCGCGTGGAGCGCGTACGCGGTGGTCGGGATCCCCATCGCGTACTTCGTGTTCGAGCGCGACGCCCCGCTTCGTGTGTCGTCGATTCTGACGCCGTTTCTGGGCGTCGACGGACTCGATTCACTCTGGGGGCGAGCCGTCGACACGATGGCGGTGTTCGCGACGATCGGCGGCATCGCGACATCGATCGCCCTCGTCTCCCAGCAGTTTCTGACCGGCGTCGAGTTCCAGTGGAGCGTGTCGACCGGTCCGACAGCGCCCGTGCTCTTCGTCGGGGGACTCGCGGCCGTCTACGTGTTGTCGGCCGTAACCGGCCTCCACCGCGGAATACGGCGGATCGCAGGCGTCTGTGTCCTCCTGTTCGCGGTGTTCGCACTCATCCTGTTCGCAGTCGGCCCCCGCGGTTTCGTTGTGAGCCGCGGAGCGGACGCCGTCGGATCCTATCTGATCAACTTCGTCCCGATGAGTCTCGTGATGTCGGGGTCGTGGGCGACCGAGTGGACCGTCTGGAACTGGGCGTGGTGGTTCTCGTGGGCCCCGTTCGCCGGAACGTTCCTCGCCGCGCTCTCTCGCGGGCGACGGATCCGAACGGTCGTACTGACGACCGTCGGAGCGACCTCGGCGGCGACGATGGCGTGGTTTCTCGTCGTCGGGGGCACGTCGCTGTCGATGCAGCACAGCGGACAGGTGGATGTCCTCGGGGCTATCGGCGCGCGTGGCGGATCGGAAGCGGTCGCCGGATTCCCGCTGCTGTCGGCGCTGCCGCTCGGTGACCTCCTGTTGTTTCTGTTCTTGGCTCTCATCGTCGTCTTCATCGTCACCTCGGCCGACACGTCGACGCTGATCGCCGCGATCCTCTCGTCCCGTCGGGGCGTCGCCCCCTCTCGCGGTGCCATTGCGCTCTGGGGAGCGTTTCAGGCCGCCGTCGCGCTCGGAGTGATTCTCCTCGGCGGTGCCGAAACGCTGCAGGCGCTCGCGGTTCTGACGGGTGCTCCCTTCGCCGTGCTGGCTCTCGTCGCGATGGCCGGGCTCGCGCTCGCGTGCACACGTGACGAACGAGGGCAGGGCCACACGTCACTGATCCGTCGCGCCGGAGAGCGCCTGCCGACGATCGAACTGCATCACGACGTCGATCCGCCGGACCGCGAGAAGTAGCTCGTCGACGCGGCGCGCGGAGATACGACAGCCGACGTACGAGGGTGAAGCGCCCGTTCGACCCCGGCTTACGAGGTTGCGATGGATCGACAGAAGTTCTCGACGATCCGCTTTCCGGCGTCGGTGAGGATGCTCTCGGGGTGGAACTGCACGCCGTAGTGGGGTTTCTCAACGTGCTCGACACCCATCACGACACCCTGCTCGTCGTCCGTCGCAGCGGTTTCGACGAGAACGTCGGGGATGTGACCGGGTTCGACCGCCAGCGAGTGGTACCGACCGACCTCGAACGTCTCGTCGACTCCCTCGTACAGGCTGCTCCCGTCGTGGCGCACGAGCGATGGCTTCCCGTGGACGACGTCCGGTGCGTGGCCGACTGGCGCACCGTGGGCCGCACAGAGCGCTTGGTGGCCGAGACAGACGCCCAGCGCCGGATAGTCGGTCTCCGCGAAAATCGCCATCGAAATCCCGGCCTGTTGCGGCGTTCCCGGGCCGGGAGAGACGACGATACCGTCGGGATCGAGTTCACGGACGCCGGCGACATCGATGGCGTCGTTTCGACGCACTACGACGTCCTCGAACTCGCCGACGTACTGAACGAGGTTGTAGGCGAACGAGTCGTAGTTGTCGATGATGAGGATCATCGCGACTCGTCTACCCCGAGCGGCCGCGGGTCGTCCGATTCGTTGTTCGATTGCGCTCGATCGGTACCCTCGACGGCGAACGAGGCCTGCGCTCCGAGCGCCTCGTCGACGGCGTTGATGAGTGCGCGGGCCTTATCGAGCGTCTCTTGGTACTCGTCTTCGGGGACGGAGTCGTGAACGATGCCGGCACCGACGCGGAGCCGATAGTCCCCGCCGCGTCGAACGAGCGTGCGAATGACGATGTTCAACGTCGCCCGGTCGTCGAAACCGAAGATCCCGATGCTACCGGTGTAAGGCCCGCGTCGGGTCCTTTCGACTTCGTCGATGATCTCCATCGTTCGGGGTTTCGGCGCACCGGTGATGGTTCCGCCGGGGAACACCGCAGCGACGGCGTCCGCGATGGTCGTCTCCGGGCGGCGAACGCCTTCGACGAGCGAAACGAGGTGCATCACCTCCGAGTAGCGGTCGATCCGGCGGTACTCCGATACCTCGACAGTGCCGTACTCGCTGACTTTCCCGAGATCGTTGCGTTCGAGATCGACGAGCATCGCGTGCTCGGCCCGCTCTTTCTCGTTCGCAAGCAGGTCGGCCTCCAACTCGGCGTCTTCTTCGGGAGTCTCTCCGCGCGGTCGCGTTCCCGCGATCGGTTCGGTGATGAGGCGGTCGCCGTCGACTTCCAAGAGCAGTTCCGGGCTCGCGCTGACGAGATCGACACCCGGGAATTCTAGCAATCCCGAATAGGGGGCGGGATTCACGCGTCGGAGCGCATCGAAGGCGTCTACCGGATGGACGGCTGCCGGCGCGACGAGCCGGTGTGAGACGTTCGTCTGGAACGTGTCTCCGTCGCGGATGTACTGTTTGATCGCGCTGACGCGATCGGCGAAGGCCGCTTCGCCGCACTCGCTCTCGAACGTGGCGCTGCCCGCGTGTACCGGCGGTGTCGGCGTCGCTTCTGGCTCCGAGTGCACCGCCTCCGCCAACGCGGTCGCTCGCTCGAGCGCGGTTTCGTACGTCGCCTCGTGATCGCTAGTAGTTTCAGTGTCGCCGGTGTGCTCCTGATCGTCACCGCAGGAGGCCTCGTGATCGTCGCACACGACGGGACAGACCGTAATTCGGAGTTCGACGCCCTCAGCGTCATCACGCGGTTCCTTCCACGCGACAACGCGGTCGAAAACTCCGAGTTGAAGCCGAGGGAGACCGTCGCTTTCGGTCGTCTCGGGGAGCGTTTCGAGCTCTCGGGCGACGTCGTAGGCGAGCCAGCCGAACGCGCCGCACGGATACGGGACCTCACAACTGCCACGAACGAGCAACTCGCGATCGAGGAGCGAGTCGATCGCGTCGAGAGTCGGCGTAGCGCCGTGAGCTTCCCCCGAATCCGCGGAAGCTTCCTCCGAGTCAGCGGGGATTTCCACTCGTTCGACGGGGTCGATAGCGAAATATCCCCACCCGGACTGCCCTCCGGTGGTTTCGAGATAAACGCCGTCGGTGTCGGAACCGCAAACGCGTCGATACGCCTCGAACGGGTCGGAAACGACGGTTCGAACTTCGACCGGGATGCGAGCCCCGTCGGGCGCGGAGGCAGCGACCTCGACGAACTCCTCTCGTTCAGTGACGACCGTGATTTCGCTCATCTGATACGAAGTACTCCCGCCGATAGTCACGACACGTGACTTGGCATTTGCTACCGGAGGTGGGTCGTGAACGGCCAAAAACCTTGCGTAGGACGCTGAACGTCCGCCGCTCTGGCTGGATTCGAGGAAGTACAGCGTGGACAACAATCGGTTGTTCGCGTTTATGGTACGCCTTCGATGGCTAGTGACACGGCAACGTAGATGACCGATCCACACCGGCTCGGATAGATTGTGGCCATCGTTCGACGAGTCTTTCATTCGGTATTACAGAGAGCCAGTATGTCAGGATTACACGGAGGGACAGTATGTCCGAACTGACAGCGCATCACGTCGGGGTGACTGTCGCCGATCTCGACCGTTCCGTAGCGTTCTACCGGGATACGTTAGGATTACCAGAGCTGGCTCGGTTTTCCGTCGGCGGCGACGCGTTCTCGACCGGTGTCGGCATTGAAAACGCCCAAGCGTCGTTCGTCCACCTCGATGCAGGGGATCTCAGAGTCGAACTCGTTTCGTACAATTCGACTGGCGAGCCACAGGAATATTCTCGAATCGACCGACCGGGAGCTACTCATCTCGCACTTACCGTTGACGACGTGACAGCGTACTACGACTCCCTATCGAGCGACGTGGAGACAGTGAGTGAACCGCAGACCACAGAGAGCGGGACGACGATCTTCTTCATCCGCGATCCAGAGGGTAACCTCATCGAGGTACTATCAGACTGACTGTATTGAATTCGACACCAACGCATAGTAGTGGCATATAGATACAACATAAATCGTGAAGGATGGATATAAGGTAAAAATACCTTGATGAGTACTGAGAAAGCCTCAGGGGCATAGGGCACAGAGTAGAATATACAATGGCAACAGCCAACGAATTCGAACGAACTCGAACCGATTCAGAAGAGACAGACTTCTATCTGCCAGCCTCGTCGATCTCCTCGGCGCTCGAACGCATCGAGTCGGTCGTCACCCGCTTTGTCAAGCGACACGGCGTGGTACTGATCCCCGATTCGTACAACAAGTAAACGCGGTACCGAGTTAAGGTTTGTATCGGTGTTGGTTACACACCCCCTCCACTATGTCCGCAGTACTCACGAAATGTGGGGGGTGGAAAGATAATCGAAACACGCGTGATCGGTTTGCATATGCTCGGTCCCTCGATCAACCCCATTGATTGAGTTTACTTAATCCGGTAGTTAGGTTCTCTCGATCCCGTAGTCAGGTCCTCTCGATCTCAAGCAACCGGCTGCAGCGTCTCTCAAGGACACCACGATGTCCGCCGTTAGAGGCGACAACAACTGAATACACTCATTCGTGAGTTGTTACTGTGGATCGACCATATGACCAACACGGAGTGTATCACCCCAGAGCAACCCCGATAGCAGTTCTCGATAGACACCACTACGTCCGCTGTTATTGTACAATACTGCGTCTAAGGGGTACTATCTCGGTGGTTAGACAAATAGTGTTCTGCACACGCAATCGCGATCGTAACTACAGACGGAATGGGAAAGGTGATGTCGAAAAGTTATGTCAAAAAGTGATGCCGAAAAAAACAAATTCGCGGATCCGAACAGTCGGACTTGTTCCCGAGGGCATTCTCATCCCGGTTGCTCCCACGTGCACCTCCCCTCCCCCTCCACTATGTCCGCTGTTGTCGGTGAACGGTCCATCCGCAAACCGTCAAGCAACGCAACAGGGGGTGAAAGCTCGAAACGAACTCGAAGAAAGAATCAAATGTAATCACACTCAACCGAAGCTATCTAAGGCCACGGACCAATAATACCCAACAACAAATAAAACTTTATGTTTCTATTAACTCCGTTCGACCTCCTCCCCCTGCTCTCACGCAACAACCGCGGACATAGTGGAGGGGGGGTGTTACTCCCCGCATTTATTTCAATAAGAACAGCGGACACTCCGGACACGGTGGTTTTATTAATCCTGTCTACGAAACGGGAGACGTAATGGTCCTCTTCGAGCGGGACAACGATATTTACCGCGATCGGGACGCCTTACGGGAGGACTACCAACCCGAAGCGCTCGTCGGTCGGGACGAAGAACTACAGACGTATCAGGCGGCGCTGCAACCCGTGATCAACGGCGAACAGCCGAATAACATCTTTCTGTACGGGAAAACAGGCGTCGGAAAGACGGCAGCTACCAAGTACTTACTGGCTCATCTCAAAGAGGACGCTGCTCAGTACGACGATATCGACCTCTCCGTCATCTTTCTGAACTGCGACGGGCTCACGAGTTCTTACCAGATCGCGACCCGTCTCGTCAACAATCTCCGTTCGGAGGCCAACCAAATTTCGACGACGGGATATCCGCTGGCCTCCGTCTACGAGATGCTCTGGGAGGACCTCGACGACCGCGGCGGGACCGTTCTCGTCGTCCTCGACGAGATCGATCACGTCAACGACGATAGCATCCTCTATCAGCTCCCGAGAGCCCGCGCGAACGGCGACCTCGAAGTGGCCAAAATCGGTCTCATCGGCATCTCAAACGACTTCTCGTTCCGTGACGACCTCTCGCCGAAGGTGAAAAGCTCCCTCTGTGAGCAGGAGATCCACTTCCCCGCGTACAACGCCGAGAACCTCCGCGCGATCCTCGAACAGCGAAGCGATGTGGCGTTCCACGACGACGTCCTCAGCGACGAAGCTATTCCGCTTTGTGCGGCCTACGGAGCGAAGGACGCGGGTGACGCTCGACAGTCGATCGACCTCCTGATGAAAGCCGGCGATCTCGCTCGAGACGAAGAGACAGCTACCGTGACCGAAGCACACGTTCGTCGCGGTCGGCGCGCGCTCGAACGCGGTCGAATCAAGGAAGGGATCAACGGCCTCACCGAACACGGCCACTTGGTTTTATACGCCCTCTTGACGCTGGATCTCGAGGATCAAGCTCCGATTCGCTCCCGCGACGTCAGGCCACGGTATACGCGGTTTACCGAACTCGCCAATCGCGATCCCCTCGTTCCGCGTCGGATGCGAGATCATCTGAGCGAGTTGGCGATGCTCGGCATCGTCTCCGTCACCGAACGGAACGAGGGACGACGTGGCGGGACGTATCGCGAATACGCGCTCGATATGGACGTCGAGTTGATCCTCTCGGCGATGATGGACACCGTCGAAGTCGTGGGAGTTCACGATTCGATCACGTCCTACGTCGACTCCGAGGACAGCCAAGAAGCACCGACGCTCGAGGACTTCTCTGAGGTCTGAGTCGAGTCCTCATCGGCTCGTAAAATCGAATTGTTCGTCCACTATCTTCCCATCTCACGTACAATTTCACCCACCCAACACACCACAATGTCCGTAGTTCTCTTTTCTACTTCTGCCGTTCTCTGAGCCCATATGTTTTCTCCGGACTTCGTGGCGTGTGCCTCACATTTCTCAGGACATTGTGGTGTGCCCTGATCGATTAACAACGGACATCGAGGGGTACAGCGTGCAGTCGAACCCCACTGCGTCCGCTGTTACCGTTTCTTTGTCCGACCAGACGGCTTATCACGCGTCAGCCTGTCTTTGTACGCGTCTATATGTTCGGGACGAGTGGGATCCGTGGACCGGTCGGCGAAGAAGTGAACGCGCGACTCGCACTCGATGTCGGACGAGCCGTCGCGGCGGAGGCTGACACCGTCGTTGTCGGACGCGACGTTCGCGGAACTGGGTCAGTTCTCGCCGACGCGCTCTCTGCTGGACTACGCGAGTGCGGGACTGACGTGATGCGTCTGGGGATCGTCTCGACGCCGACGCTCGCGAGGAGTGTCCAGTGGTTCGGAGCCGATGCCGGTGTCGGTGTCACCGCGTCACACAACCCCGCACCCGACAACGGGATCAAACTCTGGAACCCGTCGGGACAGGCGTTCACGCCGACGCAGACCGACGCGGTAGAAGAACGGCTCACGAACGACGCCGTCGAGTCGGCACCGTGGGACGAGTTCGGCAAGGAACGAGGTGTCGACGACGCGTCTTCGCGTCACGTCGAACATCTCGTTTCGACGTTCTCGGAACCGGACGGATCTCCGGACCAACCCACGGGCGACTCGCCGAACGATCCGCTCGAAGACCTCACGGTCGTCGTGGACCTCGGGAACGGAACCGGCCGGGTCACCGTCGACGCGCTCTATGCGTTGGGCGCGACGGTACACACCCTCGACGCCCAACCCGACGGTCGCTTCCCGGCGCGAAAGAGCGAACCGAACGCCGAAACGCTCACCGCGCTGCAGTCCGCCGTCCCGTCGCTCGACGCGGACCTCGGAATCGCCCACGACGGCGACGCCGACCGGATGGTCGCCGTCACCGCAGACGGGGAATACGTCCCCGGGGACGTGCTGTTGGCGCTGTTCGCACGCGAGGCGGCAGAAGATGTGAACTCCCCTGCGACCGGTGACACACCCCGTCCATCCGTCGCCGTTCCCGTCGACACGAGCCTCGTCGTCGCCGATACAGTCCAACGCGCCGGCGGCGACGTTGCGTACACGCCCGTCGGCGATGTCCACATCGCAGAAGCGGCGTCACGTGACGGATTCGTCTTCGGCGGGGAGCCCTCGGGCGCGTGGATCTGGCCCGATCAGACGCTCGCGCCGGACGGCCACCTCGCCGCCCTCAGTCTCGCAGCGCTCGTCCAGCGACACGACTCACTCGGCACGCTCGTCGACGAGATTCCGACTGATTCGTACGTCACCCGTCGCGAGAACGTCTCCGTCGGGGATCGAGCGGCATCGATGGACGCGATCGAGGCGGAACTTCGCGAACGATACGTTGACATCGACACCATCGACGGGCTTCGCGTCGAGACCGACGACGGGTGGTTCCTCGTCAGACCGAGCGGAACAGAACCGCTCGTTCGAGTGACCGCCGAAGCCCGAGCGGAACGGACCGCGGACGAGCTGCTCGAATCAGCGCGCGAGATCATCGACGACAACGCAGTGCGCTAACGCCCGCCCGATCGTAACAGCGGACATACTGGTGTGTCGCGATGTCGTTGACGCGGTTTCGGATCCGCACGGACCGCTTTCGGTCCTACGACTTCGGATCAGCGGAGCCGTCCGAGCAGCTCGTAGTCGTGATCGGGCGTGTAGCTTCTGAACAGCAGGCTGTTCGTCAGGACCGACACCGACGAGAACGCCATCGCTCCGGCGGCGAGTACTGGCTGGAGCAATCCGAGCGAGGCCAACGGGATCATCGCGGTGTTGTAGCCGAGCGCCCAGACGAGGTTCTGTTTGATTTTCTGCAACGTCGCATCGGAGATCCGGATCGCCTTCACGACGTCCACCGGGTCGTCGCGCATCAGCGTCACGTCCGCGGCTTCGATGGCGACGTCAGTTCCCGAGCCGATGGCGGTGCCGACGTGGGCCACCGCCAGCGCGGGGGCATCGTTGACGCCGTCGCCGACCATCATCGCCTTCCGGCCCTCGTCTTGAATCGCCTCGACCGCGTCGGATTTGTCCTCCGGAAGGACCTCCGCGCGGACGTTTTCGGGATCGATCCCGACTTTGTCGGCCACGGCGCGAGCGGTTCGCTCGTTGTCGCCGGTGATCATCATCACGTCGATTCCGCGCTCGCGAAGTTGACTCACGGCATCTTTCGCACTCGGTTTGATCGTGTCCGCGTCGGCGACGACGCCGACGAGTTCACCGTTGCTCACGCCACCGTTCCCGGCGGTCGGCAGACGGGCGACGAGCATCGCGGTCTTCCCCTCGCGTTCGAGTCGCTCCATCGTCTCCGCCGCGGAAGACGGGTCGACGCCGTTATCTTCGAGCAGCTTTCGGTTGCCGACCAGCACCTCCTCGCCCTCGATCGTCGCCCGGACCCCGTGTCCAGGGACGTTTTCGAACGCCTCGGGTTCGGTCACGTCGAGCCCGCGCGCTTCGGCTCCTTCGACGATTGCGCGGGCGAGCGGATGCTCGCTGCCGCGTTCGGCCGACGCGGCCAGCCGCAGCACGTCGTCCTCTGAGAGCGAGTCCCGAGCGACGACTTGCCCGCCGTCTGTCGTCGAAGTACCACTGTCCGCCGCCGACCCGCCGTCTGTCGCGGAACTGCCGTTCCCGTCGAAGACAATGACGTCGGTGAGCTCCATCTCGCCCTCGGTGAGTGTCCCGGTCTTGTCGAAGACGACCGTGTCGACGTCCTTCGCGCGTTCGAGGACGTCGCCGCCCTTGAACAGGACGCCGTTCTGCGCGCCGATGGTTGTGCCGACCATCGTCGCTGCCGGCGTCGCGAGCCCCAACGCACAGGGACAGGCGATCAGGACGGCCGAGGCGAACACGACGATCGCGAACTCGAACACGGACACCGTCCCGCCCGCGATCGCCGGGCCGCCGGCGACGAGCCCCCACAGGGGGAGCCACTCGACGACCCCCGCGAGCGTCGCGGGGAACAGATACCAGACGACGCCCCAGACGAGGGCGTTCGCGATGACCGCGGGGACGAAGTACGCGGAGATGCGGTCGGCGAGGTTCTGAATCTCGGGCTGGCGTGACTGGGCCTCTTTCACCGTCTGGACGATCTGCTGGAGCGCGGTGTCGGAGCCGACCTTGGTCGCTTCGACGATCAGGACGCCGTTCTCGTTGATCGTGGAGCCGACGACCTCGTCGCCCTCTCCCTTCTCGACGGGAACGGACTCGCCGGTCACCATCGATTCGTCGACGGCTGACTGTCCGTCGACGACGACCCCGTCGGTCGGGATCTGCTCGCCCGGGCGGACTTTCATTCGGTCGCCGACCTCGACGTCTTCCAGCGGAATCTCACGCTCGGTCCCGTCCTCGTCGATAAGTGTCGCGGTATCGGCTTCCATCTCCAGCAGCGTTCGGAGCGCTTCCCCGGCTTGGCCCTTCGAGCGGGCTTCGAGGTAGTTTCCGAGCGTAATGAACACCAAGATCAGCGCCGCCGTGTCGAAGTAGAGGCTCCCCGCGATGGCTCCGGCGAGAACGGCTACCGAGTAGACGTACGCCGTCGTCGAGCCGAGAGCGATGAGCACGTCCATGTTCGCCCGCCGGTTCCTGATCACCGCTTTGTAGGAGTTCTTGTAGAACGGCCAGCCGAGCACGAGTTGGACGGGCGTCGCCAGCGCGAACTCGACCCAGCCGAACTCGACGCCGAAGACTCTCTCCGGGAGGATGCTGCCCCCGAAGAGCAACTTGTCGACGATGAAGAACAAAAGCGGTGCCGACAGCGCCGCCCCGAACAGCGTGAGCCGGAGTTGCTTGCGGATCTCGGCTTGGCGGGCTGCGTCTCGGGCGTCCTCCCCGGACGCTTCACCTTCAGCCTCGCTCTCGCGAACCGGCGAATACCCCGCGTCTTCGATAGCGTCGTACAGCTCCTCGCGCGAGACGTCCGCTGGGTTGTACCGCACTTGGGCTTCGTCGGTCGCGTAGTTCACCTCGGCGTCAATCACCCCCGGAAGCGCCTCCAGCGCGGCTTGGTTGGTGTCCGCGCAGTTCGAACACGTCATATCGGAGATGGCGATCGAGACAGTCTCCGAGACGACGCCGTAACCCGCGTCCTCGATGGCCTCGTATACCTCTGCGAGCGATACGGTTTCGGGATCGTACTCGACGGACCCCTCGTCCGTGGCGAAATTGACGTTCGCTTCGACGACGCCGTCCAGCGACTCGATGGCGTCCCCAACAGTGGCCGAACAGTTGGCACAGGTCATCCCCGTGATGTCGAGATGCGCTGTTCTCGTGTTCATCTTACCTCGTACTACGGGCTCCTCTCTTAGTGGACTTGTCCCTTCGAATGCAAAGCTCATCTCCCAATGAATCTTTGAATAAAATAGTATTGAGAAGTACAACGGCTATTTTTGAGATAGCTGCTCTCCAATTCACTCCTTCCGGACCGTAGTCGAGGAATACGAAGCGTCTACCCGTCTAACGACGGCGACCGCGACCGCTGGTGTCGGTTCGAAACTCGAACCCCTGACGCGTGAGAGCTTTCGATTCGAAGGGCCGACCAACTCGCAAGCCGTGGGGATGCGCCACCGGAACCGTCACCCTGACAGCGAAAAACGTTTATATACGCTGCGGAAACACTCACCTGAACGATTTCGTCCGTTCGGTCGCGTCGGGGCTCTCGACGCCGACCCAGCAACAACGATTCCGGTGGTGGGGGCTGCAGATTTTGGTGGCACCCGCCCACGGCTTTCCACTATGTATGAGCACTAACGACACAACAGATCCGCTCGAAGCGGTCAGAACGAAACTCGAAGCAGAAATTCCGGACGACCTCGTCGTCTCTCGCGTCGCCTACGAGGGGCCCGAACTCGTCATCTACACCGAAACGCCGCGCGCGTTCGCCGAACGGGACGGCCTGATTCGACGACTCGCCAGCACCCTCCGGAAGCGTATCACCGTCAGACCGGCGGCGGGGACGCAGCTGGACCCTGCAGAGGCGAAACCGAAGATCCTCGATATGATCCCCGAGGACGCGGGCATCACGAACCTGCAGTTCTACCCCGCCACCGGCGAGGTGCTGATCGAGGCGCAGAAACCGGGACTCGTCATCGGGCGACGAGCGAGCACACTTCGGGAGATCACCCAAGAGGTCGGCTGGACGCCGGACGTCCTCCGAACTCCCCCGATGGAGTCCTCGACGGTCGACAACGTCCGCAACTTCCTGATGCAGGAGCGCGACGACCGCCGCGACTTCCTCGAACGCGTCGGAAAGCGAATTCATCGCGAACAGACCCAAGAGACGGAGTGGGTTCGCGTCACGACGCTCGGCTGCTGCCGGGAGGTCGGCCGCGCGAGTTTCGTCCTCAGCACCCCGGAAACGCGCATCCTCATCGACTGCGGCGATAAACCCGGCGCGGAGGGCGAAGTCCCCTACTTGCAGGTTCCCGAGGCCAACCCGATCGCAGACTTGGACGCGGTCGTCCTCACGCACGCGCACCTCGATCACTCAGCGCTGCTCCCGCTGCTGTTCAAGTACGGCTACGACGGGCCGGTCTACACGACCGAACCGACGCGAGACCTGATGGGCTTACTCCAACTGGACTATCTCGACGTCGCGGCCAAGGAGGGACGGACGCCGCCGTACGACTCGGAGATGGTTCGAGAGGAGCTCAAACACACGATCACGGTCGATTACGGCGACGTCACAGACATCGCGCCCGATATCAAACTGACGTTCCACAACGCCGGACACATTCTCGGGTCGGCGGTCACGCACTTCCACATCGGCGACGGCTTCCACAACATCGTCTTCTCCGGCGACGTCCACTACGACGACACGCGATTGTTCAACGGGGCGTCGAACGACTTCCCGCGCGTCGAGTCGCTGGTGATGGAGTCGACGTACGGCGGCCGAAACGACTACCAGACCGACCAAGAAGACTCCGAGCGAAAACTCATCGAACTCATCCGCGAGACGCACGACCGCGACGGGAAAGTCGTCATTCCCGCCTTCGCGGTCGGGCGCTCTCAGGAGCTGATGCTGGTTCTCGAAGAGGCGATGCGCAAGGGGAAGCTCCCGACGATGCCGATCTATCTCGACGGGATGATTCGGGAGGCGACCGCGATCCATACGGCCTATCCCGAGTTCCTCCGGGACGGACTCAGAGACCGGATCCTCCACGAGGACGAGAATCCCTTCCTCGCCGAGCAGTTCCAACAGGTCGACGGCGGCCAAGAGATGCGCGAGCAAATCGCGGGCGACGATCCGTGTATCATCCTTTCCACCTCGGGAATGGTCACCGGCGGCCCGATTATGTCGTGGCTCGAGCTCCTCGGGAGCGACGAGGAGAATCAGCTCATCTTCGTCGGGTACCAGGCACAGGGGACGCTCGGCCGGCGGATCCAGAGCGGTCGACGGGAGATCCCCTTCAGCGACCGGGGAAGTCGATCCGAACAGCTCACGCTCAGATTCGACGTCGAATCGGTCAGCGGGTTCTCCGGCCACGCCGATCGGAGCGGGCTCGAAAACTTCGTCGGGACGATGAACCCTCGGCCCGAGGAGATCATCTGCGTTCACGGCGACGAGTCGTCGACGGACCAACTGTCCTCGGGACTCTATCAGAAGTACGACGTTCGGACGTACGCGCCGCGAAACCTCGAAACGTTCCGCTTCGACTGACGGCGTCGACGCCGTTCCACTGATCGCGACGCCGACCGCACAGATTCGATTTTTCGCTCGTGGTAGAGATGAGAGCGCCGACTGAGCCGACCGGGAAGCGGCTTACCCGTTGACCGCGACTTCCGCGTCCGCTTCCGGCTGCTGGTATTTGTCCTCGAACTCTTGGATGAGCTGTCCCATCTTCGCGTACCAGTCGTTGAGCATTCGCTGCATACTGTCGGAGATCTTTTCGGGGTCCGTCGGCGAGTACACGTGGTAGTATCCGCCCTGTTCGTAGTTGACCTGTTCTTTCTGGATGAACCCCGACTGCAGCAGCCGCTGAATCGACCGGTAGGCCGTCGAGCGCTCGCGTTCGACGGTCTCTGCGACCTCGTCGACGGTCAGCGGCTCTCCGGCGTTTACGAGCACCTGAAAGCACTGCCTATCGAGTTGCTTGAGGCCGTGGAAGCACTCCAACAGCCCCTCACATTCCATATCCTGTTTCAACTGTTCGGACATCGAATCTGGCATCTGATATCTGAACGTTGGGACCGTGTGATTAAAAGGCTTGTGTGGGATTCGTACAATTGTGGACTCCCGTCTCTCGATTTTCGATCTCCGCCGCTCGTTCGCCCGTCGCAGGCCGTTTTCACCTGTCGTCGATCAGTCCGCCGTCGATGATCGACTCCCCGATCTGTTGCGGATTTCGACGATACTGCTGTAGACGACCATCCCGCTCACGAGGAGCGCCGATCCGAGTATGAGTACGAGACTGACCGTATTCAACACCGGGACATCGAGGTACCCGCCGACCTCGCGAACTGCGACGGCGACCGATCCGCCGAGCAGCATCAGGCCGAAGTACACCTTGATCTCGCTCTCGTCGACGATGCTCGTCGCGGCCGATCCGACGCGAGCGCCGAGCGCGCTGCCCGCCAGAAGCGGCAGGACGACCGAGAGATCGACGCCACCGTCCATCGCGTACAGGAAGCTTCCGATTCCCCCCGAAAAGACGATCTCGAAGAGGTCGGTCCCGACGGCGATCGGTACCGGCACGCCGATCAGATAGAACAGCGCGGGCATTCGAATGAAGCCACCGCCGACGCCGAGGAATCCCGAGAGCAGCCCCGTCGCGAACGCGACGCCGAGAATCATCCACAGTGACACGCTGACGCCGCCGCGGAGGCTGATCATCGGGGGGACGCGGTACGATTGTAGCTTCTTCGCGGTGGCCGGGATGTCGTCGGCGTCGGCCTCTCCCTCGGCGTCGTGGTCGATACCGCCATCACCGTCACCGGTGAGCGCCTCGTAGGTGACGAACACGCCGATGCCGCCGAGTAGCACGACGTACGTGACGCTGATGATGTTGCTCGCCAGCCCCAGCGATTCGAGGTGGAGCACGATTTCCTTGCCGACCTCGATTCCGAGCGTGGTCCCGGCGATCATCAACACGCCGAGTTTGTAATCGACCTGTCCGAGGTCGCGATGCCTCAGCGTCGCGATGACCGACGTCCCGAAGACGAACGCGAGGCCGCTCCCGACGGCGACTCTCGACGGATACCCCATCACTAAGAGCGCGGGCGTGACGAGGAACGATCCTCCCATTCCGAAAAATCCGAACAGGACGCCGATGAGTAAGCCGAACCCGACGAACAGCAGCAGCGTCGCGACGCCGATTCCGAATATCTCTAGCATTGATGGTTATTCGCTACTGAGTGCCCTGCGAACGGTCGGTTCGAGCGTTCGAGTCACCGCACCGTAACCCACGTAGAGGATTATCGCCTCCACGAGGACGGCACCGACGAGCGTGAGCGCTTGCATTGTCCCTTCTCCCGACGCCCCGAGCAGCGCCCCTATATCCACCATCGCGACTCTCCCTCCGAATTGTATGATTGTGTGTGTTTCATACTATTCTACTCACGAGTCCGTATCCGCTTGCACCTAATAACGCTTTTGGGACTATCGCACAATACTATATCCGGCGCACATCGATACGTTATCGCGAACGAATCAGTCGTTCCACGGCGGGAATCCGCACCGGAACGCCGATCAGTCTCGTGAACTCTACCCCGTTCGGAGGGGTACGATCCGTCTCGCGTGGCGGGGTCTGACCTCGCTCGGAACCTCGTTTGTATGGCTCACTGTATACAACGCACCCTCGATCGCAATCGCACTCCCACCCGAACTTCTGATAAAACGACAACTCCGGTCGACCTTCCGCAGCACTCACTCGCGGCCGTCGTTCGTCGTCGCTCGCGCGGTATCGATCTGTTTCGTCGTCGGTGTCGCGTCTTGCGTGACCGCGTCCTGCACCCGGCCCAGAATAATCGAGCCACCGTATATCGCGACGGCGACTAACACGATTATCGGACCGCCGGTTGCGCCCCAGTAGTAGGCGACGCCGATACCGATCAGCACGGCGAGTTCTGCGAGTACGATAGAGATGTATATCGACTCCGCGAAACTCCGCGAGATCTGTGACGCGCCGGCGACCGGGACGACGAGCATCGCGGCGACGAGGATGACGCCCATAATCTGCATCGCGCCGACGACGACCAAGGCGGTGAGCATCACCATTATTCTGTTGTACCAGTTCACGGAGAGTCCAGAGACCGCCGCCGCGGTCTCATCGAACGTGACGTAGAGCAACTGATTTCGCGTGACGGCGACCGTGAGGACGATCGCGACGAACAGCGCGAGGAGGATCACCGCGTTCGTCGGGGACACCGTCGAGAGGTTCCCGAAGAGGTACTGATCGATCCCCACGGAGAGCCCTCCAGCGTTGATACTGATCAGTGTCGACCCGAGCGCGAACCCCGTCGAGAGCACGATCGCCATCGACACGTCGTTGTACGCGTCGGTCACCTCCGAGATGAGTTCGATCGCCAATGCGGCGATGACCGCGACGACGACGGCGGTCAGATACGGGGAGATCCCGAGGTCGAGGACTGCGTTGAGAAACAGTCCGACCGCGACCCCGGCGAACGCGGTGTGTGCGAGCGCGTCCCCGATGAGTGCGAGCTGTCGGTGCACGAGGAACGTCCCGATGAGCGGGGCGACGACACCGATACAGAGTCCGACCAGTAGCGCCCTGTACATGAATCGGTAGTCGGGGTCGAGAATCTCCAGCCCGGTCAGGTGATACACCTGCACTAACAGCCAATACCACGCTTCGAGAATCCAGAACAGCGGCGCGAGGAGGAGGTCGAGCGCCCCCTGCTGTAACGGGACGAACGCGGCGTCGATCACGCCGACTCACGCTCCGAGGTCGTCGCGTCGAACGCGCGGGCCAGCGCGTCGCCGGCGTCGAACTCCGCCGTTGGCCCGTCGAAGTAGATCCGTCGATTCAGACAAACGACCCGCTCGGCGTGCGCTGTCACAGAGCTCAGATCGTGCTCGATGAGAACGATCGTGATTCCCTTCGCGTGCAGTGCTTCGAGCAGGTCGTAGAACGCGGCGACTGATTCGGCATCGACGCCGACGGTCGGCTCGTCGAGTACGAGGAGTTCGGCCTCGCTGGCGAGCGCGCGGGCGATGAACGCGCGCTGTCTCTGTCCCCCGGAGAGCGCGGTCACGCGCCGGTCGGCGAACGCGCTCATTCCGACCGTTCGGATCGCTTCCTCGACGATATCCCAGTCTCCGGACGAGAGCCGACCGAACCCGACGTGCGGGAACCGTCCCATCTTCACGACCTCGCGGACGGTGATCGGCATGTCCTTCGACGCGCTGGCGTGCTGAGCCACGTAGCCGATTCGGGCACCGTCGGTGAACTGGTGGGCCGGTCGCCCGAACAGCCGAGCGACGCCGTGGTCGGGGCGGAGAAGTCCTAGGAGCAACTTCATCAGCGTGGATTTGCCGGAACCGTTCGGCCCCACGACGGCGACGTACTCACCCGGGTCGATCCGGAGCGAGACGTCTTCGACGACCGGCGTGGCGGTGTATCCGAACTCGACGTCGACGAGGTCGACGACCGATTCCGTGGATTCACTCTCGGCCGTCGTCCCGCCTTGATCTGCACTCATTCGAAGTTCCTCCACTTCTCGGCCCACCCGTCGGGACCGGCCTCCTCGGGCGGTTTGTTGCCGAGCACTACCTCGAAGGTCGGCATATTGATATTGTAGGCGATCTCCTCGTAGCCCCATCCCGATTCGACCCAGTCCTCGCGGACGCCCGCGTACGGAGTGACGGGGAAGTACGCCTCGACGGCCGTCTCCCGGATCAGTTGCTCTGCCGGACGCCGCGTCTCGAAGACCGCCGCCCCGATGTACCTGATCCCGTACTCGTCGATCGTCTCCTTCGCGTCGGTGATATCGGAGGGCTTGATGTCGTCGCTGGCGGCCAAATTAGTCACCAAGGGTCGCATCTGGATCCCGTAGGCGACGCCGATGTACTGGAAGGCGTTGTGCGCGGCCAACTGCACGACGTCGCGGTCGGCGGCGTCGAAGATCGACCGGTAGTCGGCGTCGATCCGATCGAGCACCTCGCGCTGGTATGTCTCCGCGTTCTCTCGGAGCGTCTCTTCGTGCTCCGGCGCGATATCGACGAGACCGTCGGTGATCGTCCGAACCGACTGCTTCGCCCGCTGGGGATCGAGCCAGAAGTGTGGATCCCTCCCCCGATTCTCGCCGACTCCCTCCTCTTCGGGGTCGAGACTGGCTGCGAGGTCGACCAACTCGATTCCCGCCCGCGCGTTGATCAGCTCCGTCTCGACGCCGTCGGCTTTGATCGTCGTGATCGCTCGGTCCGCCCACGGTTGAAAATTCTCCCCGACGTGGATGAACGCGTCCGCCTCGATGATTTCGCGCGTGATCTGCGCGTTCGGCTCCCACCCGTGTCCGTGGAGTCCGGTCGGGACGAGGTTCCGAACGTCGATCGGCGTGTCGCGGGCGACGTTCCGAGCGAAATCGTAGAAGCTGAAGAACGACGCTACCACTACCGGAGCGTCTTCGTCGTCCTCGAAACTCGACGCTGTCGTTCGATTCGCCTGTTGGCCTCCCGCACCCGTGCAACCGGCCAACGCGGCGGCGAGGACGCCCGACCCGGCCAGTAGCGCTCGGCGACGGGAGAGCCTCGATCGATTCTCTGTCGTTCGCATCTCTTTCATACCGGACATGGATGACTCCGACATATTAACTTTGTCTATCTAATCGAAAGTTTAGATCCATCTAATCTTAGCGGAGGTATCTCATTTCGACGAGGATGCGGGGGACTGTATTGCGTACCGCGAGCCCGGCTATCGCTGTGAAATATTCCCGAACTCGATAGAACGCTTGGGCAACCGCGAAGATTTCCTTATCGAATTGGACAATATTAATATGCCAACGCAACAATTTCCAACCGATGAATGGGTCCGACCGTAACTGGTGGCCGAATCAGTTGAAACTGGATGTTCTCGATCAAAACGCTCGCGACGCCGATCCGCGGGAAGCGTCCTTCGACTACGCGGAGGAGTTCGAATCGCTCGATCTCGATGAGGTGAAAGCTGACATCGAAGAGGTGATGACGACGTCACAGGACTGGTGGCCGGCCGATTACGGTCACTACGGGCCGCTCTTCATTCGGATGGCGTGGCACAGTGCGGGCACGTACCGCACTACCGACGGCCGCGGCGGCGCATCGGGCGGCCGACAGCGATTCCCGCCCCTCAGCAGTTGGCCCGACAACGTAAACCTCGATAAGGCACGACGACTGCTCTGGCCCGTCAAGCAGAAGTACGGCCGCAAGCTCTCGTGGGGGGACCTGCTGGTCTTGACCGGAAACGTCGCTCTGGAATCGATGGGCTTCGAGACCTTCGGCTTCGCCGGCGGCCGCGAGGACGCCTTCGAGCCCGACAAGGCCGTCGACTGGGGCCCCGAGGACGAATGGGAGGTGAGCTCCCCGGAGCGCTTCGACGAGGACGGCAACCTCAAGGGACAGCTCGGCAACACCGTGATGGGCCTCATCTACGTGAATCCGGAGGGTCCGAACGGCGAGCCCGATCTCGAAGGCTCCGCGAGGAACATCCGAGAGTCCTTCGGCAAGATGGCGATGAACGACGAGGAGACGGCGGCGCTTATCGCCGGCGGCCACACGTTCGGGAAGGTCCACGGTGCCGACAGCGGGGACAACCTCGGTCCCGAGCCCGAAGCGGCCCCCATCGAGAAACAGGGTCTCGGCTGGGAGAGCGAACACGGCTCCGGTAAGGGGCCCGACACGATCACCAGCGGTATCGAGGGTCCGTGGACGCAGGCCCCGATCAAGTGGGATATGGGCTATCTCGACAACCTGCTCGACTATGAGTGGGAGGCCCACAAGGGCCCCGGCGGTGCGTGGCAGTGGCGGCCGGTCGACGAGGAACTCGAAGACGCCGTACCGGACGCCCACGACCCGTCGGAGAAGCAGACCCCGATGATGCTCACGACGGACGTCGCCCTGAAGCGCGACCCGGAGTACCGAGAGATCTTAGAGCGCTTCCAAGAGGACCCCCGGACGTTCCAAGAGGCGTTCGCGAAGGCGTGGTACAAACTGATCCACCGCGATATGGGCCCGCCGGAGCGGTTCCTTGGTCCGGAGGTCCCCGACGAGGAGATGCTCTGGCAGGACCCGCTCCCCGACGCCGACTACGACCTGATCGGCGAGGGGGAAACTGCCGAGCTCAAAACGGAGATACTCGAGTCGGATCTGTCGGTCTCGCAGCTTGTCAAGACCGCTTGGGCGGCGGCGTCGACGTACCGCGACAGCGACAAGCGCGGCGGCGCGAACGGGGCTCGCATCCGCCTCGAACCGCAGCGGAGCTGGGAGGTTAACGAGCCCGAGGCGCTCGACACCGTACTGGAGACCTACGAGGGAATCCAAGCGGAGTTCAACGGCTCGCGAACCGACGACGTCCGCGTCTCGCTGGCGGACTTGCTCGTACTGGGCGGCAACGCGGCCGTCGAGCAGGCGGCGGCGGACGCCGGATACGACGTGGAAGTCCCGTTCGAGCCGGGGCGCACCGACGCCACGCCGGAGCAGACCGACGAGGAGTCGTTCGAGGTGCTCGAACCGGAGGCGGACGGCTTCCGAAACTACCGCGGCGACGGGGCCGAGCGGTCGACGGAAGATATTCTGGTTGATCGAGCGGACCTGCTGAACCTGACCGCCGAGGAGATGACGGTGCTAGTCGGTGGGATGCGCTCGCTGGGCGCGACCTACCGGGGTACCGACCTCGGCGTCTTCACCCACGAGCCGGAAACGCTGAACAACGACTTCTTCGTGAACCTGCTCGACGTCGAAACTGAGTGGGAGCCGGTCTCGGAGGACGACGAGACGTTCGAGGGCTACGACCGCGACACGGGCGAACTCAAGTGGAAGGGAACCCGCGCGGATCTCATCTTCGGGTCGAACGCCCGACTTCGAGCCCTCGCGGAAGTCTATGCGAGTGACGACGCAGAAGAGGCGTTCGTACAGGACTTCGTGGACGCGTGGCACGACGTGATGACGCTCGATCGCTTCGATCTCGAATGAACTGCGTACCTCCGACCGTCTGACCGCCGCGGACGGACCGATCTCACCTGTCGAAGGGTGAGAATTTCTCCGAGGAGAGCGAGGATCCGCGCGCCGCGGTATCCGTACCCGTTCCGCGGGCGCTGTCTCGCGCGTTTTCTTCGAATTTTTCCTGATAACCCTCTCATACCGGTAGGATAGTCAGATATCCGCTGAGTAACAATGTGGGTCTCCGGGCAACACTGTCGTAATGTTCAGCCAGAACACAGTTTTCACGTTGCAGATCGGTGGAGCGATCAACGAAGCGCTCGCGAGCGCGGTCAGCTATCTCCCGACCGTCATCGCCGCGCTCATTATTCTCATCGTCGGGTACGTCATCGGTCGGTTGCTCGGCGGACTCGTCACGCGAATCATCCGTCGAATCGGTGTCGATCGGTACACCGAAGGAACAGCGATGGAAACCGTGGGAGAGGAAGACGGCGTCGCCCGCGCGCTCGGGAAAGTCGTCTCCTACTACGTCTACTTCGTCGCGATTCTCGCGGCGGCGGACGTACTGGACATCCCGCAGCTGACGCAGCTTCTCTCCGAGTTGGCCGCGTTCCTCCCCGTCATCTTGGGCGCGCTCGTCGTGCTCGTTATCGGATTCATCGTCGGACGCGTCATCGGTGACCTCGTCGCCGACATCGTCGGTGGCTTCGACGTAGGCCGATACCTGCGCGAAACACCGCTGGAGCGTCTCAGCGACTCCGAGGGAGAGTTCGGGCGGATCATCGGACTGCTCGTGACGTACTACATCTACCTGTTGACTCTCTTGGCCGTTGCCGACATTCTCGCGATCGACGCGCTCTCGACGCTCCTCGACACGTTCGCCGGATACCTCCCCGCGCTGGTCGGCGGACTGTTGGTCCTGCTCGTGGGGATTTGGGTCGCCGAGCGCGTCGGCCGACTCGTGAGCGAGATGGGCGAGGGACGGACGGTCCACGTCGCGAGCCTTATCGTCAAAGTTCTCATCTACTACATCACGATCACCATCGCGGTGGCGACGATCGGGTTCGAGATTCTCGTCCTCACGAACCTCTTCACCGCGTTCGTTGCGGCCTTCTTCGGTGCGTTGGCGATTGCACTCGCGATCGGTATCGGCCTCGCCGTCGGGCTCGGTGGACAGGAGTACGTCGCAGAGAACATCGACGGATGGGTCGCGTCCGCGCGCGACGTGGCCGCTGACGATACAGCTGGAGGGAGCGGCGTTGCTGATACCGACTCCCCTACGGAATCAGCGGAGTTCGAGGAATCGGAGGAATTCGAGGAACCGGGGGAATCAGAGGATTCGGAAGAATCTCAGTGAGAGTTCGGCGGACGTGATTCCGCGAACTCCCCCGTTGCGCGCATAACTTATCATATTAGCAGAAATAATTTTTATCAAATAGTTCACTGCTACGGAGATGGATTTGTTCGGGTATTCGATCCGGCAACGCAGGTTCCCCGGCGACTGGCCGGCGCACGCCTCCGGAAGGGTCACTCGAAGTACGTCTGTCGGATCTCGTCTCGGAGGAGGTTTCCGGTGTCGGATCGGGGCAGTTCCTCCGCGGTCAGCACGTACGACCGCGGCCGTTTGAAGTCCGCGAGGTCCTCGTGTTGTCTGCAGTGTTCGTCCAGCGCGTCCTCGGTCACGTCCTCGGCGACGACCACCGCGGCGATCCGTTCGCCCCACTGATCGTCCGGGAGGCCGACGACCGCGGCTTCCCTGACGGCGGGGTGGTCCTCCACGGCCAATTGGACTTCCTGCGGATAGACGTTCTCGCCCCCGCTGACGATCATATTGTCCACCCGGTCGACGATGTGCAAACCGCCGTCCGCGTCGACGTGCGCGATGTCCATCGTGCGTAGCCACTCTTCGCCCACGAACAGTCGCTCTTCGGCTTTCGGGCTATCGAGATACCCGTCGACGAACGGTCCGTTCCCGATCAGCTCTCCGCTCTCGCCGTGGTCGACGACGGCCTCTGGATCCGGCTCTTCGTCGGGCTCGGCTGCTTCGACGACGCGGAGCTCCCAGTTGAACGACGCGTTCCCCACGGTCCCCGGGTTCTCGAGTTGCTCCTCTGGGTAGGCGTGCGTGAGGTTCGAGATTCCCTCCGTCAGCCCGTACGTGTTGTAGACGCCGTCTGTCAATCGATCCCGGACCCGTTCGACGAGCGACGATGAGACGACAGCGCCACCTGTTCGGACGTACGAGAGCGTCGAAAGGTCGTAGGAACCTTCCGCGTCGACGTTCAGGAGCGCTTCGAGTTGCGCCGGGACCGCGAGGAGCCCGGTCACTCCGTGCTCTTCGAGGAGCGACATCGTCTCCGGCGGCTCGAACGTCGGTTGGAGAACGAGCGTCGCGCCCACTTGGAGGTGGGGATAGATCCACGCGACCGTCGTGACGTCGTGATACCACGGGGTCGTCACCAGTGCGACGTCGTCGGGGCCGAGACCGTGTTCCATCACTACCTGCGACGCACCCAGCCAGACGCGACGCTGGTCCTGTAACACCGCTTTCGGCTTGCTCGTCGTCCCGCTCGTGTAGAGAATTCCGGTCTCGGCTGTCGGTTCTCGAGTCACCGGATAGTCAGGCTCGGCGTCCGAGACGACCGCGTCGTATCGCTCGGCATCCGCCGCACGCGGATCACCCTCTCCGACGTACAGCGCGGCCTCGAGATCCATCTCTGCGAGCACCGCTGACGCCATCTCGGCGTTCGCCTCGTCGTAGATCAGCGCCGCTGCCTCGGCGGTCCGAATCATCTCGCGAAGCTCGCCCGCCGCCCCGCGGAAACTCAATTGCGCGTTGGCGCTCCCGCGTTTCTGCGCGGCGAGCATCGTTTCCACGGCCGCAGGGCCGTTATTGAGTAGCGCCGCCGTCCGATCGTCACCGATTCGTTCGTCCAGCGCGCGAGCGAGTGCGTCCGTCCGTCGATCGAGCGCCGCGTACGTCCGAGTCTCTCCGCGCTCGGTGATGAGTGCCGTCCGGTCTCCGTACCGCTTCGCCGCGCGTTTGAACGCTCGTATATCTTGCATAATTGTCTGTGGTAGTTTGGAAATATTAAATTACCGGATATAGTATAATTTCTGGATCGACTCGAAAATATTTCACTCCGCGGTCAGCGGTCGTCGTACGCTGGTGCGGGGTACACCAGATCTGTCGACGCCTCGCTGTCCACGTCGGACGGGATCACGAGGCGGAGGAGGCCGTCCTGCCACTGCCCCATCGGCGGAGCGAGGTCACCCTCGACGGGCATCCCGTTCTCGTCGAAGTTGAATTCACCGAGAACCGTCCTGAACTCGGTGTTGAGAAGCGTTTCCCGCACCGTGTCGGGATCGACCGTTCCCGCCGCTTCGACCGCCTGTTTCGCCGTCTGCGCGACGTTGTACGATCCCCCGACAGTCGGCGCGGGGTACGCGTCCGACGCCACGCCGTCTTGGGCGCGGAAGGCTTCCAACATCTCCTCGTTGCCGTTGTCGACCATTCCCGGCACCCATCCCGGCGTCGATTGCGTGTACAGGCCGGCGGTGCCCGTCGCGTCCAACCAAGAGGTGATGGTCGCGGCCCGTTCGATCGTGGCGAGTTTCGGGAGGAAATCCGCTTCCTGCATCTGCTTGACGGCCGTGATTCCCCCGCCGGGCGCTGGGTTACTGAGCAGGTACTCCACGTTCGCGCTCTTGCTTTGTGAGATGAGTGTGGAGAAATCCGAGGATCCGATCTGGAATTTCTCGTTGAGCACGACCTCGTGGCCGTTGTCTTCGAGCGCTTCCGACCAGACCCGTCCGAGCTCTGCGCCCCAACCGGTGTTGGTCTGCCAGATCCCGACGTTCACGGGTCGGTTGTCCTCGGGGGCCAAGTTCGCGAGTTTCACCGCCCCGTTCGCCATATCTCGACTCTTGGGGAACGGCGCGAACGTCCACTCGTAGTTGTTGTTCAGGTGGGGTTCCATAAACGCGAAATTCGCGCTTAGCATCGGGAGCTCCTCGCGCTCGGCGACGGCCGCTGCCGACGCGACCAACAGGCTCCCGAACGTCCCCCAGATCATATCGACATCGTTGTTCGAGATGATCGCTTGCAACCCCTCGCGAACCTTTTGGGCGTCGCTCTCGTCGTCTCTGATAATCACTTCCACGTCGCGACCGAGGAGGCCGCCGCTGTCGTTGATCATCTGCTCGCCCAAGCGGTAGGCGGTCTCGACGTCCTCGCCGGCCGAAGAGAACGATCCCGAGCGCGACACCGTCGCCGCGATCGTGATGGGTTCGCTGCTCTCGTCGGTGGCGCTTCCGGTCGTCGTGCCCCCGCCGGTGTCACCGCCCGAATCGCCCCCATTCCCGTTCCCGTCGTCTCCCTCGCCACCGGCTCCGAGGCATCCGGCGACGGCGGTGACGGTTCCAGCACCGACCGTCGTGATAAACTGTCGTCTGTTACTCATCGACACGGTGTCCATTAAACAAAGACCGTTATAAATTTTACTGTTACGCGAACGCTGTTATTTGCAGACGACAGTACGGCGCGGAACCGCGCCGAACGTGGCGCTCTCAGATCGAAGACGGCCTTCGTGATGGCAGGTTCTTCGAACGGCGCGTTAGTTCACGTTGTAGTTCGCCGTCTTCCGCTTGTCCTCGAAGTACGGCGCTGGCGCGACGGTCGCTTTGACTTCGGTCTGTTCGTGCGCCTCGACGCGCGGATTCCCGGACTCGGGCTCGCCCCAGAGGATCGAGACCTCGGTACCGGGCTCGGCGAACTCGGCGTCGATGCTGCACAGCGAGAACATCCGCTTCTCGAAGTAGAGATAGCGGGTGTTGTTCGCGACGCCGACGAGTTCGCCGTCCTTCAGGACCGTATCGCTCTGCGTCAGCGCCCAGTCGGCGATCGGTAGCTCCGTGAACCGGTAGTTGGTGTCGTCGTCGAACAGCGCGCCGCCGTACAGCTCCTCTGTGGCCTCCTGATCCCAGACGAGGGTGACGCGGGTACGCTCTTTGTTTTCGACCTCCTCCCGGAGCGCTTCCTTGCCGACGAAATCGTGATCGAAGTCGATGAATCGCTCGTGACCGGCTTCGACGGGCGTCAGGTAGTGATCGGTGATGTCGTCGGAGTCGAGGCTGCCGCCGATGGCGAGCGCGCCCTCGAAGCTGTCGGCGTCGAGCCACTCGCGGTACTCTCTGAGCGTCTCGTCGTCGTGGTAGATCGCGGGCAGCGGGATCGACATCCACGCCGCGGTGATCACGTTCGTCGGATAGGCCATCCCGCCGATCTGACGGATGTCGTACTCCCGTCCGGTCTCGACGATCGCCTCGCGGACGTCTTCTTGGACGTCCCACGGGCCGAAGAACTCGAATCCCGGTTCGTTCAACATTCCGTGGCGCAGCGCGTTGATCTCGTGGCCCGCGATGGAGACGGGACGGAAGTTGAAGAAGGGGACCTCCGGAAGCGGTTCGTCGACAACCTCCTTGATGAGATCGAGCGCGTCGGGACCCTGTACTTGGAATCGGAACGTCTTCGGCGGGCCCTCGCGGACGCCGCCGTGCTCATCGCGCTCTGCGACCGCGTCGTAATCGCCCGTTTCGAGGTGGAACTGCACCCAGTTGATCGGCCCGTAGCCGACGAGGTTGAACTCGTTCTCGCCGAGGTGAAAGAGGATGCCGTCGCCGATGAGGTAGCCGTCGGGGCTCGTCGCGGCGAACTGCTTGGCCTGTCCGGGCTCGAAGTTCGAGAAGTCGTTGATGCCGAGGTCGGCGAACAGCTGCAACGCGTCGGGACCCTCCACGTGGAGGTCGGTCATGTGGTGCGAGAGGTCGGCGAGCGCGACGCTTTCTGCCCACGCAGACTGCTCTTCGCGCCAGTTGGTGAACTCCGGTGGGAGGTCGGTGAACAGGCGGAGATGTCCCGAATCGGCGTGCGAGCCGATGCGGCGGACGAGATCGAGCGGGTTGTCGTACTGCTGCAGGACGTCTTCGAGGCTCTCTGTCATAGTGGTGCCTGCTCGTCCATTTCCTACTATATTATTTAAAATTTTCTCCAAATACCGCTCTCACCGTGATTGTTCGACCCGTCCGTTTCATATTCGTGGGGGGTGTACTCGTGTCCGTGAGTTCCGATATGGTCCCACTCCAGACGGTTTCGCGGGCGTTCGAGGTGCTCGACCTGCTAGAACGCGAGCGGGAAGCCGGCCCCGCGAAGATCGCGGCGCTGATGGACGTCAACCGTAGCACCGCCCACGACTACCTCGTCTCTCTCGAATCGACGGGCTTTGTCGTCAGGGAGGATGGGACGTACCGGATCGGCTATCGATTCTTACAGCGGGGGAGCCGCCTCAAGTACCGAAACCGGTTCTTTCACTCCTCGGACATCGTTTTGGGCAAGCTCTCGAAGCAATCGGGTGAACTGGCGCAACTCGGTATGGTGGAGTCCGACGAGTGGGTGATGCTCCACGAGGAAGGAGATATCACCTCCGTCCAAACCGGCACCTATCCCGGATTCCGGACGCCGATTCACACGCACGCGGCCGGGAAAGTGCTTCTCGCGCACCTTCCGGAGGCCCGAATCGATGAAATCCTCGCTGTCGACGAACTGGAGCGGGTCACAGAGCACACGGTCACCGATCCCGACGACCTCCGCCGCGACCTCGACGAAATCCGCGAGCGGGGGTACGCTATCGACCACGAAGAGCAGGTCGTCGGAATCGGCTTCGTCGCGTGTCCGGTGATCGAAGACGGGGAACTTCTGGGCAGCGTCTCCGTGGCCTGTCCCACCGGGCGACTCCAGCAGGACGACTACCGTCGGGATCTGATTCAAGACGTCCGGGCGGCGGCAGAAGAGATCAGCGTCAACTATCGGTTTTACTGACCGCGACCGCTTCGCCACTGACCTTCGCCGTCAGACCGCTTCCGTCTGACCTCCGCAACAGGAAAAATTATTATGATATGTGCGAATGTATGACGCTGTATGCTGTTCCCACAATTGTTCGAACAATCGGTCGCGAGAACGCCCGAGCGCCCCGCGATCGTCCATCTCAACGGCGACGAAACGCTGACGTACGCCGAATTGCAGACACAGGCGTACGCGGTCGCTAACGAACTGCACGAACGGGGAATCGAACCCGGTGACAGAGTCGCGATCTGTATGGCGAATCACCCCGAACACGTCGTCACTTTCATCGGGACGCAGTTGGCCGGCGTCGTCGCCGTGCCGTTCAACTTCCGCGTCGCCGCTGGCGGCGTCCGATACCATCTCGCCGATTCCGACCCCGAACTGTTCTTCTTCGATTCGATTTCCCGGGACTCGGTCGAACGTATCGCCGACGAGATCGACGTCGACTCGGTGTATGTCGGCGACGAAACGCCCGAATTCGCCGAATCGTTCGAGTCGTTCAGCGATTCCGCACCCGAGCGACCGGACGTTTCGATCGGCCACGACGACCCGAGCGTGATGCTGTACAGTTCGGGGACGACCGGCGATCCGAAGGGAATCCCGATCGATCACGAGGCGACCGTCGATCGGTGGATCATCAACTCGCTCGGACAGCGATACTACCTCGAAGAGACGCTGATCGGCGTGATGCCGCTGTATCACACCGTCGGCCTTCACGGCATCCTCTGCGGTCTGCTCTCGATGAGCGGGACGTATCTCTGTATGTCGCAATTCGATCCGGAAATCGCCGTGCGTGCCATCGAGGAGCACCGAGTCACCGCACTCCACGAAGCCCCGACGATCTTTGCGAATATGCTCGACAGCGAGGCGATCGAGGACACCGACCTCTCTTCGGTCCGGGCGATCGGATACTCCGGCGCGCCGATGAGTCAGTCGATCTTCGATCGGACTATCGAGACGTTCGAGCCCGAACACATCGCGAACCTCTACGGGACCACCGAGGTCTACGGCACGCTCGCGTACCTCGACCTCCACGAGATCGACGATCCGACCGTCACCGGTCCCGCGAACGTCGGCATCGAAACCCGAGTCGTCGAGGTCAACGCCGACAGTCCGGATGATCGCGTCGCCCCCGGCGAGCAAGGAGAACTCATCGTCAACACCGACTCGTCGGTGTCGTTCGAGGGATACTGGAACAAACCCGAGGCGACCGCTGAAGCCATTCGCGATGGTTGGTTTTACACCGGCGACGCGGCTCGCCTGACGGAGGAAAACCGAATCGTCATCACCGGTCGCGTCGATGATATGATCATCAGCGGCGGCGAGAACATCCACCCAACCGAAGTCGAGGACGTGCTTCTCACCCATCCCGCTGTTTCGGACGTCGGTGTCGTCGGCCACGCCGACGACGAGTGGGGATCGATCGTCGTCGCCTTCGTCGAACGAAGCGGGGACGTCACGGCCGAAGAACTCGATCAGTGGTGTCGCGACAGTGACGAACTGGCCGACTACAAACGACCGCGCGAGTACCGCTTCATCGACGAACTCCCACGGAACCCGAGTGGCAAGATCGAGCGATACAAACTCGAAGCGGACGACAGCTAGCGTTGACGGCGGATTTTTCGGCGTCTCATTTTTGGTGTCTCACAGATTGGTTCCCTTCCTGCTTCGCCGTTCGGCTCTTCCGTCATCTGGGTAAGTTTTGTCGAGTTGCTACCGTCCGAGGGTAGCTGTCTGGCTTTCGGCATCACCGTTCGAAGTACGTCCGTTATAATCGGACGTATCCTGTTTCCCCCCTCGAACGTGGAGTCGTTGTCTTCTGTCGGTCACCATCCGCCAGTACCCGAATCCGATTCCACACCTGATCCCGAGTCACGGTACCGCTGTGAACGTCGATAGATCACATAACAACAGTACGCCTGTGATTCCCCGTGTCAAATTGGTTACTGCCGCCGATCTGTCACTCGGGCTGTTCGACGGACACGGTATCGACCGACGCTCTCCGGTCGCCGACTCCGACTCGACGGTCGATCGCGACGGACAAATATCTCGCCCTTCGTTCGATATTACCGGACGAAATCTCGTCAGTAGCCTGTTTACTGAAGCGTGTACTCGTCGTGGACCCAGTCGAAACGCCCGCGGAAGGCTCTCCGCTCTCGACGTGCCCGCCGGCTCCGCTTGTCGCTGGCGGCCCCGACTTCCGCGTTCGTATATCATAAAACGGTTTATCTCGAAAACAGACCCCGCTCGACTCACTCGAACGTCATTCCGTAGCCCCACTCCTCCAGTTGTGCTTCGACTTCGTCGGCGTGTTCGAGGCCGACCAACACGAGCGCCTCCCGTAGATCCGTGAGCGAGACGCTGTCGCCGAAGTGGTCTTCTAAGTCGCGGAGTGTCTCCCGCTCTGCGGTCTTCGTTTCGGGCTGGAGAAAGAGCGGAACGCGGTTTCGACCCTCCTGAACCCCGTCACGCCGGTATTTGTAGGGGATCCGCATCGGTTCCCGTTCCGTCTCAGTCGACTGTTCGCTTTCCGGGTCCGGGCTTTCGCTGTCGACATCTGCGTCCATATTCGGGTCGTCGTCGCTGTCCGCGTCTTCGGCGAAGGGATTCTCACCTGCGCCCTGTTTCATTCCGGTCATACAGTCATCACCTCGTGGTCCACATCACCGGGCTCTGGGGGATTCGGTGCCTCTAGGCCGACTTCACGTTCGAGATGTCTCGCGAGTCGGTCGAACTGCGCTAAGGTGTCAATCTCGTAGTCTCGTCTCCGCTCGCGGTGTTCCCGGACGTACTCGAACGCCGAGCACTGCTGCATCCAGCACCCCTCCATCAGCGAGGCCCGTTCACCGACGATCTCCGGGACCGGGTAGTCGATCCCATCGAGGATCGAGCGCTGATCGCGGGTGTTTTTGAATCCCATCGGAATCGCTGCGAGGACGCCGACCTCGACATCGAGTTGCTCTTCGAATCCCCCGACGAGCTCCTCTAATCCTTCTACGGCGGCTTGTCCCTTCGCACTCGGCTCGACAGGGATAACGAGGGACCGCGTCGCGTTAATCGCGTTATAGAGGTGCGGACCCTCCGTTGCGGGCGGATCACAAATCAGCACGTCGTAGGTCTTCGGGACGCCTGCCTCTCTGAGCACTCGAAGCAATTGCGCGTGTACGCCGAACGCCTCTCCCATCGCCTCTGACTGCTCTTTCTCGCGTTGCAGATACTCCGCGAGATCCGAGAGCATATTGTGCTCTGGGATGATGTCGACCCCCTCCACCGTGCGCACGAGCGCGTCGAACTCGCCCTTCGGGCGTCGAATCATATGCCTGACAATGTTGTCGACGGGTTCGGTCCGCTGATCGTCCACACCGAACAGTCGTGAGAGGTCGCCGTCCTGTGGGTCCAGTGGAACAACGAGTGGGTTAAGCCCCGCTCGTGCGTGTGCGACGGCGAGATTCGCCGCCGTCGTGGTTTTACCCACGCCACCTGCCTCACTGTATGTCGAGTACGCAAGCATTACCGTGGGTATTGTCTGGCTTCATCTTGAATGTTCCCCAGCGTACTTCTCGAATACTCTTAATCAATCCATTCAATTATGAGTTTACTTGAATGCACACCACAACAACAAACTCTGAATAAAATTAGTTGTGTTCGTTCATTAGTTGTGTGTATGAATGAATTGAATCAATGAACCCAATGAACACATACAATGAACAAAACTCGGTAACAAAATTCCAGAACACCTGTAATCACACGCCTGAGTGGCTGAATGCACCGGTAAGGTGTACCTACGGGCTGTACTGAATGCAGCATCGAATTCATATCGAATTCAGCCAGACACCGATCGACTGAAACGTGGGGCATAATTTCTTGGTTATCCCTCTCGTCGCTTCATCGGAGTCGCCCTGACTCTGTGATTGAATGAACGTCGAGCAATTCAAATCCGCACACGCCCCCGCTGACTCGGACGAATCGTTCCAACTCGAGAATAGTTATACCCTCGACGTCGCCGTCGACGGATCCGTGATGGCGAAAGCCGGATCGATGATCGCCTACTCCGGTGACCTCTCGTTCACCGGCCGCGCTTCCGCGGAAGGTGGAATCAAGGGCTTCTTGAAGGAAGCCGCCACCGGTGAGGGAACGCCGGTGATGACCGTCGAAGGAAGCGGTCACGTGTACTTCGCTGACCACCAAAAGAAGGTCCAAGTGCTCGAACTCGCTTCCGACGATTCGATCACTGTCAACGGCGAGGACGTCCTCGCGTTCGAGGACGATGTTTCCTATGAGATCAGTACGATCGATAGCCTCGCTGGTTCGTTCGCGGGCGGATTCACGAACGTCTTCCTCGAAGGTCCGGGATACGTCGCGCTCACGACCCACGGCGACCCCCTCGTGTTGGAGCCGCCAGTCGCGACCGACCCGAGTGCGACGGTGGCGTGGAGCGGCACCTCACCGAACGTTCAAGTGAACCGCAGCCTCTCGGATATGATCGGTCAGGAGTCCGGCGAACGGTATCAGATGAACTTCGAGGGATCGGAGGGATTCGTCGTCGTGCAACCGTACGAGGAGTTGTAACGCGGCCCTACCTCTCCCCCTCGACGAGGAGTTTCCTCACGGAGACCTCCGGTTCGTCGATAGACCCCCCGACTTTTAGACCGATGCGACTGTTCTTTCGCAGTAGAATGTCTCTCGGAGGTCCCGCGTTCTCTCCCGCCGTCCACCTACTCCTCGTCGCCGTCGCGACTGGCTTCATCTGGCTCGGAAGCGGGTGGCTCGAAGAATCGGCCGAGCACCTCTCGGCGTATTACGGCCTTCCGGCGGTCGTGCAAGGATCGATCGTCGTCGCCATCGGGTCCAGTTTCCCCGAACTCGCGAGTGTCGTCGTCACCGCGCTCTCCGGCACGTTCAGTATGGGTATCGGGGCGATCGTCGGCTCCGCGATCTTCAACATCCTCGTCATCCCCGCGCTTTCCGGGCTCTTCAGCGACGGTCACTTACAGACCAATCGGACCGTCGTGTACAAGGAAGCGCAGTTCTATATGCTCGCGGTCGCGGTGCTCGTCATCACGTTCGCGTTGGCGGTCATCTACACGCCGGATCCGGGTGGATCGCCGCTGACCGGACGGCTGACACGCCCGTTAGCGACGCTTCCGCTGCTCTTGTACGCCCTGTATCTCTTCATCCAGTGGCAGGACGTCAGCGATTACGACGCGCTCGACGCGCCGGCCGGAATCGCCGTCCGCCGCGAGTGGCTGCGACTCGGCGGCGGGCTCCTCGTCATTCTCGTCGCGGTCGAACAGCTCGTCGGGAGCGTCGATTCGCTCGGTCAAACCTTCGGCGTCCCGGAATTTCTCGCGGGCGTGACGGTCGTCGCGGCCGCGACGAGCCTCCCGGATCTGCTGGTAAGCGTCCGCTCGGCTGCCTCCGGAAACGACGTCACGAGCCTCTCGAACGTCTTCGGATCGAACACGTTCGATCTGTTGGTCGCGATTCCCGTCGGCGTGTTGATCGCGGGCACGATGCCCGTCGACTTCGCCGCGGCCACGCCGATGTTCGGCGTTCTCACGCTCGCGACCGTGCTTCTGTTCACCCTCCTTCGGACTGAT
Source organism: Halobellus sp. LT62 (assembly GCF_037031285.1). Lineage (NCBI taxonomy): Archaea > Methanobacteriati > Methanobacteriota > Halobacteria > Halobacteriales > Haloferacaceae > Halobellus > Halobellus salinisoli. Next base: position 1,897,782 of record NZ_JAYEZO010000001.1, read on the forward strand.
CTCGTCATCACCGACCTCGAATCGTCGCTCCTGCTCGTCTCGTACGCGGTGTTTCTCGCGTGGATCGTCGCAGAAACGGTCGGTGCCACGCAGTTTCTCAGGGGCGTGTGAGGCGGTTCGATGGGAAGCCGATCCACCGGTCGGAGGACAGATGGAACTTTGTCCCCAAGGGCCCTAGGCGACGGTATGAGTGAGATCGATACAGACCGACTCCTGCCCAACGATCGCGTGCAGCAGTCCGTCCTGAACGGTGACATCACGCAGTTGACCCGTGGCGCGGGCAATCGGTACGCGACCGTGGGCGATACGTTCGAGATCGAGGGCGCTTCGTTCGAGGTGACGAGCGTCGACCGCCGGACACTCGGGGACTTCACTGACGCCGACGCCCGAAGAGAGGGCTCGGAGTCGCTCGAAGCGTACAAAGCGCGGATGAAACGGGTCCATCCCGGGGACTTCGAGTGGGACGACAGCGCCGAGGTCCTGAGCTATCAATTCGAACGCGTCGAGTGATGAATCCCGCCTCCGTCGAGCACTGATTGCGTCACCGACCGCGAACGGAAAACCGGACCTGCGAAGTTACGAATTCTCGTACTCGAAGGACCGAAGTGTCGCTGAACTGCTGCCGTCCTCGGCCTCCCAGGTGACGCGGATGGTGCCGCCGTCATTCGAGTTAGCTTCGACCTCGAAGTTGTCACCAGAACTCACACTGTCTCCGCTTATAGACCGTTCGAGCGCGGTAACTGACTCACCGGTTTGGTATATATCACCGTTCACGTACAGATTCGATTCCGGAATGGAATCGCCAGCCATGTGGGTAATCGTCGCATTATCGGTATCCTCTAAGTTCGTCGTGTTGATCTCGAACGTCGCCTGCGGTGCGGACTGCCCGATGCCCTGCCCGAGATTCAGCACGAACGCGCCGATGACCGCGGCGAGAATGACGGTGATTGCCACCATTAGAATCACGCCGATAACGGGACTGACCGCGCGTTCTTCCGTGAAAAGTTGCTTGATGTTCATCGTATTGTCTCTGAGAGCCACTTGACTGATATTACGTATAATATTATTGTCCTACTTATCAAAATTAATACTGTACATCGTAACCGGCTGACATAAAAGAGAACTGAGATCTCACTCCTGATCCTGACACGAACCGATACTCAAATGTGTCGGGCCTATGTCGCCTGCTACCACTCTCAGCGACAGGAACCGGCCATTTATCCGTCCCGCCGACGTAGTACCGCTGTGACTGAAGAATCAGGGCGTCGAAACCTACGGATGCCCCACGGAGAGGAGCTGTTCGCGGTCGTCACCGAGCACAACGGTGGCAATCACGTTCGCGTACGATGTGCAGACGGCAAAAATCGAATGGGCCGGATCCCCGGCCGGATGAAGTACCGGACGTGGATCAACGAGGGCGATGTCGTCCTCGTCGAACCGTGGGACTGGCAGGACGAGAAGGCCAACATCGAGTGGCGCTACTCCGAGCAGGACGCCGAGCAGCTCCGCGAAGAAGGCCACATCGAATAGCGCTTCTACTTACGCCCGTGTCGGCGCGTCACCGCGGCGATACAGGACGATCAACACGACGATCAGTAGCAGCTGCACGGCTTTGTCCGCGAACCCGAGCGGCGAAAAGTCGGGCGCGTTGACGACGTACCACGCGACGATCTGCCCGGCGGTAAAGGGAATCCCGAGCAGATACATCAGCGACCGCCGGTAGTCGACTAATACGGCGATCGCCCCGCCGAGGAACCCGACGCCGGCGACGAGGAACGCCCACCCGAGCGGGCTCGCGATGAAGCTCACTCCGAGCGCGAGGTGGATGACGCCGCTAATTACTGCCAGTACGATCCCGACCCAGTGAATGCCCGCCAACGATTCCGTGTGTAGGGAGAGGCCTTCGGCCGTTTGTGTTGCCATATGTTCACAAACAACGTGATAGATCTTTAATGTAGGGCCCGATCGACGTGTTCGCAGATCTCCTCGCGGAACCGTGCCCGGCCGAACCGAGCAGACGACTGTTCGGGGGGTCGATCCCGTTCGATCGCCGCGCTGAGTATCTCGATTGCCTCGTCGACCGATCCGAACAGTCGATCCTCGCGTTCGTCGAGGACCTCCCGCTGTCCTCCGCTGTCGGGGGCGAACGCGATCATCCCGCTTGCGACGTACTCCGCGACGGACATCCCGAAGTGCTCTCTGGGTTTGAGATTCAGCCCGTACCTGTGCGTCCCGAGCAACTCGTCGAGCCGCGTTCTGGAGACGTCGCGTTCGACGGTGACGTACGGGCGTTCGTCGGCCGCGCTTTCGACCCGTTCGACGTACCTGCGGTACGACCGCGGAGCCGTGCCGACGACGTGGAGGTGAACGTCGTGGCCGCGTCGCCGGACGCCGTCGACGACCTCGACGGCGTCGAGTACCCGTTTGTCGGGTGCGATGCGGCCAGCGACGACGACGCCGCCCTCTCGCTCGCGCCAGTCGGCCCGTGGCTCGATCGGATCGATCGGCGGATGGACGACGGCCGGCTCGACGCCGTAGACGCGCTCGAAGACGTCGGCCGTCCACGACGAGTTCGCGAGCGGCGTGACATCGTCGAACCCGTTTCGGGCGGGCCCCGCGACTCGGCTCCACAGCGGGTTCAACGCACCCGACGCGTCCGGTATTCGGTTCAGTCGGAACTGCGGGTAATGGACGTACTGCACCGAGGGAATCGAGAGGTCGAACTCGTTCGCCGTGCTCACCGCGAGGTCGAACGCGTCGGCCTCGCGTTCGAAGAACCGGCTGACAAGGACGCTCCTGAGCGGTAACTGCGGACCGACTACCGGCCCGATCGTCGATAGCGCCCTCGCGACCGCAGTCCCGCCGCGTGGACTTGGGACGTCGATCCGTCTCGCGTCGAGATCGATATCGAAGCGCTCGGCGAGGACGCTCGGTGGCGTCTCCGAGAGCGTGAACAGGCTCACGTCGTGATCGCGCTGGAGCGCTTCACAGACGGAGAGACAGACGACGTCCGCGCCGCCGTGGAAATCCAGCGTGTTGTGGACGACGGCCACCCGTGCCATACCCTTCGTTCGGTCCGTGCCGTGATTACTCCGTTGGCCGCAACGGCGACGGCTCCCGCCTCCGCGGTGCGGGCCAGTTTTGATTCTGCCACGTATTGGAATCCGCCAGCGCACTTTTGCTTCCGCCCGCCGAATCGGCGTCCGATGGAGTGTGCCTTCGTCGGTGCTGGCGCTGTCGCGCGTAAGTACGCCGCCGGGCTCGAAGATTCGCCGCTGACTCTCGCGGCCGTCTGCGACCTCGACTGCGAGCGGGCCGAGCGGCTCGCGAGCGCCTACGACGCTGCGGCCTACACGGACCTCGGCGCGTTGCTCGACGCGGAGGCCGCGCCGCTCGTGGTGAACCTCACGAGCCACGGCGCACACGCCGATGTCACGGCTGCGTGCCTCGCTGACGACCGGCACGTATTCAGCGAGAAGCCGCTCACGCTGGAAGCCGACCGCGCGAACGCTCTCGTCGGTCTCGCGGACGAGCGCGGCCTCGCTCTCGGCTGCGCGCCGATCAACCACCGCTGCGACGCACAGCGACACGCCCGGACGTTCCTCGACGACGGCCGGTTGGGAGAGATCCGACTGGGGTACGCACACGCGCACGTCGGACGAGTGACCGAGTGGCACGACAGCCCCGATTCGTTCCTCGCAGCCGGGCCGCTGTACGACGGCGCGGTCTACCCGATCTCGCTTCTGATCGACTGGTTCGGCCCCGTTGCGGCGATCAGGACCGCCGACGCGCTCGACGTGTGGCCGGACCGTGAGGAGCGCACCCCGTCCCGCCCGGCACACGTCGAGGCGACGGTCGAATTCGCGTCTGGCCCGGTGGTTCGGCTCACCGCGAGCCTCTATGCGCCCCACCGCAGCCGCGAGTTCAACAGCCTCGAACTCCACGGCGACGACGGTTCGCTGTACCTCGCCGACAGCGGCGCGCTCGCGGCCGAACGGGACACTGTCTCCGTCGGCGGCGCGGGTCGGCCGTACGTGGCGGCTCCGCACCCCTTTCCGCGACGCGAAACCCGGTATCTGTCCGGTCCCGAGAACCTCGCCACGAGGATCGAACGCGGCGACGCTCCCACGGGCGGCGCTCGACGAGCGGCGCACGTCGTCGCCGTCTGCAACGCCGTCGAGCGGGCGGCGGTGAGAGGCTCTCGCGTCGCGGTCGACGATGCACCGACGGCGACACGCGGTCTCGTCGACTCCGATCGCTTCGCACCGCCGGTCTGCCCGCCGGATCGCGGTGCCGCAACGGGTCCAACGACGGCCAAATCAGACGCTCCCGAGGTTCGCGACGCCGCGATCCGGCTCCCACCGATCGGCTTCGGGTGCTCGCGGTACCGCGACGGCGAGTACGTCGACCGGATCGACTCGGTCGCGACGGCGCTGGACGCGGGCTATCGCCTGTTCGACTCAGCCGAACTGTACGGCAACGAATCGCGGATCGGCGCGCTCCTCGATTCGCCCGGATCTCCGGACAGAGAGGGGTTGTTCGTGATCGGCAAGGTCTGGAACACGAACCACGAACACGTGCTCGAGGCCTGTACGGGGAGCCTCGACGAACTCCGGATCGACGCCTTCGACTCGTATCTCCTCCACTGGACGGAGGCGTGGGCCTATCAGGGACCGCTGTCGGACCTCGCCTCCAAACCCGTCGAGGCGCAGGAGGAGTTGACGTTTCCGACCGACGAGCACGGCGATCCCGCCGCTGCCGACGTCTCCGTGGAATCGACGTGGCGTCGGCTCGAAGCGCTTCACGACCGGGGGCTGACGCGGACGCTCGGCGTCTGTAACGTCTCGCTGTCGCAACTGGAACGGATCGTCGACGTCGCGAGGGTGCCGCCTGCCCTCGTGCAGGTCGAATCGCACCCGTACCGGCCTCGCTCCGCGTTGGTCGAGTGGTGCCACGCGAGAGGAATTCGCGTGCTCGCGCATTCGCCACTGTCCGCGCCCGGGCTCCTCGAGGAATCCGTAGTACGGGAAATCGCGGACGACCACGGCGTTTCGCCCGCCGAAATCGCGCTCGCCTTCCACGTCGACCGCGGCGTCGTTCCGATCCCCGCTAGCAACGATCCAGACCACGTCGTCGCGAACCTCGCGGCCGCGCGGATCCGCCTGACCGACGCGGACCGACGGCGTCTCGCAGCGCTCGAGGACCCGGAGTTCGAGCGTGACTGACGCGGCGTCGGTCCCGACGAGACTCCGCCGCGAGTGGGTCGCCGTCGCGACGGGCGCGTCCGTTCTCTTGGTCTCGGGAGCCGCGGCTCTCTCGTTCGTCGTCGACGCCCCGACGCTCGCCGCGGCGACGCTTCCCGCCACGCCGGGACTCTCCGTGTCGACTGTGCTTGCCGGTCTACCGGTCCCGCTCCGCTGGCTTGTTCCGACCGCTGCGGTCGCGGCCTACGAGCTGTGGTTCTGTTTCCGGTACCTCCGATTGAACCGCCCCGAGGCGTCGGCTGCCGGCCGCTCGCCGCACCGTCGGTTGGGCGTTCCCAACCTCGTCACGCTCGCCCGCGGCGGGCTGTTCGCCGCGGTAGCGGGCTTTGTCGCACTCGCACCGCGCGCAGAGATCGCGTGGATTCCCGCGATCCTCTATGGTTTCGGATGTGCGTTGGACGCGGTCGACGGCGCGCTCGCTCGACGGCTCGACCGCCGCACCGTCCTCGGCGCGAAACTCGATATGGCGATCGATACGACCGGGTTTCTGCTCGCGCCCGTCGTCGCGGTCCTGTGGGGTCAACTGCCGATCTGGTACCTCTCGCTGTCGGTCGCACGGTATCTGTTCAAATTCGGACGGGGTCTGCGCCGTCGCCGTGGGAAGTCTGTCTACGACCTGCCGGACAGCCTCGTTCGCCGCCCGCTCGCGGGGATCCAGATGGCGTTTATTACGCTCGCGCTCTCTCCGCTCTTCGATCTGGGCGCGATCCGGCCGCTGGCGGCCGTCGTCCTCGCGCCGTCGCTCGCGGTCTTCGCTCGCGATTACCTCGTGGTCTCGGGCCGGATCGCACGCAGCCGTCGGTGACTCCCGCCGTCCCGTGCCTCAGCCGACTGCGCGAATGAGCACGAACAGCGTCGCGATCGACGCGAGTGTGGTCAGAAACACGTTCAGCGACGCGAACTCCTCGTCGCCGCCGAGTTCCGAGGCGAACACGTACGTCGACACGGCGGTCGGCGTCCCGAGCATCACGATCGACGCGGTGAACGTCGCGGCGTCGACGCCGAGAAGCGACAGAGAGACCCACCCGATCGCGGGCATACAGACGATCTTCGCGGCGACGACGGCCCCGCTCGCGCCGATGTCGACGTTCGGGAGGTCGACCTGCAGCGATGCGCCGACGCAGAGCAGCGTGATCGGGAGCGCTAGCATCCCGAGAACGTCGAGCCCGGCCGTGATCGGTTCGGGGACCGGGAGACCGAGCGAACCGATCGTCAGCCCGGCGATCAGCGTCGCGAGGACCGGGTTGCGCGCGAGGCGACCCAGTTCCTCGCCGACCGAGGCGTCGGCCTCGTTGATCGCCGTGAGGATGAGTATCGTGAGCGGCACCTGCGTCAGCGACACCACCCCGAGGACGACGCTCGCGATGGCGGTTACCCGCGCATCGAACGTCGCCGCTACCAGCGGCAATCCGAGATAGCCCAGATTGGAGTGATACGACTGGATGATCGCGACGCTCCGCCGACCGCGCTCCTCGCTTCGCCGATGGATCAGCCACGCGATGCCGACAGTCCCGAAGACCGCCGTCAACAGCCCCACGAACAGCTCCCCGGTGAGCAGCTCGCCGATCGCCTGATCGTACGTCGAGACGAAGATGAGCGCCGGCAGAGCGGCGTAGTAGGCGACCGTGTTGAGCAGTTGCGTCCGCGACTCGTCGAGCACGCCCGAAAAGCGCAGTCCGGTCCCGACGAACAGCAGCACTAACAGCGCGAGCAGTCGGGATAGGACCTCCATACCGGGTCCGACTCGTTCAGGTGTCTTACGCTATTCGACTCCGGGCCGTTCCGGTGTGACGCCGATCTGTTCAGTCGCGGTTCCGACCCGATTCCCCCGGGTTCAGTCAGGGTCCCGACCTGATTCACTCGCGGTTCCGATCTATCGGAACGGCTCCGTCCGTTCGTACGCCCCGGCCAGCCGGAAGAGCGCCGCCTCGTCGAAACGCTTGCCAACCAACATCATCCCCACCGGCGCGCCGCCGACGTCTCCGCAGGGCACGGTGAGCGCGGGGTGATGACTCGCGTTGAACGGCGCGGTGTTGTAGCCGATCGCCGATCTCGAGCCTTCACCGAGCATCGCTTCCAGCCCCGTCTCTCCGCCGGACGGCGGTGGGGTGATCGGGACTGTCGGCAGCACGAGGGCGTCCACGTCCGCCAGCGCCTCGTCGTACGCCTCGCGCACTGTGGCGGCGAGGTTCTGTGCCTTTCCGTACACCGATCCGCCGTAGTTACGCCGGACGAACTCCGAGGCGAGCCAGCTGACTTTCGCTGCCGCGGGGAGATCGCTGCTTCGGGCCGCAAGTGCACGGCTGAGATACCGAACGGCACCGGTGTCATACCATCCGCTGAAGCCGCTCAGGACGCCGTTCTGCTGGAGGACCTGCCCGTAGCCGTAGCGGATGATAGAGAGCGTCACGTCCACCGCCACGGCGTGTTCGGGAACCGAGACCTCGGTCACCTCCGCGCCCAGCGCTTCGAGGTCGGCCACCGCGTCTCGGACGGTTTCGATCACCTCGTGGTCGCTCGCCTCGTGTTCGAACCCCTCTCGAAGCACGGCCACCGTCATCTCCGAAACCTCGGCCTCGGCGGCGTCGGTGTACGCCTGCACGTCGAGGTCGTGGGGCTGTCGCGGGTCGAGTCCGTCTCTGCCCGCCATGGCCGACAACGCGATCGCCGCCTCCCCGACGGTCCGGGTGATCGGGCCGACGTGATCGATCGACGGATCAGCACCGAAAACCCCGGTGTAGGGGACCAACCCGTGCGTTGGTTTCAGGCCGACGAGGCCGCCGAACGACGACGGGATCCGGATCGATCCGCCTTGGTCGCCGCCGATTCCGATATCGATCTCACCGGCCGCAACCGCCGTCGCGGTCCCCGAGGAGGACCCGCCGATGCTGTGCTCCGGCGCGGTCGGATTTCGCACCGGTCCGTAGTCCGACGCCCCGATCGAGAAGCTCCACATATTGTTTTTGCCCGCGATCGTGCCACCGGCGTCGAGTACCCGCGAGACAACGGTCGCGTCGACGGTCGGGACGTACCCCTCCAACACCCGCGATCCGTTCGTGAGCGGAATCCCCGCCACGCTGATGGAGTCTTTCAGCCCGATCGAAAACCCTCCCAACTGACCGTCCTCCGCCCCGTCGACGCGACATTTGGTGATCCACGCGTTGTGTGGATCCTCGTCTTCGTCCGGTTGGTAACCGGGACCCCGGCGAGCGTGATCGTACTCTCGGGGCGGCCGTTGCGGGGTGGCCAGTTCCTCGATCCGTTCGAGCGGGGCCAACCTGTCGGCGACGACTCGCGCGTACGTTTCGAGCTCACCATCGCCGATTACGATTCCGAGGTCGTCGGCGAGCGCTTCGAGTTCGGGTTTCGACGGCGATCTCACGAACGCCCCTCCGTCTCGCCCGTCGATGTCGTGTTCATCGGTCTCACACTGGACGATGCGGCGTGATCAATCTATGGGGCCGCGAGGAGTCGGTGAACGCTCGCCGATCGACGAGTAGCTCTTTGTCCCTCGCGTTCGTATCCGGTCCAAATGCACGCGAAGGGGTTCTCGTTCGACTATCGCACGGGTAAGATCGTCGTCGGCTCCGGATGCGTGGCCCGTCTCGGCGACGAAATCGACCGCCTCGGCCGCGAGCGGGCGATGCTCGTGAGCGGGCAGACCGTCGGGACCACGGCCGCGGTCGTCGACCCCCTCCGGGCGGGGCTCGGTGACCGGCTCGTCGCGGAGTTTCCCGAAACGACGCCGGCGAAAACGCTCGGGACCGCTCTCGACGGGCTCCGACTCGCCCGCGAGCACGATGTCGACGTCGTCGTCGCCGTCGGGGGCGGCAGCACGCTCGACACGGCGAAAACGCTCGCGGCGCTCTCCTCGCACGATCGTTCGAGCGAGACGGCCGACGCCGCGACGGTCGCCGAACGCGCCGTCGAGACGGGCGAACTCCCCGTCGCCGACGACGGCGACCCGCTTTCGATCGTCGCGGTTCCGACGACGCTCGCCGGGGCAGATCTCTCCGACATCGCGGGCGTGACGCTCACGCTTGACCGCGACGCCGACACCGACGGCGGGACTCGTTCGGACGCGGACGAGGGGCCCCCGAGCGGCGGCGTCGGCGACCCGCGGTTGATGCCGTCGGCGCTCTTCTACGACGCGGATCTCTACCGGACGACGCCGCGGTCGGTGCTTGCGGCCTCGGCGATGAACGGCTTCGATAAGGGCGTCGAGATGCTCTACTCGCCGCACGCGACGCCGATAACCGACGGCACCGCCGCCCGCGGCCTGCGCCTGCTCGCGTCGGGGCTCGGGACGATCCGCGAGGACCCGATGGACGAGAGCCGCCTCGCGGACGTCCTCGGCGGCATCGTGAACGTCCAGTACGGGCTCGCGGGAAGGGAGGGATACCGCGCGTCCATTATCCATGCCTTCGGCCACGGGTTCTCCCACGGCTTCGACGTTCACCAGGGGACGATCCACGGCGTCGTCGCCCCGCACGTCCTCCGCTACGTCTTCGGGGAGATCGACGGCAGACGGCGACTGCTCGCCGAGGCGCTCGGTCGTTCGATCGACGGGGCGTCGGACGCGGCGGTCGCCGACGCCGTCGTCGCCGCCGTCGAAACCGTCCGCGACGACCTCGGGCTCCCGAGCCGCCTCCGCGACCTCGACGGCATCGCTCGGGCGGATCTCGACGATGTCGCGGCGGCGATTCACGACGATTCGCTTCTCGACGTCGCGCCAGAGGGAATCGATCCCGACGTCGCGGCCATTCGAACGGTCCTCGATACCGCGTGGTGAGGCGAGCCCGTTCTACGATCGGTAGCTGTCTATGACGACAGGTCGGCGTCTTCGAGCGCCGCGGCGAGGCGCGACCCGTCGGGAACGGCGTCTCGGAACCCCTCGGAGTCGATTCCGACTTCCCCGTTGACCGAGAGGAAGCCGAGTCCGCCGTCGGGGGCCTCTTCGAGGTTCACGACGAACGCGACCTTTCTGGCGGCGGGGACGCCGTCGATCGCGAGTTCGGCGTCGATCGAACCGTAGAGCCGCCGGTTTTCGTAGACGTGCTCGACGCACTTCGCCGTCGGCGCGAACAGCAACAGCAGGTTGAGCGCGGGCTCGGTTCGCCCGAGTCGCTTTCGCAGGACGTGCTCGTCGTCCTCGTAGAAGTACCGCTCCATCCGGCGGTACTGTCGAAGGATCTCGTTCGCGCCGCTCGCCATCCGCACCGCCGGATCCGCCTTCAGCTCGACGAGGTACTCGACGCGCTCGGGGGGTCGCGTCCGGACGTACAGATCGACCGAACCCCGGTTGCCGTAGTGGTCGTACGGCTCTTCGAGGCGGATCTCCGGCGAGTCGAAGGCCGCCTCGAAGTGCTCGACCGCGGCCGTCGCAAGTTCGTCCTCCCGCATCGGTTCGACGGAGAGCCCGCCGGGATATATGCGCTCCGCTGTGATCGTCCGGGTTGGTTTCACTCTGCCGTCCGATCGGTGCGTTGTTCTATCCGGTCCGCCTACGGGACCCTATGCGCGCTGCGCTCATCCTCGCCGGCGGCCGTTCGACCCGCTTCGGCGACCGCGACAAGGCGGTCGCAGAGCTCGCCGGCACGCCGATGATCCGACGCGTCGTCGATCGGCTCGCGCCCGTCGTCGACGAGGTGGTGATCAACTGCCGGAGGGATCAACTAGACGCGATCGAGGCGGCGCTTTCGGGGGTCGATCCCGAGCCGGCGTTCGCCGTCGACCGCGACCCCGACGCGGGGCCGGTGGCTGGTATCGCCCGCGGCTTGGAGGCCGTTTCCGCGGAGTACGCGGTGGTCGTCGCCTGCGATATGCCGTTCGTCGAGCCCGACGTCGTGCGGCTTCTGTTCGAGCGCGCGGCGGGGGAAGACGCCGCGGTCCCGCGACCGGACGAGTGGTATCAGACCACGCAGGCCGTCTATCGGACCGAGGCGATGCGCCGGGCCTGCCGTCGGGCGCTCGAACGCGGGGCGGATCGGATCGTCGCGCCGCTGGAGGAACTCGACGCGGTCGTCGTCGACGCGATCGAGTCGGTCGGCTCGCTCGACACCTTCGAGAACGTCAACACGGTCGAGGAGTTCGAGGCGGCGAAAGAGCGGCTCGGAAGCGAGTGAGGGCTTCGCCGGCTCGCGTATCGCTGCTTCGCGGCCGGCCGTCTCACAATTTCCGCTTCCCGAACCACCGTCTCGAAACCGCGGCTCTTCGACCCGCCGTCCTGCGGATCTCGGGCGCTCAGACGACGTCGACGAGTGGATCCTCTGCCCGCATCTCCGCCAGAACCACCCGCGGGACGTCGACGCGATCGTGGATTTCGGCGGCGACCTCTCGGGCCGTCGCTTCGAGGTCGTCGTCGTCGACCATATTGAGCAGGGGAATCGCCGTCGCGCCCGCGGGAACGTCTTTCAGCCCGCCTTGTTCGCTCGCGAGCACGGCGGCGACGTCCGCCGCGGAGATCTCCTCGCCCTCGGACAGTCCGGTGATCTTCGATACCTCGTCGACGCGGTGAACGAGCGATTCCGAGAGGGGTTCGCCCACCACGTGAACGCTCGCGACCGACACCACTATGTCCGCTGTTCTCGGGAGCTGCGGTTCCTTCGACGACGGTGCTTTGAACCGTCGCATCCGCGCACCGTCGGCCTTCACGAGCACGGGCACGTCGAACTCGCCGAGTTCGTCGACGACCGCCGGATCGTAGCCCCGATAACGGTCGTCGCGTTCGCGTTCCGGAACGAGCCCGAGCGGCCAGCCGTCCTCGGATTCTGATTCGGGGTCACTGCTATCACTCGGCGCGTCGCTCGTCATTTCGCCGAGCGCGCCCACCGGATCCTCCGTGACGACGACGCGGTCGACCCAGTCGTCGAAAATCGGGATTCGGACGGTCGCGGTGACGACGGCTCGGTCCAATCGTGAGGCGAGCGCGGCGAGCGTCGTCTTCTTCCCGCCCGCGCCGACGACGCAGGTCGTTCCGCTGTCGGCCTCCAGCGCAGCGACGATATCCATACGCTTCCCACGCGAGCGACGTTGTTGAGACTGTCGAACAGGCAGTGTACTTTGAGGCTAACAGGCAGTGTACTCCGCCGGATGGCCGCTCAGGACAGTTGCGCGGTGATGTCCGTCGAGGAGACCATCCCGACGAGGTCGTCGTCGACGACGGGGAGGTGACTGATCCCGAAGTTCTCCATCATCGCCGCCGCCTCGGTGAGCCGAAGCTCAGGCGTGACGGTTTCGACCGATTCGGTCATCACCTCTCCGACAGTGGTTTCTGCGGGGTCGCAATCGCGAGCGATGGCGTCGAGAATGTCCGTACTGGTGAGGATCGCCAACTCGGTCGACGGCACCAAGAGCGCGCCGACCTCTTCGCTCCGCATCCGCGTGGCCGCCTCGACCAACGTCGCGTCCGGACTGGTCGTCACGAGCGACGTCGACATCACATCTCTCACTAGCGTCCGTTCGCTTGGCATACGCGGACCGACGCGACGGAGGGGCTTCGATGTTTCGTCATCGCGATCGGCCTACTGCTCTTTTACTCGGCTTACTGCTCTTTTTCGTAGCGCTTCCGCTCCTGCGTCGGGTGGTCCTTGATGAATACTTTCGTGTGGTCCGGGATGTCCTCGGTGATCCAGGAGTTCGCACCGATGCTGACGTGATCCCCGACCGTCACCGCTCCCAGCACTTTCGTTCCCGCGCCGATGACGACGGAATCGCCGATGTCCGGGTGCCGCTTGTATCCCTTCTTCAGCGCGTGCTCGTCGCTTTCTTCCTCCTCGAAGTGGAGCGCGCCGAGCGTCACGTCCTGGTAGAGTCGGACCCACTCGCCGACGGTCGCGGTCTCGCCGATGACGACGCCCGTGCCGTGGTCGATGAAGAAGTAGTCGCCGATCTCCGCGCCCGGGTGGATGTCGATGCCGGTCTGGGTCTTTCCGTACTCGGTGAGCTCTCTGGCGTACTCGGCCGCGCCGATGTCGTAGAGCACGTGCGCGAATCGCTGGATCGCGATCGCCAAGAAGCCGGGGTACGAGCGGATGATCTCCATGTACGTCTTCGCCGCGGGGTCGCCCTTGTACGCGGCCTCGACGTCTTTCTTCAACAGCGATCGGACGCGTGGGAGGCTGTCCAACACGGCCGCGACCATCTTGTCGGGCCGGCTGTCGGTGTACGGGCAGATTCCGGCCTTGACGAGGCTCCCCAAGTCGTCGAGGCGGTCCAACACGGCCAGTTCGTCGCGGACGAGCTCCGGCGAGTTCCAGCACGTCGGAAAGAGCAGCTCCTGCAGGATCGCGATCTCCTCGCGGCGGTGCTCTCGGTCGGGGAAGCACGCCGTCACGCTCGTCGGGAACGGTTCCGCGTCGTTCTGATACGAGTCGAAGAGCCGTTCGTGGGCGTCTCCGGCGTACCGGTAATCCATACCCCGTCTTCTCACTAGTGGGGTATTATAGTAGCGTTTGCAGCCGGCTTCACGAGTAGTCGACGGCGGCGGGAGATTGTGAACTCCCGTGAGACACCGTGAATCGCGTGAACTCCCGTGAGCGCTACCCCTTGAGCAGTAGTGCCGCGAGAAGCGCGCCGCCGACGATGAACGCGCCGCTGACCACGCCGCCGACCGCGAGCGGTCCGAGACCGATTCCGTTGATTCCCCGATCGGGACTGCTTTCTGTACCGGAAGCGGCCGTCACCGTCGACGTTCGCGTCGTCTCAGTCTGGACGACGAGGCTGCCGACGTCGACGGGGTCGCCGGCCCGTTCGCTGCCCGCGTACAGCGAGACGTCGTAGTCGGCGACGTCCAACATCGACTCCAGCGACGTCTCAGAGACGATGCGGGCGCTGTCGCCGCCGGAGGTGCTGAGGGTGCCGTCGCTCCGTCCCGCCAGCGAGGTGTCGACGTAGAGGACGGCCTGCCCGTCGTCGTCACCGTCTCGAACGACGGCTTCGAGTTCGTAGTTCGATTTGCTCTCGTTTCCGAGGACGATCACCGCCTCGTTCTCGTCGCCGCCGTTCTCGGACGCGAACGAGATGGGGATCGCTGCGACCCCGCCGCGGTCGACGAGGAAGATGTTCTCGTCGAACGCCACCGGCGCGGACGGGCCGTCGGTGGGCGACGCCGTCCGCGTCTGTTCGGGGATCGGCGTCGGCGTCCCGCTCGGCGGCGTCTCCGCGCAGTCCTCGCCGCAGGCGACGACCTCGCCGTCGACTTCGGCCTCCGCCGAGCCGTTCTCGAACCGGGCGGTCAGGGCGAACGTGTCGTTCGCCCGCTGTCGCTCGAAGTCGAACGACGTCGCCCACGTTCCGTTCTCCGTTACGACACCGGTCGCGGTCTTCAGGAACGCCGGCTGGGTGTCGTCGGCGGAGCGGACCCGGACGACGATCTCGGTCCCGACCGGCGCGTCGGCCGTCCCGCGCACGACTTGGGAGGTGCCGTTCGCCACCGTCACCCCGTCGCCGTCGTAGTCGACGCTCACGCTCGGATCCGCGGCGACGGTCCCGGCGACGGCCGCCGGCGCGAGCGCGGTCGTCACGAGTACGCACGCAAGCGCGAGTGCGCGGTGCCGACTACTCATTGTGCACCTTCTGTTCTGGTCACGTCTAGTCATTGCGTACCTCCGCTCTGGCCACGTCTAGTGATTGCGTGCCTCCGCTGTGATGCAGTCATTGTGTGCTTCCGCAGTGATTCGACTTCGTCCGATACGTTTCGATCCCTCCCGGGTCGGATTCCCGTCGTACTGACTGGGATCGAACCCGCTCGGGTCGGTTCTCTTCGGCTGATTCCGGTGTTCGGTGGTAGTCTGGAGGGCATTCGTGTTTCCGGAGGTCCGGCGTAAAGTAAGAACGCTCGATTGCTTCAAGAGCGCTTTACGCTATCGGTGTGTTGTCGAACGGTTGACCGATACGCTAAAAAATCCCCGGGACGCAGTAGCGACGACGTGACGGGTGACCCTCGAGACGGAGGCGGATTCGCCGTCAGCCGTCGTCGCGCGGTGGCACTCGGGAGCGCGGCGGCAGCGACGCTGCTCTCAGTCGGCCGCGTTCCGCGCTTCGGACTCTCAGATCGATCGCGCGATACGACGGACGGCGACTCGCTCGAACGCCTTCACGCGCTGGGCATCACTGGCGAATCCGTCCGCGTCGCCGTGTTGGACCCGACCGGGTTCGACCCCACTCACGACGCCCTCGGCGGCGCGGTCGAGGACATCCGTCAGTTCGGACCCGAGCGCGCCGTCGTCGACGGGACGACGCACGGCACAGCGGCGGCCGCGTCGATCGCCCGCCTCGCGCCAGCGGCCCGGCTCTCGCTCGCGTCGTTCCGACGCACCGGCGAGTTCGTCGACGCGATCGATTGGGCACGGTCGCGCGGCGTCGACGTCGTTCTGGCCCCGGTCGCGGCGTACGGATCGAAAGCGACGCCCCGATCGCCCGTCTTCCGCGCGGCCCGCCGCGCCGTCGACGCCGGGTGCGCCTTCGTGGCACCGACCGGGAACGCCGCGCTCGGTCACTGGCAGGGGCCGTACGCGGCCCTCGCGGGCGACGGATCCGGAACACGACGCCGACTCCGGGTCGCGAACCGCGTCGGATCGTCGTCCCCTCGGGGCCGATTCCTCGCGTGGCTCGTCACGGAGTCGTCGGTCGACGCCGATCTCACACTCGCGCTCTTTCGGGAGGTTGACGGCGGCGAACGGTGGAACCTCGTGTCGCTATCGAGAGCCGCGAGGACGACCTCCGGCGAGCGTCTCACGGCCGACCTCTCGGACGGCGAGTACGCACTGGTCGTTCGTCCGGCGAATCAGAACGCATCGGACGACTCGGAGACCGCCGATACGACGCGTGAACTGACCAGCCGAGTGGAGATAACGACGCCCACGCACCTGTTGGCGTCGCCCCGGCCCTCCGGGAGTATCGCCGTCCCCGCGAGCGTCCCCGGCGTCGTCGCCGTCGGGGTAACTGACGACGCGTCGCGCGGCGACGCGCTGCCGACGACGGCAGGGCCCGATTCGCGCGCTTCCGATCCAGCTTCGGGCTCGGAGGTCGTTTCCCCTCATAGCGGCCGCGGACCGACCGCCTCGGGGACAGTCGGCGTGGACGTCGTCGCGCCGCCGTCTCCGTGGATCGCCGGGGGCTCGCCCGGGACGTCGGCCGCGGCCGCCCGGGCCGCCGGCGCGGTCGCGCTCGTCCTCGACGCCGCGCCCGACCTCGGTCCGTCTGACGTCGCCGGGATACTTCGCGCTTCGGCGGGCGACGTCGGTCGCAACGGACGGGATCTGGCGGCCGGATCGGGGCGACTGGACGTGGTTGCCGCCGTTCAGCGCGCGCGGTCGCGTTGACTCGGATTCCCAGTCTCGCCCCCTCGGTCGCCCGCTCTAAATCCCGGTCGACCGCTCAAAGAGGCGCTTAAGCTACACCCACGTTGATAATCCCCGACTACGTACCCCGGATCAGGGATGTCCTCACCGATCGCACGGCTCGGAAACTGGACGCGGTCGCCGGACGCAACCCCGGCGGTCGTCGATGTCGTCGGCGACGACGCGGGCGAACTGGTCGACGCGCTGGGCTCTGAGACCGCCCGACAGCTGTTACACGCGCTGCACGAAGAGCCCGCGCCGCCCTCCGAACTGGCCCGCGACCTCGATACCTCGGTGCAGAACGTCCACTACCACCTCTCGAAGCTTCGCGCGGCCGGCGTCGTCGAGTCCGTCGGGACGCGACTCTCGGAGAAAGGAAACGAGATGACCGTCTACGCGCCCGCAGCGGAGCCGATCGTCCTCGTGGGGTCGTCGGACTCGACGGGGCGTGAGACGCTCAGAACCTCGCTCGCCGACTGGGTAACGGGCGTGGCTGTGCTCGGCCTCACGAGTTTGGCCGTGCAGGTCGCCGCAGAGCATGTTCTCGGTGGCTCTGCGACATCGATTTTCGAGCCCGCGAGCCTCGCGCTCGAAGACGGTAACGCGCTTCTCCGCGGCGTGTTGCTTCTCACTGAACCCGGGCTTCTCTTTTTCTTTGGCGGCCTCGCGGTGTTCGTCGCTGTCGCGCTCGCCCGCCGGTGAACGGGTTGTTCCTCGCGACCGCCTCTCGTCTCCTCGTTCGTCCGATGTAAACTATTTCTGGTTGAGATACGCTTATTAGGAAACCACTTCACGTTGATCTATGGACGCTGACCGCGGGGAAATCTGTCGGCGGGCCTTCCTCTGCGGAGCCGCAGCGGCCGGACTGGGCGGCCTCAGCGGTTGCGCCGGTGTCGTCGGATCGGGCGGGCAGCGGCCGACTCCCGTCTCGATACTCGCGGCCGGGAGTCTGAACAACGCGTTCGAGAACGGGCTTCGCTCCGACCTCGAAACCCCGATTCAGATCGAAGCGCACGGCTCTGCACGCGTCGCGCGGATGGTTGCCGAGGGGCAGAAGGACCCGGATATCGTCGCCGTCGCGGACACCGCCCTCTTCGATGGGCCGCTGCGCCCGTCGTGGTTCGCGGAGTTCGCGACGAACTCGGTCGTCCTCGCGTACGACTCCGGGAGCGACGGCGGAGAGCGAGTCGCAGCCGCCGGTTCCGACGGGTGGTTTCGCCCGCTGCTCGACGGCTCGGTGTCGCTCGGGCGGACGGATCCGGACGTGGACCCGCTCGGATATCGGACTCTCTTCGTGCTCGAGCTCGCGAGCGAGCACTACGACACCGACGTCGACCTCCGAGCGGAGATTCCGACTCGCGAGCAGCTCTTCCCGGAGACCCAACTCGTCAGCCAGTTCGAGACCGGCAGTATCGACGCCGCAGTCACGTACCGCAATATGGCGGTCGAACGCGGCTACGAGTTCGTCGAACTCCCGGCCGCGATCGACCTGAGCGACCCCGCCCGCGCCGACGACTACGTGACCGCAAGCTACGAGCTCCCGAGCGGCACGGTCGTCAGCGGCGGTCCGATCAGCTACGCCTCGACGGCCCGAAAGATGAACGCGACAGTGACCCACGCGTTCGATGCACAGATCAGCGGCACGTACCTCAGCGACTTCGGCTTCTCCGTGCCGGACGACTACCCGACGTTCTCAGGCAATGTTCCCGACGAGATCATCGACTGACGCCGCCGACCGGTTCGATTGGCTCTCCGTCACGCTGCTCTTAGGCGGCGTGTTGCTCTGTTATTACCTCCTGCCGCTGGGGTCGCTGCTTTTCAGTCAGCCACCGCGGGTCGTTCTCGGTCAGCTGACGGAGCCGTCGGTCGTGTCCGCGGCGTCGACGTCGCTCGCAACCGCGACGGCGAGCGTGACCGTCGCGACGGTCTTCGGGCTGCCGCTGGCGTACTGGCTCGCGGCCGCCGAGGGACGGGCGGAGACGCTCGTCACGGCGGTCGTCGTGCTGCCGCTGGTCCTCCCGCCGATCGTCAGCGGGATGGTACTGCTCACGCTGGTCGGTCCGGAGACCATCCTCGGCGAGATCGCCGCGGCAAACGGTTTCTCGCTGACCCGCTCGCTCGTCGGAGTCGTGCTGGCACAGACGTTCGTCGCCTCGCCGTTCGTCGTCATCTCCGCGAAGGCGGCGTTCGAGGGCGTCGACAGGAACCTAGAGCTCGCGTCGCGAACGCTCGGCAAGGATCGGTTGACGACGTTCCGACGCGTCACGCTCCCGCTGGCGTGGCCCGGTGTCCTCGCCGGCATCACGCTCGCGTTCGCCCGCTCAATCGGCGAGTTCGGTGCGACGGTGATGCTCGCGTACTATCCGCGGACGATGCCGGTACAGATCTGGGTGTCGTTCACGACGCTCGGACTCGAGGACGCGTTTCCGATCGCCGTCGTTCTCCTCGGCATCGCCGTCGCCGCGCTCGTCCTTCTCACGACGCTCGGGGGGGATCCGATCGCCCGATGACGTTGACGCTCTCCGGTCTCGCGAAGACGTACGGCGCGTTCGAGTTAGGCCCGCTCGACCTCTCGGTCTCCGAGGAGGTGTTCTGCGTCCTCGGCCCCTCCGGCAGCGGGAAGTCGACCCTGCTCTCGCTTCTGGCCGGACTCACCGATCCGGACGCCGGTTCAGTTTCGGTCGACGGGCGTTCGATGCGCGGCCGTCCACCCGAGGACCGACGGATCGGACTCGTGTTTCAGGATGGGGCGCTCTTCCCACACCTCTCCGCGCGCGAGAACGTGGAATACGCGGCCGAAAACGACGAATACGCCCGAGAACTGACACAGCTGTTGGCGATTGACGACGTGCTCGATCGTCGACCGGCGACCCTCTCGGGCGGCGAACGACAGCGTGTGGCGCTGGCTCGTACGCTCGCTTCCGAGCCCGACGTCCTCCTGCTCGACGAACCGCTGTCGAGCCTCGACGAACCGATGGGCCGGCGGCTCCGTACTGATCTGGACAGACTGTTCGATACGCTCGCCGTCCCGGTCGTCTACGTGACGCACGATCAACGGACTGCGACGGCGCTCGCGGATCGGATGGCGATCCTCAGAGACGGACAGATCGAGCAGGTAGGCGCGCCGACGACCGTACTCGAACGCCCCGTTTCGCGTTTCGTCGCCGAGTTCACCGGCAACGAGAACGTCTTCGAGATCCGGTTCGACGGCGCGAACGATCGACGCGTTCGAATTGGGAATGTAGTACTTCGTTCCCCGGCCGAGTCGTCCGCGGCGATGTGGCTCGATACACCCTCCGACGTGTCCGCTGTAACCGTCTGCGTTCACCCCTCTCGTATCGATTTACCGGCGAATAGTGCCGTAGGAAATCCCTCGTATCGACTCCCGGTAACCGTCGAGCGGTGGCTCCACGAGACTGACACGTACCGCGTGTTCGCGCGCGTCGAGGGAGGTCCGGACCTGACTGTCACGATGTCGCGGACCACGTTCGATCGACTGGACCTCTCCCGCGGGGACGAGTCCGTCGTCTCGATACCGACGGATTCGATCCACGTTCTCGACCGATCCGGGCGCTGATTTAAAAATATATGATCTCTTATCCTTTCCAAAACCATACAATTCAATAATATAAAAGAAACCGCAAAATTCAGTGAATATTTGGAATAAGAGGGCGTATATGAATTTTATAATACTATCCAAAATGTATATCGATAATCTGAATTATTTCGCACTACGAAGTCTGCATCTCTCGGTCGAGTCCTCCGAACCACGACAGTCTTACTCGCTCGTGTGGACTGCCGGAATCCGTTTCGTCAGCCGTTTATCTCAAATTATAAGTTAAGTCGTTGCCTCTGCGCTATTATGCATCACACGTCGACGGTCGAAGTGCCACCCGTCAAAGATCTCTCTCGGATCGCCGCGGAGAACAATCCCGACAAGGTCGCCTTCGGCAACGGCGTCAACGGCGAGACGATGACGTGGACGGAGTTCGACGAGCGGAGTAATCAGGCCGCGAACGCGTTCAAGCAGTACGTCGGTCAGGGCGACCGCGTCGCGCTTCTCTGTGAGAACTCGCTTGAACACACCGTTCTCTGGAACGGCGGGTTGAAAGCCGGCTGCACGGTCTCGAACCTCCACGTGCGCGCGTCGCCGAACACGCTCCAGACGTGTATCGACTCGTTCCGTCCGCGGGTGCTCGTCGTCGACGAAGACACCTCGGAGTTCTTCGAGGAGCGTCTCCGAGACAAGATCGACACCGACCTCGACGTCGTCGTCAACGTCGGCGAGGCACAGACTGGTTACGAGGCGTCCTACGAGTCCGTTCTCGACGGCCAATCGAAGACCGAACCGGACGTGCGCGTGCGCGAAGAAGATGTCGCGGTCGTGATGTGGACCTCGGGAACGACGGGTGAGCCGAAAGGGTGGTGCCACACGAACCGCGGGCTTTACTTCCGCGCGAACGCCCTCGTGAGCGTCTACGAACTCAACCGCTCGGCCCGGCAACCGCACGTCTTCACGCCGTCGTTCGCCGCGTGGTACTCCGCGACGCTCCCCGCGTTGGTCTCGGGCGCGACGACGTACTTCCTCAGTTCGTGGGACGCCGAGGCGTACGTCGAGATGATCGACGAACACGACCTGACGAGCGCGCTCCTCGTCCCGACGATGTGGCGCGAAATCCTCAACCTCGAATCGCTCGACGACTACGACCTGAGCTCGCTCAACGCGATTATGTCTGCCGGTGAGGTGCTCAACGCGACGACGCTCCGACGCCTGCGGGAGGACGTCTGCGACGTGGTCAAAAACTCCTACGCGGCGACCGAGGCGTACGCGACCGTGATGGAGAACGCCGAACTCAACGAGAGCCGCGTCGAGAGCGTCGGCAAGCCGGTCCCGGGCGTCCAGATTCGCATCGTCGCCGAGGACGGGACGTACCGCGACGTCAAGCCGACCGGTGAGGTCGGCGAGATCGCGGTGAAAGCTCCGGACTGCCCGGTGTGGGCGTGGGAGCGCACGGCGAAGACCGAAGACGTCTTCGAGGACGGCTGGTGGTACTCCGGCGACCTCGGCTACAAGGACGAGAAAGGCTTCATCTACTTGGAGGGGCGGACCGATCTGATGATCCTCTCGAAGGGCATCAAGGTGTACCCCTCGCCGGTCGAAGAGCGGCTCAACGCCCACCCGGACGTCAACGAATCCGCTGTCGTCGGCGTTGAGGACGACCAGTACGGGCAGAAGGTGGTCGCTTACGTCTATCCCTCCGACCCCGATCTCACCGCCGACGAACTGGACCAGTGGTGTCTCGACAGCGACGAACTCGCCCGGATGGAGCGCCCCCGGGAGTACCGGTTCGTCGATGAGTCGCTTCCGCGTACCTCGACTGGGAAACTCGATCGCCTGAGCGCGAAAAGAGAATAACAATTTTTATATATTATTCTTCCTCTCCTGACTTTTGTTTCGTTCTTTCCGCCGTCTCTTTTTAAAGCGGCGCGCATTTTACCTAAATCTTAAGTAGGATACGCCTTTCCCATAAGGTGGACTACTACTATGAGCGAACGATCGTGGTCTTTCAGCGACAGTATGGCACAGGCCTCCGAGAAGGCGGGCGGCCCCGTCGGACTAATGCGCGACCTCGGAATCGCGAAGTTCACCAAGGTACCGGACGAGATCACCAACTGGATCGAAGAGCAGCGCTCGTGGCGCGAATCGGTCGCGCTAGCGGACCAGTCGTATCACATGACGGATCACTACGTCGAGGGTCCTGACGCGCTCGAACTGTACAAGGACTTCGCCGTCAACAGCTTCGAGAACACCGAGCCCGGCAAGGCCAAACAGCTCGTCGTCGCCAACCCCAACGGCAAGTTCATCGGCGACGCCATCTGGTTCCACCTCGAAGAGGACAAGTTCCTGAGCGTCGGCGGCGCGGCCGCGCACAACTGGCTCCAGTACCAGGCCGAGACCGGCGACTACGACCTCGAGGCCGAGGTGCAGCCCCGCCCCGTCACGATGAAAGAGGACCCCACCTACTACCGCTACCAGGTGCAGGGCCCCAACGCCTACGACGTGATGGAGGAGGTCGCCGACGAGCCGCTCCCGGATCTCGGCTTCTTCAACCACACCACCATCTCGATCCAGGGCCACGACGTCAACATCCTCCGCCACGGAATGGCGGGCGAGGCCGGATACGAGTTCTGGGGTCCCTACGAGGAGGGCGAGGAGATCAAGGAGATCTTCATGTCCGCCGGCGAAGAGTACGACATCCGCCACCTCGGCGCGGAGAGCTACCAGACGCCGAACGCGATCCTCGGCTGGATCCCGATCGTCGTCCCCGCCATCTGGGACGAGGGAATGGAAGAGTACCTCGAATGGCTCGACGTCGGCGACGGCCTGCTCTCGATCGGTGGGAGCTTCGAGTCCGACGACATCACCGATTACTACTTCACGCCCACAGAGCTCGGCTACGGTCACATCATCAACTTCGACCACGAGTTCTGCGGCAGCGACGCCCTCGAAGCGGAAGCGGGCAACCCCGACCGCCAGAAGGTCACGCTCGTCTGGGACGACGACGACGTCATCGACGTCTTCGCGTCGCTGTTCCGCGAGGGTCCGACCAAGAAGTTCATGCGCTTCCCGCACCCGCGCGCCTCGGCGTGTCACTACGACCAGGTCCTCAACGAGGATGGCGAGCGCGTCGGCTTCTCGACGGACAAATCCTACATCTACAACCAGCGCGAGTTCCTCTCGCTGGGCGTCGTCGACAGCGAACTGGCCGAGCCCGGAACCGAGGTCACGGTCCTCTGGGGCGAGCCCGAAGACAACGACAACGACCGCGTCGAACGCCACGAGATGGCGGAGATCACGGCGACCGTCGCACCCGCGCCGTACACCGAAGACAGCCGATAAGGCGACCGCAGACTGACCAATCCACCGCACGAGCCTGAAGCCCGGTGCGGATTTTCTCTTTCTCTCGACCCCGAGCGCCGCGGGTGGTAACTGCAAAGTACCGGAAGCCCCTCGGAGTGGATATGACGCGCGTACTGATCGATCAGGACATCACGCCCACCGACCGACTCCTCGATTCCCTCCCCGACGAGTGGGAGCCGACCGTCGGCGTCGACGGCGACGAGGACGCCCTTCTCGACGTTGTCGCCGACTACGAGGTTCTCCTCGTCACGTCGCGGGTCCCGCTCTCTCGCCGGGTCATCGACGCCGCCGACAACCTTGAACTGATCGGAAAACTGGGAACCGGAATCGACTCCGTCGACCTCGACGCCGCGCGCGACAACGGCGTCACCGTCACGCACACTCCGGGGCACAACGCGCTCTCGGTGGCCGAGCACGCGATGACGCTCACGCTCGCGTGCGCTCGGCGATTACCGACCGCCGAGTCCCTTCTCGCGGAGGGCAAGTGGCGCGACGAGTACCCGTTGGGCACGCAGATATCCGGCTCGACGATCGGGGTCGTTGGCTTCGGAAACGTCGGCAAACGGGCCAGTAAGCTCTTTTCGGGGTTCGACGTCGACGTGTTGGTCACCGATCCGTACGTCCCGAGTATCGACGCGGAGTTGACCGACGCCGAACGCCGGTCGCTCGAGGAGGTCCTCGAACTGAGCGATGTCGTGATCCTCACGCCGGAGCTAACCGAGGAGACGCGGGGGCTGATCGGAGCCGACGAGCTGGCCCGGATGCAGTCGTCGGCGATCCTCGTCAACGTCTCTCGCGGTCCCGTCGTCGAGCAGGACGCGCTCGTCGACGCGCTGGAAGCCGACGGGATCGCTGCCGCCGGACTCGACGTGTTCGCCGACGAACCGCTCGATAGCGACGCCCCGCTGCGAGCGTTCGAGAACGTGGTGACGACGCCGCACATAGCGGCGATGACGACGACGTGTCGACGCGGCAACATCGATCAACTGGCGGAGAACGTGACCCGGCTGACGTCCGGTGAGGCCGTCCTCGATCGCTACGTGCCCGTCCGTGGCGATTGAGTCCGGTCTTCGTTTGAAAAGCTGTAGTAGCGTTTGCGAGTCTTCACCACTCGATCGCACGCTGTCGTGCGACCGGGTGGGCAATCAGTTGCAAACGTTACTATCACAGCGCTGGTCTTCTGTCGAGACGCGGCCCGCTTTCGCTCCGACGACTGAGCGGACGTGTCGGTGTGTCGATCGCTTGTTTTGTGGGCTCTTGGGGTCTATCCTGCCTCGTTTGCGGATCACGAGAATAACCTCTATAAAATAACCAATCCGATATGGTCGTTATTATCTTCGAGGGGTCGTGTGGCCCTTTCGCGCTCGCGTTCGGCGTAGTCGTTGGCGTCGTGGAATTATATCACAGTCGTACCCTTGTTATTCTAATGGCTATCGGTCGACATTTTGTCTACTGGCGCGACCTATGACCGCCCGACGCTCCAGTGAGACGTCGAGGTGACTTGACGTTACGCCACGTATTACTGTACCTATTGCAGATACGTATCCTTAATTCGGTTTTATTCGTCCGTTCTTGGACTACAGACCGGATATCGAATTATCTTATTTCATATCATAACTATCCGGTATGCTCGTAATCTACTCACGCAATTTTGCACGCGGTTCTCACCGATTACCGCCCGCGCACGAACGAGACAACACACGAGCGGACGTCGCCTTGTCCGTCCCTGTGCCCGCACAGCGGATCGTCCGGTCCCCACTACACAGCGACCGTGTGCCTGATCCGGTTGTCACTGTTCTCGGTCTATGCCCCTTCTCCGTCAGCGGATCGTCGACCGTATTTCCTGTTTTTCCCGACGGTGTATTCGATCCCACTCGGTGTGATCGTGGGGCCGACAGTGCCACGTCTATGCGCAATCGCTCTAGACACACAGTCGCTCCGGTCGTCGAGTCTCCGGCTGTCGCCGCCGTCATTTCCGCTCTCGTCCGAACAAATCGGAATCTTCAACAACGCGCCGCAGCTATAGCGCATATGCCCAACGATCGCACCTCCCTCACCACCGTCGCGCGGGCGTTCGAGATCGTCGATCTGCTGTGGGAGCTCGATGGGGCCGGGCCGTCTGAAGTCGCCGCGAGACTCGATCTCCCCGACAGCACGGTCTACGACTACCTCCGATCGCTCAGTGAGACTCGGTACGTCACCCGCGACAACGGCGAGTACCGCCTCAGTTCGTACTTCCTGACGATCGGTGGGAAAATGAAGTATCGGAATCGACTGTATCAGGTCGCGAAACCCGAAATGAAGCGCGTGGTCGCCGAAACCGACGAACTCGTCGGTCTCACGATCGAGAACGACGGGCGAGCGGTCGTGTATCATCAAGAGGAGGGTCGACAGGCGTTGAGCCTCGGCACGTATTCGGGCGCGGCGACGCCGTTGCACACGGTCGCCACCGGCAAGGCCATCCTCGCGTACCTGCCCGACGACCGCGTCGAGGAAATCCTCGACGAACACAGTCTCGAACAGCGGACGGACCAGACGATAACTGACTTAGACGTCTTAGCGCGCGAACTCGAAGAGATCAGAGAGACCGGATACGCCGTCGACTGGGACGAACAGGTCGTCGGAATGGGGATGGCGGCGGTCCCGATTCTGATCGATGAACAGGTGCTCGGTTCGTTCGGTATCGTCGTTCCCACCGGTCGGATTCGCGATCCGACCTATCAGGAGGAGATCTTACAGAAACTCCAAGAGATGACCAACAAGGTCACGATCAATTACCAGTACGGAAACTGATAGGGAGTATCGTACGTCCTCATAGAATTCCCATAAATCCTCCTCGAATTCTCGCCGGACAGTCCGGCGAGAATCTATCGACAGTTACGATACTCCCTTTGAGTGCAGTCGGGCCACATCTCCAAATACGCTCTCGACCCTTCTGAGGGGTGTTCTTTTGGCATCACGTGCACTCACAGAAAGGGAATCCGCTCGTTTTACTCGTCGTCGGTGAGCGCCGCTCGCACTTCGTCGGGGATCTCGACGGGTTTATTCTCCGGTTTCGAGACGCAGACGTGCTGTTCGTCCCCGAAAAACAGCTCGTTCCCGTCGTCGTCGGTGGCCGTGAGCTTCATCGCGAGGCTCTTGCCGCCGAGGTCCGGTTCGACGGTGATCGTGATGACGTCTCCCGCCTCGACCGGCCGCTTGAAGTCGGTGTCCATCGAGACGATCGGCATATGGACTCCGTGGTCGTCAGGAATGTCCCAGTAGGCAACACCGCGACTGTCCATAAACTCCTCGCCTGCGCGGTGCATCGCGTCGATGAGATTCGGGTAGTACGCGATCCCGTGGGGATCGGCGTCTCCCCACGCGCACTTCCATTCGTATTCGTACATCACTTCGGCTTTTTCGTCACCGTATAAGTAACTTCCCCTGATTCGTCGACACCTGTTCCGTTGACGAGTCGAAGTGCACCGGTCGTGAGCAACAGTTATGACCTTCCGCTCGAACCGATTCATCAACAGTATGTCCGAGTCGAGCCTCGAAGACGTCGTTCAATCGACAGAATCTGTCGTCGATCTGTTGCGCAGTCGCGGCGGTTGGGTCGGATTCCCGAACGTTCCCGACGAGCACACCCATTGGATCGAAGAGCAGCGCGCGTGGGCCGAGACGGTCTCGTTCGCCGACCAGTCGCACCATATGGTCGACTTCTGGGTGGACGGTCCCGACGCGCTCGAACTGTTCTCCGACCTCGCGGTCAACGGGTTCGAGGGCTTCGAACCGGGAACGGCGAAACAACTCGTCCTCGCGAACCCCGACGGCGACTTCATCGGCGACGGGATCCTCCTGTATCTCGACAGCGAGGAGTTCGCACTGGTCGGCCCGCCACAGGGCCCGAACTGGGTCCAATTCCACGCCGAGACGGGCGGATACGACGTGACGACGCGGCGCGACGAGACCTCCGGCGTCCGCGACGGTCCGCCGGCGAACTACCGCTATCAGGTGCAGGGGCCCGAAGCGCTCGCGGTGATGGAAGAGGTCACCGACGGACCGCTTCCCGATCTCGGATTCTTCCACTTCGACGACGTGATGATCGACGGCCGCGAGGTGACGCTGCTTCGACACGGGATGTCTGGCGAGGCCGGATTCGAGTTCTGGGGGCCGTGGGAGGACGCGGACGCGATCAGATCGCGGATTCTCGATGCGGGCGAGGCGCGCGGAATCCGGCAGCTGGGCGCGAGAAGCTACGGGAGTTCCGCGGTCGTCTCCGGATGGGTCGGGATGCCGCTTCCGGCCGTCTACGAGAGCGATGTGATGGCCGAGTACCGCGAGTGGCTCAGCGCGCACAGCCTCGAAGCGCACTACTCGATCGCGGGGAGCTTCGACTCCGACGACGTCACTGACTACTACGTGACGCCCGTCGAGCTCGGCTACGAGCGGCTGATCGACTTCGATCACGACTTCGTCGGCAAGGCCGCGCTGGAAGCTGAGGCGGCCGATCCCGCGCGGACGCTCGTGACGCTCGAATGGGACGACGGCGACGCCGTCGACGTCTTCGCCTCGCTCTTTGCCGACGGGGAACCCGGAAAGTTCATCGACTTCCCCGTGCCGTGGCGGTCGGCGTCGCACTACGACGCGGTCCTCGACGGCGAGGAGACCGTCGGGCTGTCGACGTGGGCGGCCTACACGTACAACGAGCGGGCGATGATCTCGCTGGCCGTCGTCGAAACCGACTACGCCGACCCCGGAACCGAACTCACGCTCCGTTGGGGCGAGCCTGAGAACCGTCGGAACCCCGCGGTCGAACGACACGCGCCGGCGTCGATCTCGACGACCGTCGCGCCCGTTCCGTACACGACCGACAATCGGTGAGCGCGGCTGCGGTGATCCAATCGGTGAGCACGGTTGCGGTGTCCCGCTCGGGCCGCCTCCGACGACGCCCGAGCCCGGACCGCTCGGTACGGATGCAAGACAAACTTTATCACCCTCGACACGCGAACGTCACCAATGACAACTAATCAGTATGCGTCAACGGCGTCTGAACTCCTCGCGTCGCCGCGCTTCGAGCTGATGCCGTTCGACAGCTTCGACGACGAGATCAAACACCTCCCTGACGGTGCGACGATCACGATCACCGCCTCGCCGCAGTTAGAACTCGAAGCGACGATCGACGCGGCCGAGCGAGCCGCCGAGCAGGGTTACGAGGTCGTTCCGCACGTTTCCGCGCGGTACGTCCGCGACTCCGAGCACCTCGCGGACATCTGCGAGCGACTCACCGCGGTCGGTATCTCGGACATCTTCGTGCCGGGCGGCGACCGCGAGGAGCCCATCGGCGAGTTCACGTCGGCGTACGACATGCTCGTCGCGCTCGACGACTTAGCGTACGAGTTCGACGAAATCGGCATTACCGGCTACCCCGAGGGCCACGAGTTCATCGACGAGGAGACGCTCGCGGAGGCGATGAAGAAGAAGGCCCCGTACGCGACGTACATCGCCACGCAACTGTGCTACGATCCCGACACGATCCTCGAGTGGATCGACGAGGTCCGCGACCGCGGTGTCGATCTCCCCATCGAGGTCGGCATCCCGGGCGTGATGAAATACGAGAAGCTCCTGAGCATCTCCCAGAAGGTCGGCGTCGGCGACTCCGTCCGCTTCCTCAAGAAGACGACCGGAATTGTGGGCTTCGTCAAGCAGTTCATCGGCTCGCGCGGTCGCTACCGGCCCGACGACCTCGTCGACGGGCTCGCGCCGCACGCCGAGGAATACGGCATCCGCGGCCTCCACATCTACACCTTCAACCAAGTCTCCGACACCGAAGAGTGGCGGACGGGACGACTGTAACCGCGGACGTTTGTCCCGTTCGCTGGTAGTTCGCTTGACGTGAAATTCTGGGGGTCTGAGACGTTTTCGCGGTCGATTCTCGCGGTCCGTTCCGCACTCGTTTCTCCCTACTTTCTCTCCTTCGCTGCACCGCTCTTCGGGGAGACAAAAGGATTATATTGATAGCCGGTAACAATCGGGCAAGATCACAGAAATGGCAACAAACGTCTCTCATACCCCGAATATCGCGGGTTTGGACGTCGAACTGTCTCTCTACCGGACGGGGGAACGCGCGTAATGCTTTCTGTCGAGGGACTCACGAAGCGGTTCGATTCGGTCGTCGCCGTCGACGACGTGGATCTCGAACTCCGCGAGGGAGAGATCCACGGTCTGATCGGACCGAACGGTGCCGGGAAGACGACGACGGTCAACCTCATCACCGGCGAGTTGACGCCGACGAGCGGAACGATCCGGTTCGACGGGACGGACCTCGTGGGGAAGTCCCCGTCGTCGATCGCCCGGCAGGGGATCGGTCGCTCGTTCCAAGTCGTCCAGTACTTCCCCGAGATGACGGTCAGAAAGCACCTGCACTTGGCCGTTCGCGAGCCGACGAACACCGTTCGCAGCGTGCTCGATCGCGACGCTGATTACACCGACGAGATCGAAGCAGTAGCCGAGAGAGCGCACCTCGGAGACGAACTCGACACGGTCGCGAAAAACCTCCCGCACGGACAAAAGCGGTTCCTCGACATCGCCCTCGTCCTCGCGATGGACTCGAAGGTCATCTTGTTCGACGAGCCCGCGGCGGGGCTGAACGAGTCGGAGACGAACGAGGTCCGCGAGATCCTCGAGGAACTCCGAGGCGAGTACACGGTCTTGATCGTCGAACACGACATCGACTTGGTGCGCGCGATCTCCGACCGCATCACGGTGTTACACAACGGGGCCGTTCTCACGACCGATACGCCCGAAAACGTCGTCGAGAACGAGCAGGTCAAGGAGGTGTATCTCGGTGAGTGAACTGCTCTCCGTCGAGAACCTCAACTCATTTTACGGCGACAGCCAAGTGCTTTTCGACGTCTCGATCGAACTCGGATCGAACGACGTCGTCGGCGTCTTCGGCCGGAACGGGATGGGGAAGACGACGCTTCTCAACAGCCTCGTCAACCGGATCGACCGCAAGACCGGAACCATCACCTACCGCGGTCAGGACGTCTCTGAGTGGTCGACTCACGAGATCATCCAAGGAGGCATCGCGTACGTCCCCGAGGAACGAGAGATCTACCCCGCCCTGTCGGTCCGTGAAAACCTCGAACTGGCGATGTCGTCGTCGGTGTCGGACTCCGACAGAGAAGAACGGATGCAGAACGTCTTCTCACAGTTCGAGCGACTCGGCGAGCGACAGGAACAACGCGGTGGAACGCTGAGCGGCGGCGAACAGCAGATGCTCGCTATCGGACGTGCACTGGTCACTGATCCGGATCTCCTCATCCTCGATGAGCCGACGGAGGGGCTGGCTCCCACGATCATCGACGACGTCGTCGAGATCCTCGAATCGCTCATCGCCGGCGACCGGGCGGTGCTGATCGCCGAGCAGAACATCAATCGGATGTTGCCGCTCATCGACCGCGGCTATATGATCCAGACCGGCCAGATCGTCGAAGAGGGCGATTCGGCGTTCCTCAGAGACGAGAAACTCCAAGACAAGTACCTCACTGTCTGAAAACTGTCCTTTCTGACGCGCGCCGCCCTTCGAGATCGAATGCTCTTGTAAATTACCTCGGGGCAGCTACCGTGACTTTCCTGTGAAACTGTTCGGCTCTCGGACTGTGAATTTCGGTATCGTTCATCCTCACGAATTCCCGTTGTTTCGCCGCGCTCTCGCCCGTTCTCGCACGGCCACTTGCCCGCTCTTTTAACAAAAAATATAATATGATGTGGGATATCGTTTCCAACGTGCCATCTATGACGAACATTCACTTGCACAGTCGCCGAGGGCCCGACTGCCTCCGTTCGTACGTTAATTTATCGTGAGGAAAAATGTACGAAATACCTCTCATAACCGCAGATAATTTTATTACCTACGCACTGAATGGGCTCAGTCGTGGGATGATCATCTTTCTGGTCGCTAGCGGACTCTCTCTCATCTTCGGACTGATCGGCCTCATCAACTTCGCACACGGAGCGATGCTGGCGTTAGGTGGATACGGCACCTACATCGTGATCCAAGCGACGGGGAACTTCTGGCTCGGACTCGTGATCTCTGTGGTTCTCGTGACAGTCTTGGGGTTCGTCCTCGAGCGTAAGGTCCTCTACTGGCTCTACGACGAGCCGTTGCTCGGGTTCCTCGGGACGTTCGGACTCGGGTTGGTTATCGAAGAGGCGCTCGCCGTGTACTTCGGGAGCCGGTCCTACACGATTCAGTCTCCACTCTCGGAATCGATCCAAGTCCTCGGAGTCACCTACCCGTCGTATCGGTTGTTCGTCATTCTCGTCGGCGCGGTCGTCGCACTCGGGATCGGGTTGTTGCTGACGAGAACGCGCTTGGGGCTCGAAATCCACGCGACCGCGAACGGACAGCCGACCGCCGAGATCCTCGGCGTCGACACCGCACGGATTTACACGCTCACCTTCGTCCTCGGGACGGCCCTTGCGGCGCTCGCCGGGGCGCTCACCGCGCCGATCACGTCGATGTATCCCACCATCGGACTCGATTACATCACGATGGCGTTCCTCGTAATCATCGTCGGCGGGATGGGGAGTTTCAAAGGGTCGTTCGTCGTGAGTATGATCGTCGGGCAGATCATCGCCTTCGGGTGGTTGCTGACGGCTCCGACGTACGTCCGCATCCTTATCTTCGCGGCGGCGATGGTGTTCATCCTGTATCAGCCGCGCGGGTTCTTCGGGAAGCCGGAGGTGCACGAATGAGCGATACCCTGACCAACGTCCGCGAGCTCGCTCAGGGAACGACCCGACGGCCCCTGTTCGCCGTCGGTGCGTTACTACTGCTCGCCGTTCCGATTCTGGCTCCCAGCCAGTCCGATCTCGCCACCGAGGCGCTCATCTTCGGCCTGTTCGCCATCTCCGTCGACATCGTGCTCGGCTACGCCGGACTGCTCACACTCGCTCCGGCGGCGTTCTTCGGGCTGGGTGCCTACTCGGTCGCCAAGGTCGTCGTCGACTACGGACAATCGTTCTGGCTCGGCTTCCCGGTCGCGATCGTCCTCGCGCTCATCTTGGCGTTCATCGTCGGGTACGTCCCGATCAAGCGCCGAATCGGCGACGTCTACTTCGTGTTGTTCACCCTCGCTTTCGGGGCGATCGCGTACGACTTCACGTTCGTCACGACGTCTGTGACCGGCGGCTCCGACGGTCTCGGCTTCTTCGGTCCGCCGGAGGTTCTCGGGATCGACCTCGGCGGCAGTCTCCCGTACTACTACTTCACGCTGCTCACCGTCGCTGTCTTCGGGTTCGGGCTGTACGTCCTGATCAAGAGCGATTACGGCGATGTCCTACACGCGACGCGGCAGAACGAACTCCGGATGCGGTATCTCGGCTACGATACGAACCGAGAGCTGATGATCGCGTGGCTCGTCTCCGCCGCGATCTCAGCGCTCGCCGGGGCGGTCTACGTCGGCTCCGTCGGCATCGCCTCGCCGTCGCTGATCTCCTTCGCGCTGACCGGCGACGTGATCATCTGGATCATCGTTGGCGGCACGGGAACGCTCCTCGGTCCGTTCGCCGCAGCCATCGGTCTCGTGTTTATGCAGGAACTCCTCCAGAGCGTCTGGCTGGAGGGGTACAGACTGCTTCTCGGCATCCTCTTCGTCGTGTTCGTCTTCGCTCTCCCGGACGGACTGATGGGACTCATCCGCGGCGAAGAGTAACTCGCCGAGCCGTCGTTTCGGTTCCAAACGGACTGGTTCGGTCGTCGCCAACACAGCGGGCTCACAGCGCACGAACCTGCTAAATTCGCCGGGAAACAACCCGAAATTTTATTATGATTACTGGTAACACGATGGATAGGGATACAATGGTTCGAAGAAGAACATTCGTTAAAGCAGCCGGTCTCGCTGGAATAACATCGACCGCCGGATGTATAGGCGGCCTCGGTGGCGGTGGATCAGATTCAGTCAAAATCGGAGCTGTGATGGCTCTGAGTGGCCCGTTCGCGAGAACTGGCGAAGAAAATCGACGCGGACTGGAAGTCGGTCAAGAGTACCTCGACGGTACGATTCTCGACGAAGAGTTCGAGCTCATCGTCGAGGACGGCGAATCCACTCCGGAAGGGTCGATCTCGGCGGCACGAACGCTCGTCGAAGACGAGGACGTCGACGCTATCATCGGTCCGGTGAGCAGTGGGAACTCGATTTCGGTGATGCAGTACATCAAAGAGCAGGGGCAGGTTCCGCACCTGATGACGACGGCTTCGTCGGTTGAAGCCCGCGAAAACCCCGAAAACTGTAACGAGTACGGGTTCTTCATCTGGCCCAGCAACCGCCACCTCGCGCCGACGGGGACGCAGTTCATTCAGGAGCTCCCCGACCACATCGACCGGGACATCGACCCCTCGCGAGTCCACTACGTCTCTCAGGACTACGCGCTCGGTCAGAACGGTCTCGAACTGGTCGAAGAGGCAATGAGCGAAGTCGGTGGCGAGGTCACCGGCAGCACGCTGGTCCCGCTCGGGGAGACCGACTGGTCGTCGTACATCTCCGAGATCTCCAACAGCGAGGCCGACGTTGTCACCGGCGTCCTCACGTGGGGTGCGGCCGCACAGCTGATCCCGCAGGCCAACTCCTTCGGGCTGCCCGAGGAGAAAGTGATGATGTTCAACTCCGGAAAGCCGATCGGCCAGTTCGCCGCTTCGACGATGGCCGACGAGGTCACCGTCGACGGCTGGTACGGGACGCACTTCTACAACCCCGGACTCGACACCGAGGTCAACAACGAGTTCCAGAGCCTCTACAACGAACTCGACAGCTCGCTGCTGCCGAACTCGACGGCGGGGGCGTCGTTCGAGCTGATGCGGGCGCTCGCGACGGTGATCGAGGACAGCGGTTCGACGGCAACCGACGACATCATCTCGGGGCTCGAGGGGCTGGAGTGGGACTCCGTCTTCGGTCCGATCCAGTTCCGCGAGGAAGACCACCAAGCGGCGCTCAACTTCTTCGGTGGCCGCCGCGTCGCCGGCGATGGCGACGTCCCCGAGGTCGAAGTCCTCGCAGAGTACCCGGACGTCATTCCGGACGCGCGCTGCAGCCTCTAACCCACCTTTTTTATCGGGAGTCCTCGGCCGCGCTGCGCGCGGCCTCGAACCCCCGCAAAAAATCTGGAGCAAAAAAGGTCGCGAGGTTCGCTCTGCGAGCCTCGCGGTGACGCCGTAGACGTACGGCGATGCTCTGCTATCGTAGGATTTGCAACTGATTACTCAGCCGATCGCACGCTTGGGGATCGGATACGCACTCGTACGGATTGCTGTACCTGTTCACCCGTACGACCGGTCGACGTGTGTCTCCGTTCGACCGAAACACGGCGACGATCCGCGACGCGTTCGGCGGTCGCATTACAGCGATCGGAGCCACACATACATTTATTAAAAGATAGCGGAATAGTGAGGTATGAAGCTGGGCCGATTCCTAGTTGAGACGCATTGCCACGCGCAGCGGCACGCCGCTCGGATCCAACTCGACGGCGAGGCCGACTACGGCGAACTCGCCAAGAAGATGATCACCGCCGTCCCCGGCGACGAGGCGACCGAAGACGACGAGGTCATCATCTACGACAACTCCGATCGCGTCCTTCGCGATATGGACACCTACGGCGTCGATATGTGCGTGCTGCTGCCGGGAACCTTCGGGTTCACCAACGAGATGCACGCGGAGATGATGGCGGAACACCCCGAGAAATTCGTCGCCGCCGCCTACCCGGTGCAGACGATGAAAGCCGCCCAGCGCGGCGAGGAAGAGTGGACGGCCGAGGCCGCCGCCGCCGAGGTCGACGAGTGGCTCGAAAAGGACGGCTTCCGGATGATCGGCGAGGGGATGCCGTACGATCCCACGACCGACGAGCCGATGGACTGGGCCGACCGGAAGGACGAACTGCGGGAGTTCTTCGACGTCGCCGACAAGCACGGCGTACCGATTCGCTGGCACACGGGATACGTTTCGGGCTATGCGACGGGGTTGGGTATCTTCGATTACTTCCCGGACTGGAGCGATCCGACGCTCGCGAGCCAGATGAAGGCAGAATATCCGGAGGTGCCGATCATCTTCGATCACGGCGGGATGCAGGCGACGTGGCGCGAGCACCACGTCGACCAGTGCTGTCAGGTGGCCGCCTCCTTCGACGACGTCTACCTCGAGATCGGTCTCTACTGGGCCGACCTGCTGAAAAAGCCCCTGAACGACCCCAACATCGCCGTCGATCAGCTGCTCTGGGGGACCGACTGGGGGGCGTCGATGCCGCAGATCAGCCAGCCGAACGAGGAGCCGCCGTACTACTGGGATCAGGTCGCAGACCGCGGTCTCCCGGCGCACCAAGTCGACTTCTGGGGCCCGAGCCTCCGGCAGCTCCAGAAGTTCGCGATGGATCGAGACCTCCCGCAGGAGGACCTGAACCTGATCCTCGGCGGCAACGCCGTGCGGCTGTTCGACATCGAGGTCGAGGACGACCGGATGTTCAGAAACTACGTCGACCTCTGAACGCACGATGCACACGACATCCACCAACGGACTGCCGTCGCTGCCCGAACTCTCGGAGATCGCGGCGACCAACAACCCCGATCGGATCGCCTACGGCGAGGCGGCTACCGGCAGAGAGGTCACGTGGTCGACGTTCGAGGAGCGAAGTCTCCGCGCCGCGAACGGGTTCCGAGAACACTGCGCGCAGGGTGACCGGGTGGCGTTCCTCTGTGACTGCTCGATCGCGCACACCGTGCTGTACAACGGCGCGATGAAGGCCGGATGTCTCGTATCCAACCTGCACACCCGCGCGTCGGCGGAGACGATCCGCTACTGCATCGACGCGATCCGCCCGCGCGTGCTCGTGATCGACGAGGAGTTCTCCGAATTCGTCGAGGACGATCTCTACGAGCAAATCACGACAGATCTCGATGCGGTCATCACGATCGGGAGCGAGCAAACCGACTACGAACAGTCCCACGAGCCGTTCATCGACTCCCACGCCGCCGTCGAACCCGACATCCGCGTCCGTGAAGACGACATCGCCGCCATCCTCTGGACGTCGGGGACGACCGGGCGGCCGAAGGGCTGGTGCTTCACCCACCGTGCACTCTGTCACAAGGCGCTGCACCTCGAGAAGCTCTTGGCGCTCGATCGAAACGCTGCACAGGCGCACGTGTTCACGCCGTCGTTCGCGGCGTGGTTGATGCTGTTCCTGCCCGCGCTGTCGTCGAGCGCGGCGACGTACTTCCTCTCGGAGTGGGACGCCGAGGCGTACGTCCGGCTGATCGACGAGAAGGACCTGACGACCGCGGATCTGATTCCGACGATGTGGCAGGAGATCCTCCGACTCGATTCGCTCTCGGAGTACGACCTCAGTTCGCTGAACCGAGTCGTCACGAGCGGCGAGTACCTCGACGAACGCACGCTCGCGGAGATCCGTGAGAACGTCTGTGAGAACGTCTTCAACAGCTACGCGGCGACCGAAGTCCTCGGCACGGAGATCAGCGCCGAGGAACTCACCGAGGGCCGGACCGGCAGCGTCGGCAAGCCCATCCCCGGGACGCGGGTCCGCGTCGTCGAGCCCGGCGGTCGCCCCGACGCGGTCAAGCCCACGGGCGAGACGGGCGAGATCATCATCAACGGTC
Organism: Halobellus sp. LT62; assembly: GCF_037031285.1. Classification (NCBI taxonomy): domain Archaea; kingdom Methanobacteriati; phylum Methanobacteriota; class Halobacteria; order Halobacteriales; family Haloferacaceae; genus Halobellus; species Halobellus salinisoli. The sequence goes on from NZ_JAYEZO010000001.1 coordinate 1,934,958, forward strand.
CCGACTGCGCCGCGTGGGCGTGGAACGACACCGAGAAGACCGAGAGCGCCTTCGAGGACGGCTGGTGGTACTCCGGCGACCTCGGCTACAAGGACGAGGAGGGTTACCTCTACGTCGAGGGGCGGACCGACTTTATGATCAAATCGAAGGGGATCAAGGTATTCCCGACGCCGATCGAGGAGCGCCTGATGGAGCACGCTGCCGTCGAACAGGCGGCGGTCGTCGGGCTTCCGGATGATGAGTACGGTGAGAAGGTCGCCGCAGTGGTCCGCCGGACGGACGCCGACGTCGGCCCCGACGAACTCGAAGCGTGGTGTCTCGACAGCGAAAACGTGGCACGGTTCGAGCGCCCGCGCGAGTACCACTTCGTCGACGAGGCGTTCCCGCGGACGGCCACCGAGAAACTGGACCGCGCCACGCTCCGATCGCAGTTGCTGCCCGACGAGATGTAGGAACAGTCTTCGTTGCACGGGCGGCCGGCGTCTATCGAATATCGGGCGTCGGCTCCGCCCTCTCGGGTTCCAATATCGGAATACTTACTACCGTTGCTCGGCTCCTTCGAGGTATGATCGGTGAGATCGACCACATCGAGATCGAAGCGAGCGACGCCGAAGAGATGGCCGACTTCCTGAAGAAGCTCGGCTACGAGGAGCACCGAGAGACGGAGCACCACGGCCAGTCCTTCGAGCTCTCCCCCGCCGACGGCGACGGCCCGCTGTTCGAGATCCACACCGTCGAAGGCGAGGAAGTCCCCGGAATCAACCACATCGCCTTCGGTGTCGACAACATCGAGGAGATCACCGAGGAACTCGAAGCGCAGGAAGTCGACGCCATCGTCGGCCCGTACCACGTCGATAAGACCGGCCGCACGATCACCAACTTCCGCGACCCCGACGGCCGCCGCTTCCAGATCGTTCAGGACGACGAATAACGCCCCCACAATCTGCGGTGCGGACGCCGCGTCTGTCCCACTTTCTTCGGCGTCTCGATCGGTAGCCGGCGGCCCGCGTACCGCTGGCGTCGGGTGGATCGGAACGTATAACCCCCTCGCTATCGCAGTCGATCCCACAATGGAGCAACACAACAGTTTCCGGCGAGCCATCGAGAGCGGTGACGCCGTCTTCGGCGCGCGGTCTTCGACGTTCTCGCCGACGGTGATCGAGATCTACGGTGAACTCGGAATCGACTTCGTCTGGCTGGACTTCGAGCATATGGGCCCCAGCCCGTGGGACAGCAGCGTCTTCGAGGAGTTGACCCGTGCGGCGGAAGTCGGCGGCACGGAGCTTTTCGTCCGCCTGCCGAGCGGCGACCCCTCGCTGCTTCGGAAAGTGCTCGACGCCGGCGTCAGAAACCTCTTCATCCCGCGCGTCGACGACGCCGAGGAGGTTCGCGAGGCCGTGAAGGCGACGCGATTCGTCTACGACGGCGAGCCGGGCGAACGCGGAATGGCGAGCGGCCGCTCTCGGACGTGGGGGCTCGGCTCCGACGACTACATCGAGACCGAAGACCGGGAGGTCTGTCTCGGCGTGATGATCGAGAAGACGACCGCGGTCGAAGAGCTGGATGAGATCCTCTCGGTCCCCGAGCTCGGCTTCGTGTTCATCGGCCCCTCCGACCTCTCCGTGCAGATGGGTCACCCGGGGGACAAGACGCATCCCGAGGTCGTCGCACAGATCGAAGAGATCACCGAGGCGTGTCACGCGGCCGACGTGCCCACGGGCGTCATCAAGACCGACCCCGACGCCATCGAATCGGCCGTCGACGACGGCCACCAGATCATCCGAATCGGTGGGGACCTCGCGTCCGTCAAGTCCGTGCTGTCCGACCGTCTCGATGCGATCGAGTCGCTGCGGTAACTCTCGAGCGTCGATCAGGCGGTCCGGATTCGGATCTCACGAACGGCCGCAGACGAATGAATTATTATCATCGCCGAACGTCATTCGATCACAATGACCCCAGAGCTCGCGCGTCTCGGTCACGTAGCGCTCGAAACGCCCGACCTCGACGGATCGCTGGAGTTCTTCTGTGACGCCGTCGGGTTCGAAGAGGTCGAACGGGACGGCGACACGTCGTATCTCCGCGCCGTCGACGAGTTCGATCACCACTCGATCGTCCTGAGCGAGGCCGACAAGGCCGGCGTCGATCACGTCGGTTGGCAGACCCGAAAGCCGGAGTACCTCGGCGAATTCGAGACGGTCCTCGACGAACAGGGTATCGACGTGACGTGGATCGATGCCGACGAGGAACTCGGGCAGGGGGAGGCGTTCCGCTTTACGACGCCCACCGGCCACGAGTTCGAGTTCTACTACGAGATGGAGAAACCCGATCCGCCCGCGGAGCGGCGCTCGAAGCTCAAGAACAAGACGTACTCGCGCACGACGACGAACCCGATCGCGCCACGGCGGATCGATCACGTTCAACTGTGGGACCCCGAGGCCAACGACTTCCGCGAGTGGCTCAAGCAGGCGCTCAACTTCCGCGTCCAGGAACAGTACGACCGCGCCGACGGGTCGCGGTGGGGGACGTTCCTCAGCGCCAACGGTAACAAGATCGAGGCCGCGGTCATCGAGGACGAGGGAGCGGGCAACGACCCGGCGCTGCACCACATCGCGTACAAAGTGGACACCGCCGACGACCTCTTCGACGCCCACGACGCGATGAACGAACACGGGATCCCGACCGACGGGATCGGCCAGCACTCCATCTCCCGCGGGAAGTTCCTCTACGTGCGCGACCCAGTCAGCGGGCACCGTATCGAGTTCAACGCGGGTGGGTACCTCGTCTTCGATCCCGAGTGGGAGACGATCGAATGGCAGGAGGGGGACCTCGAAGACCGACAGTGGATCGGCCAGATCGAGTCGAAAGCGCGCGTCACCTACTAACCGCGTCGACTTGGTATCGCTCGTGAATCGCTTCTATCTCGTTTTGTTCGGCCCTCTTCTCCGGTAACGTCTGATTACTCTGACGTCGACTCTTCGAATCGTTCTCCCGTTTTCCGTACATCATCTGTGCCCCGCTTTCCGCGTAGCTGTACTGAGATACATTCACAAACATTTATTTAGATCGAATCTATCTCTCTCTACGATGCCATTCGACAACTCGTCGCGTCGGTCGTTTTTGAAGTCTAGCGCAGCGATCGGAACCCTCGGGATGTCGGGTCTCGCCGGATGTTCGGCGCTCTCGAACGTCACCGGTGGGACGCCCGAGCTCAACCTCGCGTTCACGGTCCCCATCGAAAACATCGCGTCGCTGTTCGCCATCGAGGACATCCAGAGCGAACTCACGAACCTCGGCTCCGAGTACGAACTCAACGTCACCCGAGACCAGAGCACGCCGGACTCGCTGAACAAGATGGCCGCGGGCAACGCCGATATGGCCCTGCTCTCGACTGTGAGCTACGCGTCCGCTGTTCGTCAGGAGGCGGTTCCCGGCAACATCTCGATGATCGCCACTGACTTCTGGGACGCCCATCCCGACTGGTACGGGATCACGATCTTCTCGGGTTCGGATTCGGACATCACCGAACCCGCGGACCTCGAAGGCGCGACCATCGGCGTGAACGCGCAGGGGACCGGCGTGCACGCGTTGATCGTCAAGAAGTTCCAGCAGGAGGGACTCGATCCCGAAAACGACGCCGAGATCGTCGAACTGCCGTTCCCGACGTTCGTCGAGGCGATCAACGACGGCCGGATCGACGCCGGCGTGTTCCCCGCGATCTTCGCCGTCTCAGCGCGCGGAGAGGGCTTCACCGAGGTCTACACCTCCCAAGACACGTGGGAGCAGGCGTACCCGTTCGCGTACACGGTCGCTTCCAACAACTCCCTCGACGAGAAGGGCGACGCCATCGCCGCGTGGGGAGAGGACTTCCGCGAGATGGTCAACTACGCGTACGACAACCGAAGCGAAGTCGTCTCGCTGGCCGCCGAGTACTTCGAGCTCCCCGAACCGCTCGTCGACGGCTTCTTCCTGACGAACAACGACTACTACCGGCAGGACCTCACGATCGATATGGACCGCCTGCAGTTCACGATGGACGAGATGGTCAATCTCGGCTTCGTCGAGGAGAGCTTCGACGTCACCGAATACGCGACCAACGACTACATCCCCGAGAACTAACGGCTCCGCGCGGTTTTCGGTCGGTTCGGATTCTTTCGCAGTTATCGACGGCGAGGAGCGGCGTGTCCTCGGCTAGAGGCCGAACACTTCCTCGGCGTTGCCGGAGAGAATCGCGCGCCGATCGTCGTTGTCGAGCATCGGGAGGTCGTTGATGACCGAGGGGCTGTCGAAGTCCCAGTGCGGATAGTCAGACGCGTACAGCAGCCGGTCCGTGCCGATCATATCGAAGCAGAGTTCCAAGAGGTCGTTGCGCGCCGAAATTTCGAGCGGTTGCGTACCGAAGTAGAAGTCGGTGATGTACTCGCTCGGACGCGTGTCGAGCAGCGGTGCCTCCTCGGGCCGTTTGAGATACTCCTCGTCGAGACGGCTGACGAGGCCGGGAATGTAGGTGACGCCCGATTCCATAAAGACGATGTCGAGGTCGGGGTACTTCTCGGGGACGCCCTGACAGGCGACGCTGACGATCTGCGACATATTCGACTCTAAGAATCCCAGTGTGTGGGTCTCGATCATCTCCTGATAGCCCGCGCGGACGTACTCGTCGAGGCCGGACCCGCCCGTGTGGTAGACGACGGGGAAGTCCATCTGCTCGCAGCGCTCGTAGATCGGGTCGTATTTTCTATTACCCAACGGCGGACTCGCCCCCGCCGTGACGAAACACGCGCCCACGAACGTCTCCTCGTCCTCCACCCGTTCGAGCACTTCGAGGGAAGCGTCGATGTCGCCGTACGGAATCGGCGCGAGGCCGTAGATGCCCTCGTCGGGATCGAGCACCTCCTCGAGCATATATTCGATGTAGGCGTGGGTGAACGCTTGAACGCGTTCGTCGTCCGCGTTGACGCCGCCCATCGCGAGGATGAGATGCGAAATCTGGAGGGAGACATCGATGTCGAGGAAGTCCATACCCTCGCCGACGCGCTCGGGCTCTTCGGGGGCGTCCGGGTAGTTCGAGTGCTCTCGGAGGACCTTCCCGTAGTTTTGCCTGTCGCCCGTCGATGTCGGGAAAAAGGAACTGAGGTTCTGTTTGACGCCCGCGTCGTCCCAGTTGCTGTTCTTGTACTTCGTGTTCCACGGTTCGGGCATATACTCCGCGACTTCCGTGAACGAGTCTTGATAGTGCCAGTCACAGTCGATGACCCGCTCTTCGGCGGCGTCGATCATCGTCTCACCCCCGCCATACTGCCGTGCGGAAGGGATATGGCCTCCGGAGGGTGGTCGCGGTGCGGACAACCGTAGCTGGGAGTGGTTGGCATACACAGAGCCGTTTGATGTACATCCATTTAGGTTTTTGTGCCAACGCTAGGGTCGTGATTAGGTAAGCGATTGCGGCCGAAAAGCCGCTGGCGGGTGGGAGTCCCACGAGTGAAACGAGCGGGACGTCGATGGACGCGACGCGTCCATCGGGAATGGAAGGGGGCTTCCACGGTCTTCTCTGTACCGGTCACGCTGATTTCACTCCTAACTAAACAGTATAGCAACGCCAGCGAAGCGCGCCGCTCACCGACGGAGTGAACGGTAGAGACCGACTTCGACGCGGGCGAAAACGAGTGGAAAGAAGAGATACGCGATAGCGGAAGTGAACGACCCGAGAACGCCTTCGGCAGTCGAACTCAGGTCCAGTGAAGGAGGCGACTCCGGATTAATCGGAGTCCGCGGTCGAGTCCGATGCCGATGAACATCACGGCGATGATCGCCGCGTAGGTCTGTGTGGACTGGAAGGAACGGACGCCCTGAATTTCGAGGGCCCCGAGTCCGCCACCGCCGGCAACCATCTCGAAGACGAACGTGATGATGAGCGACAGCGGCATCGCGATCTGGAACCCGGTGATGATCCCGGGAAGTGCCGCCGGGAACACCACCCGCCGGAGCAGTCGCCGGTCGCTCGTGCCCATCATCTGCGCCGCCCAGACGAGGTTCTGCTGGACCTGTTGGGTGCTGTCACGGGCGTTGACGGCGACGGGCCAGAACGTTCCCACTGCGACCATAATGATCTTCGAGATGTCGCCGATTCCGAACCACAACATAAACACGGGGATCAGCGAGATGATCGGGACCGGGTACCCGATCTTGATGATCGGATCGAAGAACCAGTCGACGAGATCGTTCCGCGCCGACAACACGCCCACGAGCACCCCGAAGACCGTCGCGATCGCGAGTCCGACGAGCGCCCGATAGAGAGTCAGGTACGCGTTGTACAGCATATCACCCGACAGCGTCAGTTCGATGAACCGGAGGATGATATCCGAGAGCGGCGGGAGGAAGTAGTAGTGGATGAGCTCGAGTTGGCCGACGAGCTCCCAGATCACCAAGACGATCACCAGCGAGTAGATCGACTTTCCAAGCTCGACGAGTCGCGACAGGTCGAATCCGCCCTGTGCTTCGGAAGTTACGTCCATACTAACACCCTGTTACGAACCTCTTCGAAGCCACGGACGGCCACGAACGCGACCGCCGAGATGATGACGATGTTCGCGAACATCCGCGGGTAGTTGCCGATCTGTCCGGAGGTAAGGATCAGATACCCCATTCCTCGGTTCGACGCGATGAGTTCGGCGCTCACGAGCGCGACGAACGCGATCGGAACGGCCTGTCGAACCCCAGTCATAATTTCGGGGATCGTCGCCGGAAACACGACTTTATACAGCATCGAGCGCTCGTCGGTGCCCATCATTTGTGCCGCCCAGACGAGGCTCTGGTTGACGTCGTTGGCGGCGTTGTACGCGTTCAGAACGATCGGCAGCAGACACGCGAGGAAGACGATCAGGATCGCCGTCTCCGTGCCGACACCCAACCACAGGATCGCGAGCGGGACGAGCGCGGTCTTCGGAATCGGGTACGTCATCGACAGGAAGATATCGAAGAAATCCTCGACTGGATCCGAGCGGGCCATCCCGATACCGAGGAGTACGCCGATGAGGATACTCAGTCCGAGTCCCACCCCGATCCGAAACAGCGAGATGAACAGATGCGAGAACACCTCACCGGTGACGACGAGCTCGACGAGGAGACTCGAAACGGTCGTCGGCGGGGGGAGAATCGACTCGGCGACGACAGTGCCGCTGACGAGCTCCCACAGTACGACGACGATCCCGAGCGGGAACCAATCTAAAATCGTCTTGACGATGCCCTGCACGGGGGCGGGGAGCGTCTCGATGCGTTGCGACGTCTCGTATGGCACGGCTACAATGTCACCTCAGTTTGCGTTTCCTCGTGGAGGGACCGCCAGACGGAGTTTTTGTACTGGGCGAACTCATCGGAGGTGACGATGTCTTCTCGCGTCCCCGAACGGTCGAGACCGACTTCGGTGACCGTCTTCTTCGTTCCGGGGTGCCGCGTCATAATCAGGACCCGCTCGGAGAGATAGACCGCTTCCTCGACGTCGTGGGTGATGAACACGATCGTCTTGCCGAGGTCGTTCCAGATGTCGCGCAGCTGGTCCTGCAGCGCCTCGCGCAGCGGCTGATCCAGCGCACCGAAGGGCTCGTCCATCAGGAGGATTTTTGGTTCGTACGCGAGCGTGCGCGCGATGCCCACGCGCTGTTTCATCCCGCCGGAGAGCTCCTTGGGATACTTGTCCTCGAATCCGTCGAGGTCGACGAGGTCGATGTATTTCTGTGCGATGCTCTGTCTTTCCTCCTTGGGGACGCCGTCCTCTTCGAGACCGTAGGTGACGTTCTCGAAGACGGTTCGCCACGGGAACAGCGCGTAGTCTTGGAACACCACGCCCCGGTCCGTCCCGGGACCGTTGACGACGTCGTCGTCGACGGCAATCGTTCCGGAGGTGGAATCCAAAAAGCCCGCGATGAGATACAACAGGGTACTCTTCCCGCAGCCGCTCGGACCGACGACGCTGACGAACTCGCCGCCCTCGACGTCGAAAGACAGATCTTCGATGGCCTTCGTCCGTTCGGCACCCTCGCCGTACACTTTCTCCAGTTCGGAGATGGTCACTCGTCCGTCCATCACTGGATCACCTCATTGGCTGTCCATTGACTGTTCCGATATACGCTCGTCCCGTCGCCGTCCTCGCTGTCGTTCGTGCTCATTGGAATCATCATATGTCACCGCAACGTGTCGCGCACTGTGGCGTACCGAAATTCCGACCCGGAGAGACCATCGATACTGTCCCGGGGTCTGTGGGCGCTGAGCGGATGACGCGGTCGAATCGCCCGGACCGCTTTTGGCACCACGTAACACGATGTGGTTACAGCATCCATCGTACAAAAGCCTTCCTTCCGACGCGATGGCGTTTCGAGCCGACAGGGACGCACGAGGAGCGTCTGCCGGGGTGAATAACACTACTAAAGAAACTCCAATATAGTTTAATTATATATCAGTGTGGTCTTTGAAAGTGATGTAAATTCAAGTATAGAATGATATAGAGATATATAACATATATATTTAATTTATAAATTTCATCTTTGTTTAGAGAGGGAGGCACGAACGAGGGAGGGGTACCGACACTCGTGTCTCGAGACGTCCATCGATGTTTTTCTCTCGAACACCCACTGGTCTCTTTCTCAGACCACCCGCCGACACTTTTACTCTCAGACCGCATACACGTAGCTATGCTCGAGAGCATCCTACTCGCGACCGGCGGCGGGAAGGCGTCCGAACGCGCGACCGACCACGCGCTCGATCTCGCCGCCCACCACGACGCCACGTTGCACGTCCTGTACGTCGTCGACAGCGACGTCTACGACGCCTACAGCGGCGACGAGTACGTCGACGGCCACGAGGGCCCAGAGCACGGGCTCGAAGAGGTGGGCGAAGAGGCGGTCTCCGCCGTCGTCCGGCGAGCGGACGCACGCGGCGTCGACGTCGAAGGGCATCTCACGCACGGACAACCACCGGAAGAAATCGTCGAATGCGCCCGCGAGACCGATGTCGATATCGTGATTCTCGGGACGCGACGCCGCCCCGACGAGTACCGGAGCCTGCTCGGCAGCACGACCGACCGAGTGCTCCGGCTGGCGGAGATGCCGGTTACGGTCGTGAAAACGCCGGTCGACCGCTGAAGCCGACGCGGGACGGACGATTTTAGCGTGGAGAGAACCGCAACACTAGCCCCGACGTCAGATTCGCTGTCCCCCAGCGAACCGTATCCCTCTCGGCGTCACCGACTCGGTACAGTCGCCGCCGTCGCGCTCACTCCGTGTGAATCTCAAAGCGAACGCCGCTGAGCGTCTGTGCGTCTTCGATATCGAGCGTCCACCTGTGCGCGAGGACGATCTGACGCACTCCCGCCAGTCCCATCCCTGTCCCGTTCTCCTCTCGCTTCGTCGAGAACCCGGGCGAGAACACGCGGTCTCGATGCTCCGGACCGATACCCGGGCCGGAATCCTCGTAATAGAACCCGTTGTCGAGGGAGCCGACGAGTATCTCAACGTCGGCGGGCCCGTGCTCGATCGAGTTCCGAACGAAGTTCTCTAAGAGCCGCTGGAGCCCGTCGCGGTCCGCGCGCAGCTCCGGCGACTCCCGCACGGAGACGGAGGCCGCCGCCGGTGGGTCCACGGCCACCCACGCGTCAGCTAACACGTCCTCGGTGGCGACGTCGGTCGGATCGGAGACGATCTCGCCGCTGCGCAGCGTCTCTGCGAGATCCGTCCTGAGCCGATCGATGCGCTCGACGGCGTCGACCGCGCGTTCGACGTGTTCGTCCGCGCCCGTCTCGCGGGCCAGTTCCAACCGACCGCGGGCAGTCGAAATCGGGCTCTGAAAGTCGTGTGAGACGAAGCTCGCGAAGTCGTCGAGGCGCTCGTACTGCCGTTTTAGCTCTCGCTCTCGGGCGCGACGCTCGGTGACGTCTCGGGCCGACACCACGATCGCCGTCACATCGCCTTCGCCGTCGGTGACAGGCCGGAAGTTCCCCTCGACGGTGATCTCTCTTCCACCGGGGTTCGGATGCGTCGTCTCGTAACCGACGTACTGACCCGAGGCGGCCGCCTCGACCCACCCTTTGACCTCCTCTCGGAGTTCGTCCGTCCACCACGGCGTCTCCCAGAACGGCTCGCCGACGACGTCCTCGCGACTCGCCGGGACGTACTTGGTCGCCGTCCGGTTGACGTCTCTGACCGTCCCGTCTGTTTCGAGCAGGCCCACGAGCAGCTTCGGATCCTCGAAGATCGCCTCGAACTGACGCTGGTTCCGGCGGCGTTCGCGTTCCCGTCGGCTCGATTCGACGGCGTTCTCGACGCGGTTCGCGAGCAGTGCGTACTGCTTCTGTCTCCCCGTCTTCTGGAAGTAGTCGGTGATGCCCGCCGAGATCGCGCGGCTGGCAACCTCCTCGGAGCCGGTGCCGGTAAACAGAATGACCGGGAGATTCGGCGACTCCTCGCGAGCGACATCGAGGAGGTCCAAACCGGTCGCACCGTCGAATTCGTAATCCGTGATCACGCAGTCGACGTCGCGGTCCCGAATCGCGGGGACGGCGTCGTCCGGGTGGGCCCGGGAGCGGACGTCGATAGCGTCGTTGGCGTTCGTTAGAGAATCGGCCGTCAGCTCCCGAAACTGCGGATCCGATTCGACGTACAGAACCCGGATCGATTCATCCATCGTCACGACCACCACACGGAATCGCCTTAGTAATTACTGTCGTGTCAGATTCTCATCCAGAACGCGATCGAACCGCTCGCCGTTTCCGGGCTGTGACGAACGGCTATCAGTCGTCCATCCCGTCAAAGGGTTCCGACAGTACGTCGCGCCGGACGTCCGCCGCGGTCGCAGCGATCTGTGCGCCCCGCTCTTCGAGTTTCGCCGCGTAGGAGGTGTCTTCCAGCGCCTCGATGTTCGTCCGGACCGTCGCCAGCGACGCCCGAAGCGCGGCGTCGGCGAGGTACGCGCCCGCCTTCGCGTCGGCTGCGACACCGATTCGGCCGTGGTTTCCCACGACTGCAGCGGCTTCGAGAACCGCCAAGGAGGCCTCCGCGGTTGCCAGCGGGATCCCCGCGGCGCGTTTCGAGAGCCGATCGGCGGAAACGCTCGCGGAACCGCTCGGTGAGCCGCTGGAACCGCCGCCGAACAACTCGTCGACGAGCGTCGCGTCCTGTTCGGCGAGCGCGAGCAGCCGCCGACGCTGGCCGGCGAGATCGGCGCGGATCGCCTCGAAGTCGTCGATTTCGGGTTCGTCGGAATCGGGGTCGTCCTCGGTACTCCGCGCGGCGATCGTATGGATACAGGCCATCTCACAGAGCGCCGCGCCCATTGCACCGGAGACGGCGACCACGGTGCCGCCGGCCGGCGTCACCCGCTCGGAGGCGACGTCGTCGAGGAACGCGCCGATCGGAGCGTCGTCGATCATATCCTCGGGTGCGTGCGCTCCGCTGAAGTACCTACCTCTCCGGCAGCGTCGCGGACGTGCGCCTCGGAATCATCGGGCGGAGCGGAGAAGCCTAGTTGGTCGTGACGATCTCGACGACGTCGCGGTGGCCGAGTTCGTGATCGGACCCGACCTGTCGGTTCGAGCGGCAGTCGATCCCGTGGAGGAGCCCGTCGCCGATATCGGAATGAAGGTGGTAGGCGAAGTCCTCGGTCGTCGACTCCTCCGGGAGGACGAAGCAGTCGCGAAAGACGCCTTGGGAGTCGGCGCGACCGTTCGCGCTGCCCGGGAAGACCGCGATCGCGCCCATCACGTCGAAGAGGGCGGATTCGAGCACGTCTTGGACACCTGTGCCGTCGAACCCCGCGACGTACTCGCGGATCTGTTCGAGCCCCGCGGCCTGCTCCTCGGAGGGGTCGCCGACGATCTCGAACTCGGACGCGCCGGGTTGATAGTCGACGACGCCCGCCTCGTCCGCCTGCTTGAGCGCTTTCTCCGCGTGCGCGCTCGTGGGGACGAACGCGAGGTGTTCGTAGTCGGGGTCAGTCGTCACCGACTCGTAGTTCTCTTGGGCCGCGGGCGTGTCCATCTTGTTCGCCGCGATCAGGATCGGCTTGGTCCGCTTTCGGATCTCGCGGGCGACGCGCTCTTTCGTCTCTTCGTCCCACTCGTCGGGGTCGAGGCCCGCGTCGGTGGCGAGCAGAATCTGCTTGATCTCATCTTTGTTCGTCTTGAACGCGGACATCTGTTCGGCGAGGTCCTCTTCGATGTTCGCCTCCTCGCCGTGGTAACCCGAGCGGTACCGTTCGAGACCCTTCTCTAAGATATCGAGATACCACATATCGAGCTCGTTCTCGAGGAAGTCGATGTCGTCGCGTGGGTCGTGGCCCTCCGTCGGCTCGCCTTCGATGTCGGTCTCGCCGGAGAAGTCGACGACGTGGACGAGCACGTCGGCCTCGTTGAGGTCGGTGAGGAACTGATTGCCGAGGCCCTTGCCCTCGTGCGCGCCGGGGATGAGCCCCGCGACGTCGACGAGTTTCACCGGGACGAACCGGGTCCCGTCGTCGCAGAAGCCGACCGACGGCGTGCACGTCTCGTCGAACTCCGGCGCTGCGCACTCGACGCGGACGTACGCCTCGCCGACGGAGGGATCGATGGTCGTGAACGGGTACGCGCCCTCGGGCACGTCGTTCATCGTCGCCGCGTTGAAGAAAGAGGACTTGCCGACGGAGGGCTTGCCGACGAGTCCGATCTTGTAACTCATTGCTCTCAGAAGTTTCTCGCGGCTCAAAAACCGTCCTATCTAGCCCCTCGTCGTGATGCGATGACACGGCACACCATCGATACTTGATGACACGACACCCCATCGACGTGTGCCGGCAGCTCGCACATCGATAGGATATTTTGTCGCCGCCTCACACGTGAGGGTATGACCGAAGACGACCCGGCGGGCGACACGTTCGGCGTGGGGATCCACGTCACCGAAGCCGAGTTCCAGTTCGTCGTCCACGTGCCCTCGGACATCGACTCCGGGTGGACCGATCCCGAGGCGTTCCAAGGCCACCTCGAGCGAGCGGTGTGGGAACGGCTCGACCGGGAAACGACGCTCCGCGCGGTCTCCGGCGCGGCCGACGTCGGCGAGACGGTCACGCTCGGTCGCGTCACGCTCCGGCCGGACGGGACCGTCGTCGACGCCACCCTCGAGGTGCCCGGCGGAGGGGACGCAGACGAGTCGTGACCGACGCGCTCGACGCCGTCGTCGACGCAGCGCTCGAACGAGCGCTGGTCGACGAGCGCGACGCCCGACGGTACTTCGCGCTCGCGGGCGCGCTGGAACGGCTCGACCGGACGGGCTCTACTAATCACGACCGTCCCGTCGATCCGCTGTGTGCGTCGCTCGTAAGCACCATCGCAGTTCGGGCGTTGGCCGGCGGACGCGACGAACCCGAACTCGACGCCGACGCGTGGTCCCCGGGGAGCGGTGACCAGTGGATCGAATTCGTCGCGACGGGCGCGTTCGCCGCGCTCCGGCGATTCGACGCCGACCCCGATACCGTGGCCGCACAGTGCGGACTGACGCCCGCGGAGCTCGATCGCTACCGACGCGGTGACCGCTCGGGCGAGTGACGGCGCTTCCCGCACATCTCACGCTCCGCTGTCTCAGTTGGCAGATCCACCGTCTCATCAAATAGAACCACGCCGACCGGTCCGGAGACCGAAACGACAGCAGACGCACGTCTATCGGCCCTTTGGATCGTCCGAGCGAATTGAAAATCGAGCGTCGATCCGACGAACGGTCAGGACGGTCCGCCGCGTCAATCGCGTGTCGGATCGTCAGTTTCGACCGGGCGCGTTGTCGGAGTTACCCGGCGCGCCGTTGGATCCACCGTTTCCGTCGCCGTCGTCGTCAGCCTCGTCATCATCGTCTCGCGCGTCGGGACCGCGGTCACGGTCGTCGGGAGCGTTACCGTTCGCCGAGGCAGAGCCCGGTCCGCGCTCGCGGTCGCCGTCGTCCGCATCGTCAGATTGGCCCGAAGCGTTGTCCGATCGGCCGGGAGCGTCGCCGGACTGCCCGGGCGCGTCACCGGAGCGGCCGGGTGCCTCTCCGGTTTCGTTTCCGTCGGTCTCGTTCTCGTCGTCAGCGAGTCCGGGCGCGTCCGCGGCGTTACCCGGGTTGTTTCCCGTCACGAAGTCCGAAATCACAAGCCCCGGCGGGCCGTCGAACCCGGCCGACTGCAGGGCGGCGACGAACCGCGAGACGGTCTGACCGAAGACGCCCTCCTCCTCGACGAACGCGACTGTCAGGTCAGTCGTCGTCGTCGCCGTCTCGTTGTCGGCTGTCGCGGTCACGTCGATCGTGACGTTCTCCTGCGGGAGCGGCAGGGCGACCTCGCCGTCGGCGTCGGTCTCGTAGGTCCCCGTGCCCGCGTAGTCGCCGTCGGCCTCGACGTCGACGGTCGCATTCTCTACCGCATCGGAGCCGTGCGTGACCGTCACGAAGACGCCGTCCTCGCGCTGTTCAGCCGTGACTTCGAGCTGTGCGGAGCCCTCGAGTTGCGTCGTCGTCTCCGCCGTGAGGTCGTCAGCAGACGCCGTCACGGTGACGTTCTGCGTGTCTTCCGGCTGTTCGAGCGTCGCGGTTCCGTTCTCGTCGGTCGTCGCGCTCGCCGAGTAGTTCGACTCGCCGTCGGCTTCGATGGAGGCGTTCTCGACCGGTTCACCGTACTGCGTGACGGTCGCGGTCGCCGTTCCATCGGAATCCTGCGCCACCTCGACGTCGAGAGATTCCTCGTAGGGGACGAGCTCGACCTGCTGCGTCGCGTTCGTGTCGTTAGCGGTTGCCGTCACGTCGACGGTGACTGTCTCGTTCGGGTTCGGTAACGTGACCGTTCCGTTCGCGTCGGTCTCGTACGTGCCGGTACCGTTGTACGCCGACGCAGACGACACGTTCACCGTCGCGTTCTCAACTGCGCTATCGTTGGCTGTGACCGTCACGACCGCCTCGCCCGTCTCGGCCTGTTGGGTAACGTCGACCGAGAGGTCCGTCGCCGCGCTCGCGCCCATCGGGAACGCTGCCAGCCCGACGAGTGCGACCACGAGTGCGATCGTGACTGCTGTGGTGCGGGTCATTGCGACCGCTCGTTACAGGGACTATCCCATAAACCGGGAACTCGCTCAGCCCGTCTTCTTTCCAATTAACTCGATTTAATCGGGTTAACAATCAATTAGTTGGTGGAAAGCGCGCAGTTGGCGGTGTCGACCACGTCGACTCCGCCGCTACGGGCGGTGATCGGTTCGCGCGCGTTGTGAGACCTGATTTCCTCGGGCGAGTTGATCGTCTTCTCGTGGTGGGTGTCGTGCTCGTGGGAAAATGCGCGTGTCTGTTCGGTCGGGCGGGGTTTGATGATCACCGCGTGCGTTTCGAAATGAAAAGAGCCCACGAGACGCGCTGTCTCGTGGGCTCTCTGGTGGGGATGTTTCTCGGGGGAGTGTGGGGTATGTGGTATGAGTGGGTGGCGGCGAGTCCGTGTTCC